>JAZOQN010000091.1:0-54823 GCA_045656125.1 Acutalibacteraceae bacterium
AAAAGCTTGTTCATGAGTACCACCATCAATAGTATGAAGGGTATTAGCAAAAGATAAAATTTTACTATCATATGCAGTAGACCAAAGAAGAGCTATTTCTGCAGTTTCATCATTTTTGCTACCTGAAAGATATATAACCTCATTAATTAAACTTTCTTTTTTAATACCTGCAAGTAAATATTCAACGTATGACTTAATACCACCCTCAAAACAAAGGTCGTCACTTTTGCCTATTGTGGGTATTGCTTCGTCTGTTCTACGATCAGTAAGCACAACACGAATACCTGCGTTAAGAAAAGCCTGCTCTCTTAAACGATTAAGCAAAATATCGTAATCATAAAGAGTAGTATCAGTAAAAATTGTTGGGTCGGGCTTAAATGTAACGGTAGTACCTGTTTCATTTGTAGTTCCAATTACATCAAGGTCACTGACAATGGCACCCTTTTCATATCTTTGTTTATAAATATTTTTACCGTCTTTAACCTCAACTTCTAACCAAGAAGACAAAGCGTTAACAACCGATGCACCAACACCGTGAAGTCCTCCCGAAACCTTATATCCGCTTCCGCCGAACTTACCGCCTGCGTGCAAAATTGTAAATACAACCGTTACGGTAGGAATACCTTTTTGCGGGTTGATACCTGTAGGGATACCACGTCCGTTATCGGTAACACGAATAATACCGTCGTCCAAAATTTCGACAGTAATTTTATCGCAATATCCGGCTAAAGCCTCGTCAATCGAGTTATCGACGATTTCATAAACCAGGTGATGTAAACCTCTTTCACCGGTCGAACCGATATACATACCGGGACGCTTTCTGACCGCTTCAAGACCTTCCAAAACCTGTATGGAATTTTCGTCGTAATTTTCGGTAACGATGGGTGTTTTGTTTTCGTTGCTCATTTTAATCTCCTTTTAAGAAGTTTTAATTAAAATTATTCGTAGAATATTTTTTTGGATTTTGAACGTTTTTCGAGTGTTTGCGAAGAAAGTTGCGAAATATATATTTTTTGATTTTCTTTTTCTTTTACAACAACAAAGGATTTAGGTAATTCGAACGATACATTAACCGTCTTTTTCTTTTTTTCAGCGGAATTTAAGAAATCTCTTGAAATTTTTGAAACAGTTGTGGTATCCATATCAAAAATTCCAATAATATCCTTTTTTTTAACCACCGTATCTTGACCTAAATGCAAATACATATTTCTTACCTTTCAATAAGTTTACCGTTTTCAATTTCGAAAATCTTTCCTTTTTTCAAATTTTCGAAATTTGCTACATCACAGCAAGTAATAAATACCTGCCAATCCTTTATATGATTCAAAATATAGTTTTGACGGGAAATATCAAGCTCACTCATTACATCATCAAGGAGTGCCACCGGTATTTGACCGGTTATTTCAGAAATTACCGCAGATTCAGCCAACTTTAATGCTAACGCCGCGGAACGTTTTTGACCTTGTGAACCAAAACTTCTTGCACTTATACCGTTAATTTTAATATCTATATCATCACGGTGAGGCCCTATTGATGTTGAAAGTGACTGCATATCGCTTTTTCGGAAATTTTTAAGATTAATTAAAAATTCTTCTGTATTTTCACCGGCAGACGATTCATAATTTACCGAAATTTTTTCTTTACCGTTTGAAATTCCGCAATAAATTTCAGGTAAATATTTATTAATTTTTTCAGTAAAATTTTTTCGGTATTTGATTATACTGCAACCAGTTTCAGCTAACTCTTTTTCAAAATCTTCAATAAATTCTTCCATATTAGGATTAAATTTAAGATTTTTTAAAATTGAATTACGCTGTTCGAGTGCTTTAATATACCGCTTTGAAATACCTATAAATGCAGGATAAAGTTGACAAATCGCAGTATCTAAAAATTTTCGCCTGCAAATTGGCCCGTCTTTCACAATATTAAGGTCATTCGGTGAAAAAACAATACAAGTAATTTTTCCTGCAAGTGCAGAAGCGTGAGGATATTCAACATCGTTTAGCACAGCACTTCTGGTTTTATTAATTTTAATAATACAATTTTGTTCTCGAGTTTCATTAAAAAAATCTAACTCTAATTCTGCAAAATCACTATTAAAATTTATTAATTCACTGTCTTTAGCACCGCGAAAACTTTTTGCTCCCGTAAAACACCATAAACTTTCTAAAATATTGGTTTTGCCTTGAGCATTTTGACCGTAGATTACATTCATTCCACTGTCAAAATTAAAATTTTCTGAAACAATATTTCTAAAATTTTTGATTTTTAAACTTTTAAAAATCATTTATCTTACAACCTTAATAGTCTGACTTTGAAATTCAACAATTTCACCACCGCGAAGTTTTTTTCCACGCATAGTACAAACTTCACCGTCTACTTTTACTAATCCATCTTGAATAACTGCTTTAGCCATTCCGCCGGTACCAAGTAAACCTGCAAATTTCAATAAATCATCCAATTTTATATATTCTGTATGAATTCTTATTTCTTGCATTATTCAGCCTTCAATCTCATGGGCATTACCATATAAATAAAATCGTCGCCCTCTTTAGGTAATATAATTACTGATGCAAAAGCACCGTTAAAATTCATTGTAACTTCTTCACAATCACAATTTTTCAATGCTTCGAGTAAAAATCTGTTATTTATACCAATTTCAAATGTATCACCGGTGATTTCGGTTTTATAAGAATCCGTAGCACGTCCCAAAGCTGTTGCACAAGAAAATACAATTTCATCTGTTTCAATTTTGCATCTCATAGGAGTTTTTAACTGGTCATTAATAATAAGTGAAATTCTTTCAATAGTTGAAGCAACTGCTTTTGTATTAATTTTAATTGTTGTTGAGAATGAAGAAGGCATAATTTTCTTATAATCAATAAATTCACCTTCAATTTTACGGGAAACAACCGAATAACCATCAACACTCATTGCAACATGACGGCGACCAACAAAAAATTCAATATTTTCATCATCTTCTGTTATAATTTTTACAACTTCACCGATTGTTTTTGCAGAAATTACAAAAGACATTGTTTTTCCTAAATTCAAAATCTGTTTTCTTACAGCTAAACGGTAACCGTCAACACCGACAACCTTAACATTATCAGGTTCAACATCAAATAAAAGTCCGGTTAAAATAGGTTTTTGAGCATCTGCCTGAGCTGTTGCAAAAACAGTTTGACGTACCATATCTTTTAATGTTTCGCACGGGAATACCAATCTTTCACAATCATCAACTGTGGGCATTTCAGGAAAATCTGATGCCGGCATACCCATAATATCAAACATTGCCGAACCGCATTTTATTTTACAAACCAAACGGTCGTTAACTTCAAAAGAAACTGTATCATCGGTCATACTTCTTAAAATATCACCTAAAAGTTTAGCTTTAAAAACAATGCTACCTTCTTCTGCACAAGTGATATCAATTGTTTTAGTCATACCTATTTCCAAATTGTATGCCATCATTTTTAAACCATCAGAAGTAGCATTCATATAGATTCCTTCTAAAACTGGAAAAGTTGCTTTTGTTGCAACTGCACGGGATAAATTCATAACTGCTTCGCATAATTTTTCGCGGTTTACCAAAAATCTCATTTTTAAAATTCCTTCCCTTTTTATTTATCTTTTAAAATAGTAGTAATAGTAGGTGTTGTTGAAAAGGTTAAAAACTTGAAAACACTGTTTAAATTAAGGAAAAATTAAAATAGTTTTTATCAACATGTAATTAACAGCGATGTTAATAAAAAATTAAAAAAATTTTCAATTAACAATGATGTTAATAAGTTATTGTTAATACCTGTTAATAAGTGGATAAGTT
Source organism: Acutalibacteraceae bacterium (assembly GCA_045656125.1). Taxonomy (GTDB): domain Bacteria; phylum Bacillota; class Clostridia; order Oscillospirales; family Acutalibacteraceae; genus UMGS172. The sequence goes on from JAZOQN010000091.1 coordinate 3,827, forward strand.
TATACCTTTATGTTAACAAAAGTAACTGATTAATTTTTGACATTTTTTATAATATCGTCAACAAGTTTTCTTTCATATTCATTTTCTTTAAGTTTTGTTTTAATTTTTTCAATAGTATAAAGAACAGTTGTATGGTCTTTATTAAATTTTTTACCAATATCGGTTGATGAAAGGGACATAACTTGATTAACAATATACATTGAAATTTGACGTGCATAAGCAATATCTGCTTGTTTTTTACGTGAATAAATATCCTCTGAAGAAACATTATAAGTTCTTGAAACCTCTTCAACAATTTTTTCAACCGTTACAGGTTCAGGTAAAGTTTCGCTTACAACGTCTTTAATATATCGTTGAACAATAGGTAATGTTAAATTATTTGAATGAACTGTTACATAAGCTTTAAGTTTTTTAATAATTCCTTCTAACTGACGTATATTACTTTTAATTTGTTCGGCAATTGAATAAAGAATATCATCACTTACATCAAGTTCTAATTGGTCAGCTTTTTGTTTTAAAATACCAAACCTTGTTTCGAAATCCGGACTTTGAATATCTGCCATCATTCCGCTTTCCATACGGGAACGGATTCTATCTTCCAAAGTTTTAATTTCTTTGGGCGGACGGTCAGAAGTAACAACAATTTGACGTTCCGGATATAAAGCGTTGAAAGTATTAAAAAATTCTTCCTGAGCACGTTCTTTACCGGCAATGAAATGAATATCATCTATTAATAAAACATCAACATTTCTAAAACGTTCATGGAAAAGGTCAGTTGTTTGGTTACGGATTGCTTGAATAAGTTCATTAGTAAACTGTTCACCGCGTAAAAACAAAACCTGCTTGTCAGGAAAAGTTTTTTCAATACTGTTTTTTATAGCAAGCATAAGGTGAGTTTTACCTACACCTGAGTTTCCATATAAGAATAATGGGTTATACTGATTTGAAAAAGGCTTTGCAGCAACCGCCTTAGCTGAAGCATGGGCAATTTGGTTAGACGGACCTACAACAAAATTTTCAAAAGTGTAAATATCTTGAGTATTTGAAACTTCACCCGAAGGTTTTTTAGGTTCGTCTGATTGAACAATGATTTCAATTGTCATAGGAAGACCTGAAACTTCTTCACAGACTTTTTCTAAAATTGCTTTATAGTAACCGTCAACAGTCTTCTTTTTCCATTCATTATTTGCGGCTAAAGTAAGAACGCCGTCATCGGTTGAAATAGGAGTTAAATCCAAAATCCAAGCTTTTAGACCAACTTCGGTAATTTTTTCTTTATTTCGACATTCTGAAATAATTTCTTCCCATAAATCGAATATGGAATTAATAGCCATTTTCCACTTTCCCCTTCAAAATTTTTATTAAAAATATGTAAATCAGCAATTATTAACAGTTAAATTTCAGGTTGTTAATAACCTAAAAATAACATACGTATATCCATTTAAAATTGTACCACAAATCTTATTTTTTTTCAAGGAAATTTGGCGAATTTTTGTATAATTTTTGAGTAAATTTTTATAAATTCGAGCAGAAAAAAATAACCCTTAAATTATTTATAATTTAAGGGTTATTTATATTAAATTTTATATTAAAATTTTTCAAGAAAACTATGCATTTCACCATCCAGTTTAAAACCCGGCAAAGTGTCAACATTACAACGGTGAATACTGTTAAAAAGATTCTTCTCAATTTCAGGATTTTTAAGTTTAAGCTCTTTTATAAGTTGTTTGATTTCACGGCGTTTGGAAGCGTTTTCATCAACTGCGGCACGTGCGGTTAATTTGCAAGCACAAGCAATAAATGAAAGCTCGTTATAATTTGCCCAATGAATAATATCTTCCTCTAAAACACAGTAAAGAGGACGGATAAGTTCCATTCCGTCAAAATTGGTACTGTGAAGTTTAGGTAACATTCCCTGAATTTGAGAACCGTACATCATACTGAGTAACGTTGTTTCAATAACATCACTCATGTGATGTCCTAAAGCAATTTTATTGCAACCTAAATTTTTAGCTTCGTTGTAAAGATGTCCGCGTCGCATTCTTGCACACAAATAACAAGGAGATTCCGAAACATTATCAGCAATCTCAAAAATGTCGGTTTCAAAAATATGAATAGGTATATCTAAAATCTTGGCGTTTTCTACGATTTTTGCTCTGTTTTCAGTGTTATATCCGGGGTCCATTACTATAAACTTTAATTCAAAAGGAATATCACTGTAACGTTGCAGCATTTTCATTAAAACGGCCAGCATCATTGAGTCTTTACCGCCTGAAATACAAACGGCAATTTTATCGTTTTCTTTTATAAGTTCATAGGTTTTGACACCTTCAATGAATTTATTCCAGATAGCTTTTCGGAATTTTTTATTGATGCTACGTTCAGCTAATTCAGCTTTGGTTAATTCTCTTGCCATAATTTCACCTCAAAAGGTCTTTAATAACTTCTCCGGCAATAATAAGTCCTGCTACCGACGGTACAAAAGGTACCGATGCGGGAGCACGCTTGCCGTCAGTTTTAGAGTCGGTTGAAATCGTTTGTTTCGGCATCTCCTCAGAAAAAACAACTTTGAGGTCTTTAATCCCTTGTTTTTTTAAATTTGACCGCATAACGCGAGCTAAAGGGCAGGATTTAGTTTTATAAATATCTGTAACTTTAAAAGCTGTCGGGTCAAGTTTATTTCCTGTTCCCATTGAGGAAATTATGGGAACGCCAAGAGTTTTTGCACGGCAAATTATGTCAATTTTTGCCGAAACTGTGTCAATCGCATCGACAATATAATCATATTTAGAAAAATCGAAACTTTCGGCAGTTTCTTCACTGTAAAAAACGGGGAAAACAGTAACTTCACATTCAGGATTTATGTCTTTTATTCTTTTCTCTGCAACATTAACCTTTAACTGTCCAACTGTACTTTTAAGGGCAATAATTTGACGGTTAATATTACTTTCACTAACCTTGTCGGAATCAATCAAATCAATAGCACCAACGCCGGCACGTGCCAACGCTTCAACTGTAAAACTACCAACACCGCCAACGCCAAAAACGGCAACTCGGCAGTGTTTAAGGCGTTCGGTTGAGCCTTGACCTAACAAATTTTCTGTACGTGAAAACTGTTCTTTCATAATAACCTCAAAATAATTAAATTAATCGTTTACGATGTTTCTAATCCAATTACCTTTTTTAACCAAAACAAGACCAAGGAAGCTTTTTATTATATAAACTCCTTGAACCAAAGCGTATACCGGTAAAATATTTAAATTGGTATAACGAGAAAGTACAAATGCAAGCGGTACTGAAACGCACCACATAAATCCGCAGTCAAAAATGAATGTAACGAGCGATTTTCCGCCTGACCGCAAGGTGAAATATGAAGAATGAGTCAAAGAATCAAAAGGCATTGCAATTGCATTGATTATCATAATTCCGGTTGCGATTGAACGAACGTTTTGTTCTGTGTTATAAAGAAGCGGAATAAAAGGAGATGCGGCAGCGTAAAGTCCGCCCATAAAAACGCTGGTTAAAAAACCAAAGGTAATGAGTTTTCTTGCTGTATCCATAACTTCGTTTAATTTGCCTGCTCCAAGCATATTTCCGATAATTATGCTTATAGCACTACCGGTTGCGATAAACACAACAGAGAATAGGTTCCAGAAAGTTTGAGCAATATTATCTGCGGCTACAACATCAACGCCTAAAACAGAATAGCTTTGGTTAAGAACAGCAACACCGGTTGCCCATAAAGTTTCGTTCAAAATTAAAGGTATTGATTTCTTTAGCATATTAATACAAAGAGAAATCGGAACGCGGAAATTCTTGAAAACGCCAACAATGTAAGGATTTTTTTCTTTATGTTTGTGTGTCCAAATTATTACGATGGCGGCTTCAACAAATCTTGACAAAACTGTTGCAATAGCAGCACCGGTTGCCCCTAAAGCAGGAATTTTTAAGGGTGATATACCAAAAATTAAAACCCAGTTAAAACTCAAATTCACCAAAACCGCAATAATACTTGCTTTCATTGGAAGAACTGTTTCACCGGTTTCACGCAAGGCACTGGAATAGCACTGTGTTAGGGTAAAGGGAATAAACCCAAGCATCATTACAAAAAGATAACTTTTTGCAGAATCAAATGCATTTGCGATTTCTTCGGCACTGCCTTCACCTTTTAAATATAACGTAATCAGCTTGTCACCGAGAAAATAAAAAAGCAAAAGACCGCCAACAGTTAAAATCAAACTAAGAATTAATTTAAATCTTAACGAATATTTTAATCCTTGTTGGTCGTTTTTACCGTAGTATTGAGCACCGAAAATTCCAACGCCCGAAACGGCACCAAAAATACAAAGATTGAAAACAAATATCAATAAATTGGAAACCGAAACACCGGTCATAGCCGCTGTTCCAACGCGACCAACCATGATGTTGTCCAACATATTTACAAAGTTTGTGATACCGTTTTGTAGCATAATGGGTACGGCGATGGCTAAAACAAAACGGTAAAAAGCCTTGTCACCTATATATTTTTTGAGCATTGTATCACCTTATCAGTTTTTGCTTTGGGACTTATCAAAAAAATTACATATTTCCGCTTTTGAGCATAACAGCAGCCAAAGCCGCAACCGGTGCGGTTTCGGCACGTAAAATACGTTTACCTAAACTCACGGTTTTTGCACCGTTTTGAGCTAAACTTTCAGCCTCCGGCACAGTAAAACCGCCCTCAGGACCGATGATTACTGAAACAGTTTTGACGTTGTCATTAATAGTGTTCAAATTTTCGGTTGCCAATTCATAACAAAATACGCATAAATCGTCCGTTGTTGCCAATTTAACCGCCTCATTAAAATGCAAAGTTTCATTTACTTTCGGTAAAATACCTCTACCGCTTTGACCTGCGGCTTCGTCGGCAATTTTTTGCCATCTTTCTTGCTTTTTCTTCAGTGATTTTTCATCCGGACGTGAAACGCAGTTGGTTGAAAGCACGGGAACAATACGGCTAACCCCCATTTCAACAGCTTGGCGTACTGCTAAATCCATTTTGTCACCTTTTGTCAAGCAAAGGTAAAGAGTGACGAAAATTGTCGGTTCGGTATCGTTTTTGCGTTTTTCTTTTATTTCAAGTTCAACGCGTGAGTCCGAACATGCCGAAATCACACACGAATAGTCAAAACCTTTTGTATCGCAAACGGTTAATTTTTCGCCCACAGTCATACGCAATGAGCGTAAAATATGTTTTGCATCATCTCCGTCAATAAACGGACTAGACTCAAAAAATTCTTTGAAAAATCGTGGCATTTCACGTCACCTCCATATCAAATTATGATACCATTTTTACGGTTTATTGTCAAGGATTGCAGCAACGAAATAAAACAATCCCCGATAAAATAAAACACCCCAAGTTTACATGAATGCACAAAAAACCTCCTATGGTAGAATTAAAACAACTACCACAGGAGGTTTCATCGTTAATTTTTAATGAGTTTGTTCATTGAAACAGAGATTTTTAAATTATTCTGTTCTTAATGCAACAACGGGGTCTTTGTTAGCGGCAACGCGTGACGGAATAAGTCCTGCGATTAAGGTCAGTGCCATACTGATTGCCACTAAAATTATTGCACCGCCCAAAGGCAACGAGGCCAATCCCTTAATATCCGAGAATTTTTCAATAATTAAACTTATTGGGATATTGAGGAGAACTGTTACTAAAATTCCCAGTAATCCTGCAACAAATCCGACTATTAAGGTTTCTGCATTAAACACGCGGGAAATATCCCTTTTGGATGCTCCGATTGAACGTAAAATACCGATTTCCTTTGTACGTTCCAAAACCGAGATATAGGTGATAATACCAATCATTATAGAGGATACCACTAATGAAATTGAAACAAACGCAATAAGCACGTATGAAATCATATTAATGATAGTGCTGATTGAGGACATCATAATGGCAATATAGTCGGTATAAGTAATTTGGTCTGCCTCCGGTTTTTGGCTGTTATAGGTTGCAATCAGTTCGGCAATATTGTCTTTATCCTCAAAGGTGGCAGCATAAATGTTGATTGTGCTGGGGTCATCCTTGTCGGAGTAACCGATGGTAGTAAGATTTTCGGTAAGGGAAGTTTTTGAAAATCTTAGTTCGGAGGTTACATCGTAATAACGGCTCAAAGTAACAGTATCAGCCTGGTTTATAACTGTTTCAAGTTCTGCTGTTACAGCCGATTCGGGCATTGCTTTTAAGCGTGCTGTTTGAGTTGCGGCATATTGTCCTTTTACCATTTCGGTTAAGGTTTGGTATACCAAATCATAAATTTGTGCATCGCTCATGGAAGAAAGCATACTGCGGACGTTTTCCTCGGCCATACCGTTGGAACTTTCGTTTGCCGACTGCCTCGTGTAAAGCATTATTATAAAGTTTTCCTGCAAATCGCGGGTCGAATATTTTGCGATTTCGGTTGCGGTTAAACTTTGCAAGGTGGCGGTGTCAGGAGTAGAGGCAATGTGTGTATAAACGCTTATTTGTTTTTGAGGTTCAAGTTTTGAGAACCAAGAAAGAAAATCATGAGCTTTGTCTTCGTCGGTTTCGGGAATGTTGGTTATGAACGGCAATCCCGAAAAAACATCCGTACCGCTATTTTGGAGTTGATATTTTACAAGTTCGGATTTGGCGGTTTCACCAATATACCAATCGGTCAATTCTTTTGTATAAGCAACCGCACAGCCCTGCAAAACAGTGGAAACCGCGTCTGCTTTTGGTTTTACTATACCGACAACTTCCAATTCTTCAGCTGACGCCAATAACAGTTTCATATATGATTCATCAGTGCTCATATCAACAAAACGGTCGTTTATTTTGTCAGAATCGGTGTCAACACCTTGGAATTTATCGGTGGGCAAAATCAGCTTAAACTTTAGGTTCAGTAAATCCTCATAAGTCCAGGTTTCGCTAATATCAACATTTTCAACTTTTTCGCCTGCCATAATTTTACGCAAAACCGTACCCAATTGCTCGCGGTCTAAAAGACCCAAAGCATAAAGAAACGACTCTGAAATTTCATTGTGCTCATTAACAACCAATAAAACTTCGTTTTTAGAGGTGGGCCAATGCATTGTTTCGTTGTCTAAAAGTTCATACTGTTCATAAACCAAACCGTTAATGCCGGTGCCGTCTTTTTTGGAAATCATTTCATTGAAAACTTTAATCGAACTGCTTGACATCATGGGCATCATTCCACCCATTGAATTAGAATTTTCAGAGCCTGAAATATCTTCAAAAAGAGCCATATAGTCGTTAGCTTTTAAAACACCTTTAGATGTATCTGAAACGTAAACCTCAAGGTTGGTGCTATATCCGTACTGAATGGCGGTTGTGTACTTGTCAATGTTACTTTCGTCGCTTTCAAGCCAAGCTTTAAACAACTTTAAGTTGTTTTGCTTTGCATCAGAGTTGAAAAGTGCGTTCATCATATCATACATATCAGTGTTGGCATAAACTTTGTCGTTTTCACGGTTTTGACGGTCCTGCTCGTTTTCGGCCATAGACTTGAACAGTGCCGACATATCAGCTTCTTCTGCCAAAATTGTGATAGGATATGACGAGAGGGTGTCCTCTTGAACTTTGTCAATATAGGTTTGAAAACCTGATGACAATGATAAAATCAGAGCAATACCGATAATTCCGATACTGCCTGCAAACGAGGTCATAAAAGTGCGTCCTTTTTTGGTTAAAAGGTTGTTTAAACTCAAAGTTAAAGCAGTGAAAAAGGACATCGAAGAGCCTTTTTGTTGCTTTTTCTTGGACTTCTTCTTTTTTTCGGTTTCGGGAGCAACTTCCTGAACAGGTTTCTCTTGTTCTGAGTCGTATGGATTGGAATCGTCAATTACTTTACCGTCAAGAATTTTAATGATACGGGTAGAATAACGCTCAGCAAGTTCGGGGTTGTGGGTAACCATTACAACCAGTCGGTCGTTTGCAACCTCTTTTAAAAGAGCCATAATTTGCTCTGAGGTTTCAGAATCCAATGCACCTGTCGGCTCGTCTGCAAGTAAAATTTCAGGGTCGTTTATTAAAGCACGGGCAATAGCAACACGTTGCATTTGTCCGCCTGACATTTGGTTTGGCTTTTTATTTAGTTGGTCCTTTAAACCCACCTTTTCAAGTGCAGCAATTGCTTTTTTGCGGCGTTCCTGCTTTGATACGCCCGAAAGAGTCAAAGCTAACTCAACGTTTGAAAGTACGGTTTGGTGAGGAATAAGGTTATAGCTTTGGAAAACAAAACCTATTGAATGGTTGCGATAGGTATCCCAATCGTGGTCGCGGTATTCCTTAGTTGAGCGACCGTTTATGATAAGGTCGCCATCGGTGTAGCGGTCAAGTCCGCCGATGATGTTAAGCAAAGTTGTTTTTCCGCAACCTGACTGTCCCAAAATCGAAACGAACTCAGTTTTTCGAAACTCAATGTCAACGCCCTGCAAAGCACGTACTGAGTCATTTTCCCCAACGCCGTAATGTTTGGTTATATTTTTAAGTTTGAGCATTTAAATTCTCCTTGAATTCAATATGTATATAACAGTAAAAATAATAGCATACAAATATTAACAAAGTGTTACATAATGTTAAATATTGGAATTACCAAGAAATCATAAAACCTAATGCACCGGTTATTCCACCGTAGCTGTATTTTTTTATTCTTTTGGAGCCGAGTTCGGAGTTGGCAATCGAAACGCAACGCTCAATTTTGAAGATTTTTGCGGTGTCGGCAGAACCGAAAACAAAGTCCATTTCGGGCGAAACCGCGAATTCAACCATTCTCTTCCCTGAACGCCGCGCGGCACAGAGCATACTGACGACGGTAGATTCTATTTGGGATTTATCCGCTATATAAAGCGAGTTAACAATGTGATAGTTATATTCCGTTGCAGTACAGGTTGGCAAAAAGATGTTACCGCTGTCAACCGTTTCGTTTTGAGAAACGGGTTTAAAGACGGGGTCAATGGTATAACTTTTTAAAAGATATTCAGTGGTGACGTTAAAGAAAAAGTGGTACGAACTGTTGTCGGTGTCGTTGGCGGTTGGGTCAAGGTGATACCAGTTGTTTTCAATGTTGATAACATTCCACATGTGCGGTTCGGTTGAAACGCCGGTTACGGTGGCACAGTTGATTCCCAACATAAAAGCTAAAACCTGCATAGCTTTTGCATAGCCTTCACAAACAGTTTTACCGTTACAAAAAGCACCTACAATATCCCATGAAGACGGATTGTTTTTATAATTGTTGACATTTTTACTGTCATATTCAAGTTTTGTGACGAGGGTGTCGTGAGCCAAAAGTTCGCGGGCAAATTCTGTTTCTTCCCCTGAAAAATTCTGGTTAATTTTGGTTAAAGCGTCAAGTATCTTTTTTTCAAATTGTTGTCTTTCTGCTTCGGTGTAAAGCCAATCTTTATCGGTTTTTGCAAAACAAATTTCGCCCAAAACACCTTTTGTTCTTAAAGCGTATGCTGTTGGCAACCAGAAATATTCCGGTCGGTCATTCCTTAATGCAAGGCAGGCTATTGAAATATCCATTTGGGTTGCTTTGCCTAAAGATATGTAGCCGGTTTGCATATTAAACACAGCATTATCCATTAAAATGTAAATGCCTTTTTGAGTATCGTTCAACTGATTATAACCCGAACGCTCGAATTTTCCAATTAGTTGAAATTTCTTGCTTTCGGGATAAATATTTAACTTGGAAATTGAAAAATTTTCGTTGATTTCGGCAGGGTCTAAAACAGTTTCTTCACTGAAGATTGAAAAATCACATCCTGTAGCACTCACCAAAATCACCGCTATAAGTAATAACGATAATATTTTTTTCAAAACGTTCTCCTTTAAAACAATTAATAATATGCTGAATATACAGCAGGATAAGATAGGTTGTTAACAGTGTTGTTTGTTATAAATTGAAATATTTTTTCTAAATTGCCCGAAAACGTTTTGAAAGCAACCTGACGGCAGGTGCTTTCAAATAGGTTGCAGTCCAAAATCTCTACTACTTGGTTTCCGGTTAAAAGGGTTTCACTCTCTAAATTATAATTATACACTATCCCGCCCGATATGTCAGCAATTTCTTGCAAATTTTTGGTGTCGGTATAAATATATTTTTTTGTGTTTTTGACATTTTGGTCAAGACACTTACCGATGAACGGATAAAGACCTTCGTTTGAATTTGTTCTTTCATTAAATTCGGCATTAGTGCCGTTTATTTCTATTGAATGTGAACTCAAAATTTGAAGTTTCGGAGTTATTTGAAGGTCGCATAAAAGAGTTTTGTTGTCATCGTGAAAAATCACCGCAACCGAAACGGTTTCGGCGTTATGCTTTACGGTTGAGGAGTTGTTTTTAGGTTCGGTATTGGCGTTGTTGCCTAAATTCGACAAAAGAACACACAAAAACGCTACCAAGCAGAAAACAATAAATGCCGAGGAAAGAGAAATTGCAAACCAAAACAGTTTTTTCATTTTTTACCGCCTTAAACTAAGTGTTTTCAAGCATATTTTGGTCTTTTGAAGAGCGGTATATTCAAAATTTGTTGTATTTAATAACTGTTTGTGGTAAAATTTATATGTACATTACGAAAGGGGCAATATTGTTGAGTAAAAAAGTTTATATTGACCGTATCGTTTCGGTTGTGTTGCTGTTGACTTGGATGGTGTTTATTTTTGTGTTGTCAAATGAAAATGCAGGAACTTCAGCTAACACAAGTGGACAGATAATCAAAAAAATTGCCCAAGCGGTTGACCGCAATTTTACAACTCTTCCGCCGGCACAACAACATAGTATCATTGAAAATTGGCAATCGTTTGTCAGAACAATGGCACATTTTACGGAATATATTGTTTTGGGATTTTTGGCAGCTAACACGGTTCGTGCTTTTAAAATTAAAGGACGGTTAGCTTACGGACTGCCGGTGTTGTTTGGTTTAGTTTATGCTGTAAGTGATGAAATTCATCAAATTTTTATTCCGGGCAGAAGCTGTCAGTTCGGGGATATTGTTGTTGACACGTTGGGCAGCGTTATCGGAACATTTGTATTTCTTGTTTTGGCATGGATTGTTAAAACAATTGTAACTCGCAAGAAACAAAACAAAAACAAAAAACTCAATAAAATCAGAGAATAAAAAAAGCATCGTTTAACGATGCTTTTTTTATTCTTTTATTAAACCGTCAAAATCGGGACTGTAATACAAATTGTTGTTTGCATCTACCCACAAAGCCTTTGCACCGAACTTATTTAACAGTGCCTGCCCTTGTTCGCGGTTGAGCAAAAATAACGAGGTTGAAAGCACATCAGCAAGTCCGGAATCTTCGCAAACAATTGTGACAGACGTCCAAAGCTCGCTGGGGTATAATGTTGTAGGGTCGATTATATGGTGATACGATTTACCGTCAACAGTGTAAGCTCGCTGATAACTGCCGCTTGTAACCACACTGCCTGAAGTAACATTAAGCACGTGCAAATTATTTTGGCCTTTTGGGTTTTGAATGCCAACTGACCAAGCGGTGCCATTTTCATCTTTAGGTCCTGTTGCATAAACGTTTCCGCCAACACTGATAAGCAAGCCGTTAGGTGCATTTTTACACACCTTTTGTACTGCCCACCCTTTAGCAATGGCACCGACGTCTATTTTAAGTTCAGGGTCGCTGATGAAAACAGTTGAATTTTCGCGGTCTAAAATAATGTTGTCGGGGTTTATATGCTGACCGGCATTATTTAAAGCATTAATGTCGGGTAAATAGGCGGTTTCGGGGTCGTTGATACCGTTTTTGCGAGCATCGTGCCAAAGTTTTAAAACGCTACCCATAGCGGGGTTAAATACACCGTTTGTGGCAGTGTAATAATTCTTACAGTCTTGTAAAAGGTCTAAAATCGCGGGGTCAACCTTAATCGGTGCTTTAAAGGCTTGGTCGTTAACCGTTTTCAGGTTGTTGATACCTTCATACTGTTTATAAATATCAAAAAATTTATGATAACACTCAAGTTTGTCGTAAATAGGTTGAACCAAGGTTTCAAAGGCTTGTTTGCTGGTTGATTTTCCGGTTATAGTTGTTACTGTGTCAAACAAATCCAAAAAAGTGGTAGAGTACAGTTTGTTGTCAGACGGTTTTAGGTCAAGACCGGAGCAACCCACAAGCAGTAATAAGCAGAGTATTAAGGAAAGTGATTTTCTCATAGAACACACCCCCATCATCTTAATGTTGTACATTAGTATAATACTTTAATAATACGGAAAATTCAAGTAAAACAAGTTGAGTTTACAGTTTATTTTGTTGGTAAGAAAATTTTTCACAGGTGGTTGATAAACGATAAAATATGTTGTATAATGTCACCACAAAATTAAAGGTGGTATTGAAAATGCATTCCAAAACAAAAAGAATTGTTATGACAGCGCTTATGGCTTCGTTGGTCTGCGTTGCAACTATGTTGATTAAAGTACCGTCTCCAATGAAAGGTTATATAAATCTTGGAGATTGTACCGTATTGCTGTGCGGTTGGTTGTTTGCTCCGGGATACGGTTTTATAGCAGCCGGTCTTGGCTCTGCACTTGCGGATATATTCTCGGGTTATGTTACATATGCTCCGGCAACCTTTTTGATAAAAGGGGCAATGGCACTGGTCGCTTTTGCTTGTTTTAAGTTTATGAATAAACGCATCGGCAAACTCCCGTCACAGATTATCGGCGGAATTGTTGCAGAAATAGTAATGGTTTCGGGTTATTATGTGTTCGAAGGCTTTTTATATGGCTTCTTGCCGTCTTTGGTTAATATCCCCGCAAATGCAGTGCAAGGTGTAGCAGGCGTGATTGTCGGGGTTATTTTAATAAAGGTTTTTGAAAAGTTCAAAATCACGTTGGATTAATGTTGGTTTATTGAAACCGAAGATTTAATAAGAAAAACACCCAAGAACTCAGTTCTTGGGTGTTTTGTTTTTGTTTCGACGAAAAATTCAAATCCTGCGAGCACCCACAAAAAAACACCCACGTCGCGCCAAAAGGCACATCGTGGGTGTTGGCTGGGGTGGCAGGATTCGAACCTACGAATGCAGCAGTCAAAGTGCTGTGTCTTACCGCTTGACGACACCCCAATATTCAAATTTTGTGGCTTTTGAGTGAAAAAACCCCAAATCTCAGGACTTGGAGTTTATTAAAAGTGGGGTGGGTAATCGGAGTCGAACCGACGGCCTCCAGAGCCACAATCTGGCGCTCTAACCAACTGAGCTATACCCACCATATCTTTGGCACACCGACTATTATATCCGCGGAGTGCCTTTTTGTCAATAGTAAATTTTAATTTTAAAGTTTAAAATCCGACGGTTTATAATCTCTGCCAAAGTCTTTTAACGTGGGTACCCTCTTTAATGGGTCGTATTTAAAGTATTTGCAACTGTCGTCAGGTGAGGTAATGCCTTTTTTTAAGCAAAATATTTCTTCTCCGCCTGAAAGTGACTGACCTTTTAAACAATAAGCACACTGAGGCATAATTTCTTTTGAAAAATGCTTTTTATCCGACATATTTTCACCGTCCCTTGAGTTGTTAATAACATTATAATACCAAAAGAAACGATAGTCAAGGAAAAGCAAACAAATAGACAGCCGCTTATATGCGGCTGTCTTTAAAAACAACTTTATTCTTTCGGACAACGCCAATCAAACATTAATTCGGGAGTTTTAAACGGTGTTTTGTAGAAGTTCTCATCAAGTTCGGCTTCACCGGGAATATATTTTATAACATTAACGAGTTTCTTTACATCGTAATGATGGTGCATATGGTAACCTCTACGCCAGTACCAAAGCAAGTTTTCGGGCTTATTGTACAACTTATATACTTCGGTTGCTGCCATACTTGTTTGCCAAGTGCCGATAGGGTTGGTCCAAGTATCGCTTGCGGCGTCGCCAATCAACAAAACTCGGGGTGCTACCATTGCTTTTAAGTAATGGCTGTCAAACGGCAAATCCTGCTCGCGGTCAACATATTCAGCGAGTTTCGGCCCCATCCAAAAACCGAAGTTTTTGATAAGGTCACTCAAACGCTCGCTGCGAAACTCTTTTCCGTTTTCCATAATAGCCTTGCAGTGACATCTATAACAAGAAAATGCGCCTTGGTTGGTTTCGTTAGGGTTAACGATAACTGCACGTTGGTCAAGAACACCGGCTAAAGCTGCGGTTTTACCGCCTCTTGAGTGACCGGTGAAAGCGATGCAGGACATATCGATAAAATCAAGAGTTTCAAGCGCATCAACACATCTTGAAAAACCCCATGCCCATGCGGAAATAGCACCAAAATCAAGGTCGGGATATACTTTGTACAACTGACCTTTACCGCGACCTTCACCACGAATGTCGTGAGCGAGTTCGGTTCGGTTAAATGTTACGAAAACGACGTTATTATCGCTAAATTCGGCAAGGTATTCCTTGTCAAAAGCATATCTCCAACAAAGGTCACCACAAACAACGGCAGGAAGTTTTCCCTCGGCTTTTGGACGTATAACCGTCATAGTAAAGGTTGCTTGTTTTTCTTTTGTGCCTGCTGTTATACGGTAACCGCAGTGGTCTCCTGGATTACATTCTTTAAGCGGCTCAACCTCGAAAACCTCGGGTTTGGGTGGTTGTTCGCCGTACTGTAAGGTTACGGCGGTGTCGTAAATTTCTTTTCTGCGTTTTTCCCAATCCGCAACGTTTTTGACGCGGGTTCCATCATTAAATATAAAAGGGTCGGGAAGCTTGTCAACAACCGTATATTCAGTTATTTTTATGAGGTTTTCGTCAAATTTATCAATGCACATAATTATCACCTTTTAGAAATCACCACAATATTATATTAAATACTGTGGTGATTTTTTTAAAAATAGTAATTATCTTATTAAATCATTGGGTTGAGTAACATTGATTTCAAGTCTTGCAGGTTTTAATCCATCGGCGTGAGCATAGACCTTTAAAATGCCCTCTTTTTCCGTTGACTGTACCAAGGCAGCGATAACACCTGCTCGCATTTTGCGGGTGGTTTCTGAAACGGGGGTATGGTCGCAGTAATCAGAACCGGTTGCTAAAACAACGCCGGCTTCTGAACAGTTGAAGCTTACGGTAACGTCGGCATCAGGAACACGGTTGCCGTCAGCGTCAACACAGTAGCAGTTGATGAGAGCGGCGTCATACTTGCTTGCGAATAAGGCTTCAGTTTGCATTTCGAGTTCCAATGCCACGGGCTTGCCGGTGGTTGCAACGCGGTCAGAAGCCACCTCTTTACCGCCGATATAACCCTTTACAACAACTTCGCCCGGATTGTAAACAAGTGTCCACTCACCGTGACCGTATTTTTCAATATCCTTAATACCAAGGCTTTCGCCGTTGTAAATAAGTTCAAGCTGTTCGCAGTTGGTATAAGCCCAAACGGCAATTTCTTCACCCTCGCGACCGGCTAAATTCCAGTGCGGCAGGATATGGACCATCGGTTTGTCACTCCAAAGCGACTGGTTGTGGTAGAAAGCGTCTTTTCTTTGCAGGAATAAGTCGATAGCACCTGAAATTGAGCAAAGTCTTGGCCATACACATTCTCCGCGATGCTCAATTGCGGCCCACTGGTATCCGCCCGCAACCCATTCGCGTGACATCAAGGTTTTCCAAGTGTTCATACGTCCGCCGAAATAATTGTTCGGTGCACTGTCATAAGCTTTAAAGTACTGCAACTTGGTGTTGGTATCGTAGTACCAGCCTCTTGTGCTTCCGGTAGCACAGTTTTCAGAAGAGAAAATCATCTTGTCGGGGAATTTCTCATGTAAAGCATCATAACCCTGGAGGTTATAGTTGATACCGATAATATCCTGTGAATCAAAGCATCTTACAGTGTCCGGTTTGGCATCGCTTGCACTGGTGACGGGACGGGTCGGGTCAAGTCGGCGAACGATTGCAGAATTACGCTCAACAAATCGGGCACCTCTTTCGGTTGTGCAAAGATCTTCTTCGTTAAAGAGTGACCACATAATGACAGACGGGCGGTTTCTGTCCTTTTTAACTAACGTTACAAGCTGGTCGATATACTCGTCAGAAGTTCCGAACCAACGGGTCTCGTCCATTACAAGGAAGCCCTGACGGTCGAGTTCGTCCATAGTCTGGTCGCTTTGCGAATAGTGGGAGGTGCGATAGCCGTTTGCACCCATTTCTTTGAACATTTTTACGCGGTAACGCTTAATTCTGTCGAACACAGCCTTGCCCTGTAAGCCGAAATCTTCGTGACAGCAAAGGCCCTTAATGATAACGTGCTTATCGTTAAGGAAGAAGCCGTGGTTGGGGTCAAAACGTATAGTTCTAAAACCGAAGTGATTGGTAACCTCGTCGGTCACAGTCTTACCGCGGATAATTGAAGTTTTGCAATAATAAAGGTTGGGGTTTTCGCAATCCCAGAGTTTCGGATTGTTAACCGTAATCTTTTGGTTAAGTACCTTTTTATCTTTTAAGGCAACATTAAGGTTGGAAGAAACTTCTGCAACAACATTGCCGTCAGCGTCCAAAATTTCGTTTTTAACAATAACACGGTGGTTTTTGTTGTCATCATTACGAACTGTTGTTTCAATGGGAACTTCCCATTCGGTGTCGGAAATTTTTTTCGGTGCAACATAAACGCCGTATGTGTCAACCGATACCAAATCGGATTTTATCATCCAAACGTTACGGTAGATACCGCCACCGTCGTACCACCAGCCTTCGTGCACAGAGGCGTCAATATAAATGGCGATTACGTTGGGCTCCTGGTCGCCGAAAATAGCATAGTCGGTAATATCCACTTCAAACGGAACATAACCGCAGAAATTGCGTTTTACAAGACAACTGTTAACCCAAACTGTGCAACAGTTGGTAATGCCTTCAAAGTAAAGGGTAATACGTTTTCCTTTGTCTTCTTCGGGAAGTTTAAAGGTTTTTCTGTACCAAGAATTTTTGGTAACCATATAACCTAAACCTTCGTTGCCGTCAGGAGTGGGAACCTGATTTACAACATAGTCGTGCGGCAAATTGACGGTTTTCCATTGTTCGGTACAAATAACGGTACCGCGAGGATTCCAAGTGTTAGTATCATAATAATATTTGTTGGCAGGACCCCATTGAGCAATCTCGGCTTTTGCACGGCGGTACTGAGGGCCTTTTGGAGTTGGCAGCTCGCCGATTTCGATTTCGCCTTCGTGGAAACGCCAACCAAAGTTAAACAGATCTTTTGTACGCATAATTAACACCTCTTGTAAAAGTATTGTATTTTCATCACCTAAAGGTCTAAATCAAGGCAATATATCTTATACAATATACTTATATCATTTAAAGTACTGTTTTTCAAGTGATTTTTAGGTTAAATATAACAAATTTACCATAATCTAAATTTGTTTGACATATTTGCTTTAATGTGATATATTAAGAATGTATATTGGTTATAGTTTGTTGAAGTAAATATAGTTCAACTAACTGTAACATTATAAAGTTGAGAGGGAATAATAATGAAAAGAATATTAGCAGTTCTTGTTATTTTAATGCTTATACTTACAGTTTTTGCAGCATGTGGCAGAAGACAGGGGAATATGGTTGGTACTGACAGTTTTCCGAATTTACCTAATGCAAGCAGTAAGGTGAACGGTACTGGTTCAGGCACTTCGTCGATAACATCATCTGATATAGAAAATATGTGGGGTGACACCAGTATTGACATGGGCGGTGGTACGACTTCAACAGGCTCAACCGCTTCCGGCACTTCGTCAATAGGCTCTGCTTCTTCCGGAACCTCGTCTAACACATCTTCAAGTGCAACAAGTTCAAGCGGCAACTCAGGCGGCACAAGCTCGGGTAGTAACTCAGGTAGCACAAGTTCAAGCAGTAAACCCGGAACTACTTCAAGTGCAACATCATCTTATGACCGTTATAATAGCAGTAACCAAGGTTTTGAACCGTACTATCCGTTAAAATAATTTGATAATAATAAAACCCGCGTAGGAATTTTTCTACGCGGGTTTATTTTTATTTCTTTTGCTTATTTTTTTCTCCAAGTTGATGGTGCGAATGCGAGTAAAATTGGGAAAATTTCAAGTCTGCCTAAAAGCATTGTGAACGATAAAACAAATTGGTGGAAATATGAATAACCGCTAAAATTCGACGCGGGTCCAACCGCACCGAATCCCGGTCCCACGTTGTTAATACAAGTTACAGTTGCGGTAAAATTGGTCAGTAAATCATAGTGACTAAAGGACAAAAGCAGAAGCACCGCAAAGAAGATAATCATATATATAATGATGTATCCGCCAACGCTTGAAATAGTGTCGTTGTTGACTGATTTTCCCTCAAGTCTTACAGTGTTGACCGAGCGTGGATGGACAAGTCTGCGTAAGTCACGTTTGACGGTTTTAAACATTAGCATAATGCGGGAAACCTTTAATCCGCCGGCGGTAGAGCCTGCGCAGCCACCCACAAACATCAATACAAGCATTACCGTTTTGGAGAATTCAGGCCATTGGTTAAAATCGGCAGTAGAGAATCCGGTAGTGGAAATGATTGCCGCAACCTGAAAAGAAGAGTGTCTTATCGTATCGGCAAGGTTGCCGTAAATCGAAAAAATATTTACTGCAATGGCAACAACACTGATTGCAACAATAAATACATAGCACCACAGTTCTGTTGATTTAAATGCCGATTTTGCTCTTCCTATTAAAATAAGGTAGAAGAGATTGAAATTAATGCCGAAAACAAGCATAAATGCAGTGATAACCCACTGACAGTAGGAGTTGTATGACGCTACCGAGTCGGGTTTTATACCGAAACCGCCGGTGCCTGCTGTACCGAACGAATGAACTAATGCCTCAAAAACATTCATTTCTCCGCAGAGCAACAATACAAACTCTAAAATTGTTAAACCAAGATAAATCAAATATAAAGTTTTAGCAGTATTACGAAGTCTTGGCATTAGTTTGCCCGAAATCGGACCGGGGACTTCGGCGTTCATAATATGGACATCGCGTCCAGATTCAGAGGGGAAAACTGCCATAATAAATACAAGTATTCCCATACCGCCAACCCAGTGGGTAAAACTACGCCAAAATAAGTTGCCGTGGCTTAAAGCGGTAACGTCAGGTATGATTGAGGCACCGGTTGTGGTAAAACCGCTGACAGTTTCAAAAAATGCCGAAATGTAATTAGGAATTTCTCTGCTTAAAAAGAATGGTAAAGCGCCGATTGCCGACATAAAAATCCAAGAAAGAGCAACAATGGCAAAGCCTTCTCTGGCAAAAACGGCGTGGTCACATTTTTTGAAAGATACACGTGCTACAGTACCTAGTACGAACGCAAAAACGGCGGCTAAAAATAGCCAAATCCAACCGTTTTCGCGGTATATTAAACTAACAACTGTCGGTAAAAGCATTAAAATGCCTTCGCTTTGCAATATTCGACCGACCGAATAAAAAACAATTCTTTTATTCATCCCAATCACCTTAAAATATCGTCAAGGTCTTCAAGACGTTGTTCGGCAGCGATGATAACTACGTTGTCGCCTGCCACAATCATATCATTACCGGCAGGAATGACCGTTTTGTGACCGCGAATAATACCTGCAATCAAAATACCTTTTTTGGTCTGTAAATCTTTTAAAGGGATGTTTATCACTTTCGAGTCGGGTTTTACGTTAAACTCAACCGCTTCCGCTTTGCCGTCTGCTAACTGATAGAGGGTTTCAATGTTACTGCCTAAAGAGTTCTGTAACGCTCTGGCGTAACTTACCGCAACATCAGCAATCAATCTGTTGGGTGAAATCAAGCAGTCCAACCCTAAATTTTCAGCTAACGGCATAAGCTCGTCGCGGTTGACCTTGGAAATAACGTTGGGAACGTTTTTAGACGATGCAAAAATGGAAATAAGGATATTTTCCTCGTCGATTCCCGTTAACGAAACGAATGCGTCAAGCGATTTAACGCCTTCTTCAAGCAAAAGTTCCTGCTCGGTGCCGTCGCCGTTGATAATTACGGCTTTGGGCAAGGCTTCGCTCAACTGTTCGCAAACTTCCGTGTTCTTTTCGATTATTTTAACCGAACTGCCGATTTCGGTAAGCATTTCCGCAAGGTACAAAGCAGTACGGCTGCCACCCATAATCATAACGTTTTTAGCGCTCTTTTTAAAAGAACCTAAACTGCGGAAAAGGTTTTCAAGTTCGTTCGGAGAGGCGGTAATACCGATTTTATCACCGCTTTTCAAGGCAAAATTACCGTCAGGAATGAAGATGTTGTCTTCTCGCTGAACGTAGCACACAAGCACTTTTGCTTTGTGTTTTTCGCGAAGCTGCATTAAGGTCATTCCGTCCAAAACAGAATCAGGTTTTAAGCGGAATTCAATCATTTCAAGCTTGCCTCGGGAGAACGTGTCAATTTTAACTGCAGAGGGGAATTTTAAAATGTTAAAAAGTTCTTTTGCGGCTAACAGTTCAGGGTTTATTGACATTGAAAGTTCAAGGTTTTGTTTTAAAAAAGCCAGACTTTTGTCGTTATACTCGTGGTTTCTTATTCGGGCAACGGTGTTTTTTGCACCGAGTTTTCTTGCAAAGAAACAACTCAACATATTAAGCTCGTCAGAACCGGTTACGGCAACGAATAGCTCGGCGTTTTGGGCACCAGCCTCCAGTAAAGTGTCGCTGTCGGCACCGTTTCCGCAAAGCCCCATTACATCATAAATATTGGTTATGCTGTTTACGTTATTCGGGTCAGAGTCAATAGCGACGATATCGTGACCCTCGTTAACCAAACTTGCTACAATGGTAGAACCGATTTTTCCGCATCCTACAATAACAATTTTCATAAAAATCCCTCTTTTTAAACATTGGTTATGTGTGTATTAATGTTTATCTTTCTTTTAAAGAAGTATATTCAGCCGACGGCTTTACATTGATGTAAGCAGGACGGATGATTTTACCTGCATTTTGTATTTCTTCAATACGGTGAGCACTCCAGCCGGCAATTCTCGACACTGCAAAAATCGGTGTAAACAGTTCGGGTGGTAAGTCTAACATACGGTAGATTAATCCTGAATAAAAGTCAACATTAGGACTTACGCCTTTATACATTTTTCTTCGGTCTGCAATGATTTCGGGTGCTAAAGAAGCAACGGTTTCGTAAAGATGGAATTCTTCTTCCTGCCCTTTTTCTATCGCAAGACTTTCGGCACATTCTTTTAAAATGTCGGCTCTCGGGTCGGAGAGCGAGTAAATCGCGTGTCCCATACCGTAGATAAGGCCGGCATTGTCAAAAGCCTTTTTATCGAGCAGGCGTGCAAGGTAATCTTTAATTTCATTTTGGTCGTTAGTGTTAATATTTGCCCTCATATCGTCAAACATTCTGACAACTTTTACGTTTGCACCGCCGTGTCGCGGTCCTTTAAGCGAGCCTAAAGCCGCCGCAATTGCCGAATATGTATCGGTGCCCGACGAGGTAACAACGTGGGTTGTAAAGGTCGAGTTGTTACCGCCGCCATGCTCGGCGTGAAGTATCATTGCAAGGTCAAGTATTTTTGCTTCAAGGTCGGTAAATTGACCGTCCTCGCGAAGCAGACTCAAAAGATTTTCAGCCGTTGAATGTTTAGGGTTGGGCTGGTGTATAAAAAGACTCTGATTTTGGTGATAATGCAAGTATGACTGATAACTGTAAACCGATAGCATCGGGAAAACGGCAATCAACTGCATACACTGACGCAAGACGTTAGCAACCGAAATGTCGTCTGGGTTTTCGTCATAAGAGTATAAAGCCAACACACAACGGGAAAGAATGTTCATCATATCCTTGCCGGGTGCTTTTAAAATCATATCTCTGACAAAAGAGGGTGGCAACGTACGGTAACTTGAAAGTTGTGCCGAAAACTCTAACAGTTCTTTTTCGTTGGGCAGTCTTCCAAATAGTAATAAATATATAGCCTCCTCAAAGCCGAAACGATTGTCGTGCTTTAATCCTTTGATAATGTCACGTACATTGATTCCGCGATAACGCAGTTCGCCGTGGCAGGGAATAGAGTTTCCGTTTTCGTCCTTTTTCTTTGCTATAACGCTTGAAATTTCGGTCAATCCCGTAACAACGCCGTTACCGTTAAGGTCTCTAAGACCGCGGAAAACGTGATGCTCGGTATACATTTCGGGTTTAATACCGTTGTTTTCACACGATATTTTTGCCAAATTTTCGATATAAGGGGTGATTTCAGAATAAGATTGTTTCATTTTTGCCTCGCTTCTTTAAAAATAATTACGTCACAATACATATATACACAGTTATTTTAGCATATATTTATCCATAAATCAATAAAACAATTTATTGATACGTAAAGGAGTTTTAATTGACATAATTTTTAAGGTGTGGTAAAATAATATTAAGGTGAAAGCCTAAATTTTTAAAAAGGATGATTTTTTATGCCGGGTTTGATTTTTGCTGCCATATTGGGTTTAATTTTGCTTGGATGTTTGCGCGTTGTTCCGCAGGCTACCGAGTTTGTTATTGAGCGTTTGGGTAAATACCACGCTACTTGGGGTGCAGGATTGCACATTCTTATCCCTGTTATCGACCGCGTTTCGAAACGTGTAACATTAAAAGAGCAGGTTTTGGATTCTCCTCCGCAGCCGGTTATCACCAAGGATAACGTAACTATGCAGATTGATACCGTTGTGTATTTTAAGGTGTTTGATTCTAAACTGTTTACTTACGGTGCAGTTAATCCCATTAGTGCATTATCTAACCTTACTGCCACCACCTTGAGAAATATCGTCGGTGAGTTGGAGTTGGACGATACTTTGACTTCGCGTGATACAATCAACGGCAAAATGACCGAGATTTTGGATAGTGCCACCGACCAATGGGGTATTAAGGTTAACCGCGTTGAGTTAAAGAATATTATTCCGCCGTCTGAAATTCAGAACGCTATGGAAAAGCAGATGAAGGCAGAGCGTGACCGCCGTGAAACTTTATTGGAGGCAGAGGGTCACAAGGCTGCTGTTATTACCCGTGCAGAGGGTGACAAGCAGGCTATGATTCTTGCTGCAGAGGGTGAACGTGACGCTCGCATCGCCCGTGCCGAAGGTGAAGCAAAGGCAATTTTCCTTGCCAAAAAAGCAGAGGCTGACGGTCTTGCTGCTTTGAAGGATGCCGGTGTTGATGCGGCTGTTTTGGAACTTAAAAAGTATGAGGCATTGGTACAGATGTCAAACGGTAAGGCTTCTAAAATTATTGTTCCTACCGACGCCGTTGATATGACCAAGGCAAACGTAATGTTCTCTGAAACTTCAGGACTCGGTGACGTTACCGAGCCTGCAAAGGAAGTTCCCGCAAAAAAGAAAGCTGACCCCTGCTGTGATTAATAATGCATAAGCAGAAGTTGAATTTGAAGTCGGCATCGAGAAAACCAATTACTGATAGCATAGCCGCCGTTATTTTTGCGACGGCTATGTTTTTCTTTATATTGTCGTTTTCTATTTCACTACCGATTTATTGCAGAGGGTTTTATTTTGCACATATAGAACCTCTAAATTTGGTTGAACACAGCGGATATTCGGTTGATGAAATCAAAGAGGCTTATAACGAGGTTTTGGATTATCTGACATTGCCTGACCGCGAGTTTGGTTGCGGTGTTATGCGGTTTTCTAAAGACGGTGCAGCTCATTTTGCGGACTGCAAGGTGTTGTTTAATATTAATTTAACCGCTTTGATAACGTCGGGCGTTTGCCTTGTTGTATTGTTGATTTTAAGAAAGTGTAAAAAGGTCAAAGGTTTTTATATCGGGCGTTTTCCGGCGTACACTTATTCAGGCTTGGCGGCAATACTTATTCCGTTGGTCGTGGGAGTTTTAGCGTCGTTAAATTTTGAAAAAGCGTTTATTGTTTTTCACCGCATATTTTTCCCCGGTAAATCAAATTGGTATTTCGACGGTGATGTTGACCCGATAATAAATGTTTTACCTGAGCGGTTTTTTATGAATTGTGCAATACTTATTGGCAGTGTGACAGCGTTGCTGTCGGTAACGTTAATAGTTGTTGGAATCGTAAAAAGAAAACACAAAATTGACAAAAAACGCTATGTGTGTTAAACTACAAAGTAGTCATACCTTGTAAAAGCTGGTGCTGAAAATGAATATTGTAGAAAATTTACAGTTTTTTGGTGAAGATACAAGAAAACGCAAGTTCTTAATGCCCAAATCAATTGTTAAAACCGCAGGAGAAGTACGTTTTCCTGAAAAATTATTGAACATTAAACCTATGCAAATAGGGCTTTGTGAGCCTGAGGTTACCGAACTTGAGAATAAGGACGGTAAAAAGGCTTCGGTTATACTTGATTTCGGCGTGGAAATCCACGGCGGAGTGCGTATTTTAGCGGCTTTTCACAAAGGAACAAAGAATCCGTTGGTTACCGTTACTTTTGGTGAGTCGTTATCTGAAGTTGAAAGTACGGTTGGTGAAAAAGGTGCTACAAATGACCACGCTGCAAGGCAATTCACCGTACCTGTGCCGTCGTTAAGTGACCAAGAATGGGGTCAGACCGGATTTAGATATGTTAAACTTGAATTACAAGATGAAAACACTCTTTTGAAGTTAAAAACAGTTGCCGCTGTTTTTGTTTATCGCGATTATGAGTACATAGGCTCTTTCGAGTGTGACGATGCTGAAATCAATGAGATTTATGATACTGCCGTTTACACTTGCCACCTTTGTTTGCAAAACTTGGTGTGGGATGGAATTAAGCGTGACCGACTTGTATGGATTGGCGATATGATGATTGAAACCATGACGGTACGCAATGTTTTCGGAAGACAAAGTATTGTTGAAGAAAGCCTTGATTTTGTTCGTGACCAAACTCCGTTGCCGGGTTGGATGAACAATATGCCGGCATACTCTTTGTGGTGGATTTTGATTTTGTACGATTGGTATTTTGCCACCGGTGACGATAAATATTTAAATAACCAAAAAGAATATTTGGTAAAACTAAGCGAGCAGTTGTGCAGTCATATTGAGCCTGACGGAAATGATACCATAAACAATTATTTCCTCGATTGGCCTACTGAAGCAAACCCGAAAAAGAAGTGGGCGGTAAGAGGGTTGCTTAAATCGGCATTGCTTCGTTCGGCAGAACTTTTGTCGATATTAGGAGATACATCTACTGCCGAAAAATGTAAAGCACACGCTAAATTGCTTGAAAAAATTAAGGGCGAAGCAGGTGACGTTAAGCAGATTGCTGCCGTTATGTCGCTTTCGGACCAAATGGACCCTGATGTTGCTGCAGATATAATTGAGAAAGATGGCATTAAAGGATTTTCAACCTTTATGGGTTATCATTTGCCGTCGGCATTGGCAAAAGCGGGTAGATTTGGTAGTGCATTAAAACTTATGAAAGAGTACTATGCTGAACTGCTCAATAAAAAAGCAACCTCATTTTTTGAGGATTACAACGCCGATTGGAGTGACAACAGTACCGATTTGACCGAGTTGCCGCAAGGTGACCAAAGAGATATTCACGGCGATTTCGGTGCGTATTGTTATAAAGGCTTCCGTCACAGCTTCTGTCACGGTTGGGCGGCAAGTCCTGTTCCGTATTTGACCGAATATGTTTTGGGTGTAACGGTTGAAGAACCGGGTTGCAAAACTTTAAAAATCACACCGCATTTAGATGGATTAAAATGGGTTAAGGGTAAATTCCCGACACCTTTCGGCGTGGTTTCTATCGAACATAAACTGTTGCCTGACGGCAAAATTGATTCAAAAATTGAGGCTCCTTGCGGTGTAAAGGTTATTTTGGAGTAAAATTTTCATAGAATTTGTTAACACTTTAAAAAAATTCACAAAATGTCTTTATTATTTTTTGTAGATAGTGTAAAATAAATTTACTAAAAAACACGTTTGGTAGGGGTGTTTATGGCTAATAAATTCAGAATTACCGTGGGTGGTATCGATTACATTATTGCATCGGAAGACGAGGAGACCTATGTACGTCAAATTGGTGACGAGCTTAACCATAAGTTAGATTCGTTGGCTCGAAGCAATCCGTATCTTTCAACCGCAATGGTTGCAATTTTGGCAGCATTGGAGTATTGCGATAACGCTAAAAAGGCCAATGCTGTTGCTGAGGAAGCAAAGGCTGAGCTTAAAGGCATTTCCGAAGATTTGGCTTGTGCAAGATTGGAGATTGACGGAGCACGTCGTGAGATTGAGCGTTTGAATAGCGAAAACCGTCAGTTGCGTATAGGTAAAAGTGCATTATGATTGAGGTACTTGCCCCTGCAGGCGGGGTGGATAGTTTTAAAGCCGCCGTTCTGTCGGGTGCTGATGCGGTGTATTTCGGTGCGGGCAATTTTAATGCTCGCCGAAATGCCAAAAATTTTACAACTGAAGATGTGCGGCAGTGTGCCGCGTTTGCAAGGGTGAGAGGGGTTAAGACCTATCTTACCCTTAATACACTTTTAGGCGATAATGAGTTAAAGGCGGCGCTTGACACTGCTTTAATGGCGGCGGAGTGTGGAATCGATGCACTGATTGTGCAGGATTTGGGGTTGGCTAAACTTTTACGAAAGTATTTACCCAATATGCCAATTCACGCGTCAACTCAAATGTCGGTACATTCTGCCGAAAGTCTATCGCTTTTAAAGGAAATGGGATTTTCGCGCGTGGTTGTCGCACGTGAAATGGATAAAGAGTCTTTACAAAAACTTTGTAAAGAAGCAACTCGACTCGGGATTGAAGTAGAGGCATTTGTTCACGGTGCATTGTGTATGTGCCTTTCGGGACAGTGTTATTTGAGCAGTGTTTTGGGTGGCCGGAGTGGTAACCGAGGACTTTGTGCGCAACCTTGTCGTCTGCCGTTTGGGGTGAAAAACGGTACGGGACACGATTTAAGTTTAAAGGATATGAGTTATATTTCTCATATTGCCGAAATGCGTGATATGGGAGTTACTTCATTTAAAATCGAAGGCAGAATGAAACGTCCCGAATATGTTGCCGCTGCTGTGACAGCCGTTAAAAATGCCGTTTTGGGCAAACCCGTCACACCGGAGATTAAAGAGTTACTTTCGGGTATTTTCTCTCGTTCGGGTCACACTGATGGGTATTATAAAAATGCACTGGGCGTTGGAATGTTCGGCACAAGAACCGACAGTGACGAAAAACTGTCACAAAAACTTATAAACTCCGCACACGAGCTTTACCGCCGTGAAATCGGCAGGGTAGAGGTGTTGGCAGAGGTTGCCATTAAGAAAAACGAGCAGGTTTCACTAACTCTTCGGGATAACGACAAAAATAGTGTTACTGTTTTTGGTGAACCACCTGAAACAGCCCTTAATCGCGAAATTAACGGTGATTTTGTTGCCGAAAAATTGCAAAAATGCGGTGGAACACCTTTTATAATGGGTGATGTTAAGTGTGAAATAGACGGCGGACTTTCGGTAAGCGGTGCTATGTTAAACGAACTGCGACGCAATGCGTTATCGCTTTTGGGCGAGAAAAGAGCCGAATATGACGGCAGTGCAGTTAAAGATAATACCGTTAGCGAGTTTGAATTGGAAAAACACAACGTAAGAGATGTTTTGCCAAAGGCAATCGCATATTTTAGAAATTCAGAGCAAATACCAAACGATTTGAGTGGAATTTCGGCAGTCATTTTACCGTGTGAAACCGATTTTTCCAAAGTAAACATTCCGCAAAACATTCCTGTTTTAGCCGATATTCCGAGAGGAATTTTGCATAATACCGATTTGATTTTGCAACAGTTACAGTCGGCTAAAGAAAATGGGGTTAAGGCTGTCGTTTGCGGAAATTTAGCATCGTTTTCATTGGCTCAAAAGGTAGGATTGCCTGTTGTCAGTGGTTTTGGTATGAATGTTTTCAACACCGAAAGTGTGAAAGCGGTTGCTGATTTTGGTGCAAAGGCTACGGTTCTTTCGTTTGAGATGTCGCTTGACGATGCCGTGCATTGCGGAGGCGATATACCGAAAGGTATCATTTCTTATGGCAGATTACCGCTGATGTTGGTGCGAAACTGCCCCAATAAAAACGGTGCAGGCTGTAAAAATTGCAACGGAAAATCAACCATAACCGACCGTAAAGGGATTGAGTTCCCTATAATGTGCCGAGGTGAGTTTTCTGAAGTGTTTAACTCCCGTCCTTTGTGGCTTTTTGACCGCAAAAAAGAAATGAGGGGATTGGATTTCGAGGTGCTTAATTTTACCGACGAAACACCAGAACGTTGTCAAGAAGTGTTGTCAGCATACCGCAAAAATTTGTCACCCGATACTGATTTTACACGCGGACTATATTTCCGCGAGGTATATTAACTTTTTCTAAAAGAGGTTTTGAAAAATGAGAAAAAAGAATTTTAAAGCCGAGTCAAAACGTTTGCTTGACTTAATGATTAACTCGATTTACACTAACCGAGATATTTTCCTGCGTGAAATTATTTCCAACGCGAGTGATGCGGTAGATAAATTGCATTACATTTCTTTGACTGATGAGTCGGTGCGTGAAAAAGCAACCGAATTCGGCATTTTTATAACGGTCGATAAAGAAAACCGCACCGTAACCGTTTCGGACAGCGGTATCGGTATGGACGAAAAGGAATTAGAGGAAAACTTGGGTACAATTGCAAAAAGCGGTTCGTTAGCATTTAAAAGTGAACTCGAAAATACCGAGGATGCAGATATTATAGGTCAATTCGGCGTTGGTTTTTACTCAGCCTTTATGGTTGCTGAAAAGGTGACCGTTGTTACCCGTAAATATAATTCTGATGTTGCGTTAAAGTGGGTGAGCGAGGGTTGTGACGGTTATACAATTGAGGAATGTCAAAAGGATACTTTAGGCACCGATATTATCATGCAAATTAAACCCGATACAGACGAGGACAAGTTCTCGCAATATCTTGATACTTATACAATTCAAAGCTTAATTAAACAGTATTCCGATTATATCCGTTACCCCATTAAAATGGAAATTGAAACAACCAAAAATGTTGCTTCTGAGGGTGAGGAAGCCAAATACGAAAAGGTTAAAGAAATAAAAACCTTGAATAGTATGGTGCCAATTTGGGCAAGACCGAAGTCTGAGGTTAGTGATGAGGACTGTGCAGAATACTATAAGTCTAAATTTATGGACTTTTCTAACCCGCTGCTTACAATCCGCCAAAATGCTGACGGTCTTGTGTCATACAAGGCAATGCTTTTTGTTCCCTCAAAGGTGCCTTACGGTTACTTTACCAAGGACTTTGAAAAAGGCTTGCAGTTGTATTCATCGGGCGTTTTAATTATGGACAGATGTGAGCAATTGTTGCCTGACCATTTCCGTTTTGTTAAAGGTGTTGTAGATACTGCCGATTTGTCATTGAACATTTCGCGTGAACTTTTACAGAATGACCGTCAGTTAAAGGTTATTGCCGGCGGTATTGAAAAGAAAATTAAGTCGGAACTCAAAAAGTTAATGGAAAATGAGCCTGAAAAGTACGCAGAATTCTGGAAAAACTTTGGTATTCAGATTAAGTACGGTGTGGTTTCGGATTACGGTATTTACAAAGATGCCGTAATGGATTTACTTGTTTTCCGCTCGTCAAACGGCGAGAGCTTGACCACGCTGAAAGATTATGTTTCAAGAATGCCCGAAGAACAGCAATTTATCTATTATTTAAGCGGTGAGTCGGCAGAGAAAATCGCCCAACTTCCGCAGGCTGAACTTTGTCGCGACAAGGGTTATGAAATCCTTTACCTGACTGATGATGTTGACGAGTTTGTTGTGTCGGGCATTGGTAAGTTTGAGGAAAAAGAGTTTAAATCGGTTGATGCTGAGGATTCGGGGCTTGTATCCGAAGACGAGAAAAAAGCACTTGAAGAAACCCGTGAAACCAATAAAGATTTGTGTGAGTTTGTAAAAACTGCAATCGGTGATGACATTTCATCCTGCGTTATTTCAGAAAAGCTGAAATCCAAGCCGGTATTCCTTTCTACAACAGGTCCGGTTACTTTGGAAATGGAAAAATATTTTAGTTTGATGCCGGATGACGGAAATCCCAAGCCGAAAGCAGAAAAAGTGCTTGAATTAAACCCCGACCACGCTATTTTTAAGGTGTTAAAAACTGCTTTTGAAACCGATAAGCCGAAGGCAGAAAAAATTGCAAAGGTTTTAAATTGCAATGCACGTCTTATTGCAGGTTTGCCGATTGACAACGCTGTTGAATTTTGTGACATTGTTGCAGAAATTTTAGTTGATACAAAGGATTAAGCCTTATGATGATATATGTGAAATACTTTGTAATTTGGTTGCTTTTCATGGGGTTGATTGCCGCAATAACCCTTGTTGTGCCAAAATTAGCAAAGGTTATTGAGCAAAAGATTAAAAAAATCAAAGAAACCAAAAAATCAAATTTCGGCATTGCCAATCTTTCAGACGAGGCCATTTTACCCGCAGAAATGCTTGAAAAAAATAACAAAACCGATGACGAGGGAAAGTAAAATATTACCAAAAACACAAGCACCCTGCTTAACAATAAGCAGGGTGCTATTTTTAGGTTTTATGAATTTTAAAATTTCAAAATAATTTCGTCATTTGTAGGTGTGACGCTGAAATTGTCTTTAATTTCGCCTTTTTCGGCGGTTACTGAATAATCAAAACCGTCAAACGTAAAGTTGATACGGTTGTCGACCAATTCAACTTTAGTTACAAAAGAAATGTTTGTTTTGCCGTTGTTGTGGTTTGCATATTGGTCGGCAAAATCTTCTGTTCCCAAAACCCTTTGTTTGTCGTATTTGGGTGACAGCGCAAAACCGTCAATATTGGTTTCGATTGCGATTTTCTGCTCGGTCATTGTGAATTTTGCAAATTCACTGCCCAAACTCAACACTACGGTTGATGTGTTTTCTTGTGGCTCGTCATATTTTACGCTGTCCCACTTTATAACTTCGCCGTTTTTGGTGAGGTATATACCTGCTACAATGCCTTCTTTAACGTTGGAATAAACGCATCCGTCCATTACGGGCAGGTTTCTGAACTCGCAAGCGTGGGAGTCACAACGCTTAGTTAAATAATGCTCGGGATATTGCTCATCAAAAACATAAATATCTCTGATTTTAGCAACGCCGTCATTATCAACAAAAATGTTGGTGCGGTAATGTTTACTGCAATACCATATTGAACGCATATTGGGGTGTAACCAAGCGTCGTTAGTTGCAATGGCGGATGCAGGTGTGGTTTTAAAGTGTTCTTTATAATATCTTCCGCTTTCACCCAAGGTCATCACATCGACCTTGCCGTCCTTTTGAAGTTCGGCAATTTTCGGGAACTGATACTCTATTCCCGGGCCCATTACTTTCCAACCGAAACTGTTTTCCTGACCTGCTTGAGTATAACCGAACGAAAGACCGTTTCCGTTGAAAATCTCTTTAAAGAACCAATCGCACCAAGCGGGGTTTCTGCCCAACTGTCCTGCTTCCAAAGTGGCGGTGTTACGCTCTAATCCATACTTTATTATGTGGCTGTCGTAATTGTATACGGGGTCAGAACCTAACATTCTGAAAACAGGCATATTTATCTGGTTTTCTAAAGTTTTTGCAGGGCAGAACATATTGTTAATGCTTGGGTAGTATGCCTGATTATAGTATCCTCCTTGCATAGTATATCCGTCGGTACCAACCTGGTCACGGCATATACAGCAGGCGTCAACATTATATTTTTCGGCTAAATGGCGTATTGAAACAGAATCTATATGCCATGAACCGACCGATTTGGGATAATAGCCGTATAACTCTTTAAATTTGTTCATAGCCTTGTCAATAAGGCGGATACGGACTTCGGGTTCATAACCGATAAGGAAGCCAACATCGTTGTACCAATCCCACGGGTATCTGCCGTGCCATTCCTCGCCGATATCCTCGACCAACGGTTGTACTATTTCAAACCAAAGACCGATTTCGCAAATGTCAGTATAATCGGCTAAAAGATTTCTGAAATTAGGTGAAATCAGAGCATCATACTGCAAAAGGAACGTTCCGCGAAGTCCAAGTTCACGCATTATGCGGGTTTGCTCGATAATGGGCTTTTCAAGGTCAATATTTCTGCCCTCTCTTGGCTCAACTGCACGGACAAAGTTGACAATATTTACAATGTTCTTCATACAAAAAACTCCTTTTGGTTGCGATAATGTATACAACTGTCATTATAAACTCAAAAAACTTTATTGTCAATGTTGTGTTGTAATTTAAAGCAAATATCTTCTTAATCCAATTACAAAAAGGATATATCAAAAAATATGTTGTAAATTCACGGCCGATAGTATAAAATAGGGAAAGTAGATTAAACAAAATTTCCGACGTTGTCGGAGAACGGAGAAAAAATGTCAATACCTCAGGAACGAATCAGAAATTTTTGCATTATTGCTCATATTGACCACGGCAAGTCGACCCTTGCTGACCGCCTTTTGGAGCATACCAAAACGGTGTCCCAGCGTGAAATGGAGGACCAGCTGTTAGACAGTATGGACCTTGAACGCGAACGCGGAATTACCATTAAATCTCACGCGGTAACGCTTTATTATGAGGCTGAGGACGGTTTGGAGTATGAGTTTAACTTAATAGATACCCCCGGACACGTTGACTTTAACTATGAGGTGTCGAGGTCTTTGGCGGCTTGCGAGGGTGCAATTTTGATTGTTGACGCTTCGCAGGGGATTGAGGCTCAAACCCTCGCCAACACATACTTGGCGGTTGACCATGGGCTTGAACTTTTGCCGGTTATCAATAAAATTGACCTGCCGAGTGCCGACCCCGAGAGAATCCGTCACGATATTGAGGATATTATCGGTATTGACGCTTCCGAAGCACCGTTGATTTCGGCTAAAAACGATATCAATATCCCCGAGGTTTTGGAAAAAATCGTAAAACTTATTCCGCCACCTCAAGGTGACGATAAAAAGCCGTTGAAAGCCTTGATTTTTGACTCTTATTATGATTCATATAAGGGCGTTATTGTATATTTCAGAGTGGTTGAGGGTGAAGTAAGACCCGGACAGACCATTCGTATGATGGCAACCGGTGCCGAGTTTGACGTTGTCGAAGTCGGACGTAAACGCGGTAATGTTATGACTCCTTGTGACTGCTTAAAAGCGGGAGAGGTTGGTTATATTGCCGCCGCAATTAAAAATGTTGCCGATGCACGTGTCGGTGATACGATGACCGACGCTGAAAACCCTGCCGAAGCACCGCTTGATGGCTACCGCAAGGTCAATCCGGTTGTTTTCTGCGGTATTTATCCTGCCGACGGTGCTCATTATACCGATTTGAGAGAGGCTTTGGAAAAGTTACAACTCAATGACGCTTCGCTCTTGTTCGAGGCTGAAACGTCGGGTGCTTTGGGCTTTGGTTTCAGATGCGGATTTTTAGGGCTACTGCATATGGAAATTATCCAGGAACGCTTGGAAAGAGAGTACAATCTCGACCTTGTTACAACTGCACCGAGCGTTGAGTATAAATTTGAACTGACAACAGGTGAAACCGTTACTGTTGCCAACCCGACCAACTATCCCGACCCTGCTACTATCGTCACCGCGTTAGAGCCGATGGCTGATGTTAATATCTACAGCCCGAGCGAGTTTGTCGGTGCGATTATGGGACTTTGTCAGGAGCGTCGCGGAGAGTATATAGGTATGAATTACATCGGCGACCGCGTCGATATGCACTATATTTTGCCGGTTGGCGAAATTGTGTATGACTTCTTTGATGCGTTGAAGTCGCGTACCAGAGGTTATGCAAGTTACGATTATGAAATTAAGGATTATCAGGCATCAAAACTGGTTAAACTGGATGTTTTACTTGCTGGTGATGTTGTTGACGCATTGTCGTTCATCGTTCACGCCGATAATTCTTATGCAAGGGCTCGCAGAATTGCCGAAAAGTTAAAGGATTATATCCCAAGACAGTTGTTTGAGATTCCCGTTCAGGTGGCAATCGGCGGTAAGGTTATTGCCCGTGAGACCGTTAAGGCTATGCGAAAAGACGTTCTTGCCAAGTGCTACGGCGGTGATATTACCCGTAAAAAGAAGTTGCTTGTAAAGCAAAAAGAGGGTAAAAAGCGTATGCGTCAGTTAGGCTCGGTCGAAGTTCCGCAGGAAGCCTTCATGGCAGTTTTGAAATTGGATGAATAACATAAAAAGCAGGCGTTAGCCTGCTTTTTCGTTTTTTTTGTTTTGCGGCGGCACCAAGGCACCGCCCTACATTATGCAATTTAATATATTGTAGGGCGGGGGTTTACTCCCGCCGTAAAACTATGTAACACAATATTTTCTCTCGTTTTCAAGCATACAAAGTAATTCGGCGGGGTTAACCCCGTGGTTTAATAAAATCCGGTATTGTTCGGGGATTTTTTCAATAACGGCTTGTTGGTCAATTCCACGCCCGCCGCACCCGAACAATATGCCCGAAGTTGCAATGCCTTTTGTTGAAAAGCAAACATCACAGTCGCATAGATGTATCGGATTTTCAGTAATTTCAGGGCAAATGCCGGTTGATTTTAACCAAAAATCACACAAGTTATCAATGTTTCGTTCGGTGCAGATTACCGTTTCCTCAGCGTGAGCAATCAGCCGAGGTAAAATGGGGTTTTCAAGGTGGTGTGTGTCGGGGTCGTAAATCCCGATTTTTAAGTTATAACCGATTTTTGACAGTACGAAACGTGAAAATTCTGAAAATAACAAATTTTCCTTAAAAAAGGTTGTATCAAAAGGTCTGATTTCACCGTAGTCACAAAATTTTGAAAAAATCACTTCGCCGTTGTATTTTTGCAGTATTTTTTTAAGCTTTTTCGTGTTTGGTTTTTGAGATACTGTTATAATTCCCACAACGCCAAGATGCTGCTCGGTGATTTTGGTTTTTCTTTTAAAATCGTCATTTTTTATTACCGTTGCAAACATAATCCCACCCCCATAAATTTTATGGATGAACGGTGGTTTATATTACCGTAACCAACATTTCGCAACTAAAGGGTGCGGCGTTTTAAAAATGGCAATATTTTTGAGTAATTTTTACTTGAAAAGAGGAGTATAACGTGGTAATATAAAGTTGTATACATATATACTCTTGTAAATTGGAGAGTTTTTTGAAAGGAAGTCTTTTTTGATGAGTCATATTAACACCAAGTGTGTTCAGGAGGGCTATGAGCCTAAAAGCGGTGAAGCAAGAGTTTTGCCGATTTATCAGAGCACAACTTTTAAATATGAAGATGCTAAAACTTTAGGCGACTTGTTTGATTTTAATGCTTCGGGTCACTTTTATACTCGCTTGAGCAACCCGACTGTTGAAGCAGTCGAGAAAAAGATTGCCGCTTTAGAGGGCGGTGTTGGTGCAATGCTTTGTTCTTCAGGGCAGGGTGCAACCACTGCCGCAATCCTTACTGTTTGCTCGGCAGGTGACCATATTGTTTCGTCAAGTTCAATTTATGGCGGTTCATTCAATCTTTTGAACATTACACTTCGCAAATTGGGGATTGACACTACCTTTGTTTCGCCTGATGCCTCATCAGAGGAGATTGAGGCTGCCATTCGTCCCGAAACAAAGTTGCTTTTCGGTGAAACGGTTGCTAACCCTGCATTAACTGTTTTGGATATTGAACGTTGGGCAGAGGTTGCTCACAAACATCAGATGCCGTTGTTTGTCGATAACACTTTCCCGTCACCTGTTAATTGTCGTCCGTTTGAATGGGGTGCTGACATTGTTTTGCACTCGACCTCAAAATATATGGACGGTCACGCAATGGCTTTGGGCGGATGCGTAGTTGATTCCGGCAAGTTTGACTGGACTGCTTCACCTCGTTTTAAGGCATTCTGTGCTCCTGACGAATCGTATCACGGCTTGGTTTACCCCGAAAAATTCGGTGCTGCCGCATTTATTGCAAAGGCACGTGCCCAGTTGATGAGAGACGTCGGTATGATGATGTCACCGATGAACGCATTTTTACTTAATGTCGGTCTTGAAACGTTGCATTTAAGAATGCCGGCACACTGTTCTAACGCTCAAAAGGTCGCAGAATTTTTGGAGTCTAACCCCAAAATCGCTTGGGTTAATTTCCCCGGTTTGAAGTCCAATAAGTATAATGAGTTGGCAAATAAATATATGCCCAACGGCACCTGCGGTGTTATTTCGTTTGGCATTAAAGGCGGCAGAGAGGCAGCAGGTAAGTTTATGGAAAGCGTAAAATTGGCAGCTCCCGTAATTCATGTTGCTGATGCCAGAACTTGTGTTTTGCATCCTGCTTCAACAACTCACCGTCAGTTGTCCGACCAACAGCTTATTGAATGTGGTGTAACACCTGACCTTATTAGAATGTCGGTTGGTATTGAACATGTTGACGATATTATTGCCGATATTTCGCAAGCTTTGGATAAGTGTAATTAATATTTTTTAATTTCGGCAATGGGAGGGATACTTCTGGTTGACCTGCATACACATATTTTACCCAACATTGATGACGGTGCCGAAAGCTTAAGTGATGCTTTGGAAATGATTAGTCTTGCTTATGCTAATGGAACGACTGATATTGTGTTAACTCCGCATTATTTAATACGTGACAGGCGGTTTGGCTTTATAAGTAAAGATGAGATACTTTTCAAGTTTAACGAGTTTAAGGCGTTGGTTGCAAAACGGTATCCTGAAATTAATGTTTACTACGGAGCTGAGATGTTTGGGGTTAACAATGTAGAAGACGTTATCGCCGATAATCAGCTAATAACCATTAACAACAGTCGTTATGTTTTGGTTGAGTTTGGATTTGATGACAGTTTGGAAAGGACTTTAGAGGTCACTTCTAAGTTGGTTTCTTTTGGGTTGGTTCCAATTATTGCTCACCCTGAAAGGTACACCTTTTTAAAGGAAGCACCTACCGATGCAGAAAAGTTTTTGCAAAGAAAAGCATTGCTTCAAATAAACACAACAAGTATTTTTGGTTTGAGCGGTGAGGAGTCGCAAATTGCAGCCAAGGAGTTTTTGGAAAGAAAATGGGTATCTTTCGTAGCAAGTGATGCACATAATCCGTATCGTCGTACTCCGGACCTTTCTGAAGCTTATTCGGTTGTTTCGGATAAATATGGCGAGAATGTTGCAAAAGATATTTTTTACAACAATCCGTTGTCAGTAATCTGTAAGGAGATTTAAAGATGAGAATATTAAGAATCATAACTGTTATAATGGCAGTCGTTGTATTGTTGGGTGGAGGTTATTTGTTTATAACATCTGACGGTATGGATGATGCACCGGTGTTAGAGTGTTCTGTTGACGGAATTATCGAAGCAACCGTTGCAACCACCGACCAGGAACTGTTGTCTTATGTTAAGGCGTTCGACAAAAAGGACGGTGATTTAACCGATAAAATAAAGGTTATACGTAAGAATTTGTTTTTGGATGTTCAAGAAAAATCAACATTGGTTACTTTTGCGGTTTGCGACAGTGATAACAACGTTTCCAGTGTAACTCGCAAAATGGTATTGACTGATTACCGTTCTCCCAGAATTTCTTTGAGTTATGATTTTATTTTCCCAAGTGGATATGCATACAAATTAGCTCAATATGTTTCTGCGAATGATGTTATTGACGGTGATTTGACTTCGTATGTAAAACTCATTTCTTCCGAGTTTAACAACATTGAGGGAGAGTATGCAGTTAATTTGAAGGTCTCCAATAGTATGGCTGATACAACTCAGGTCACATTTAACGCAATTGTCAGTGATGAGCAGTGGTTTGAAGTAAAAATCAGATTGATAGACTATGCCGCTTATACAACGGTCGGTCAAAAGTATGATTACAAAGCACAGATTGAACGTATTTCCCATAAAAATAAGGAACTCGAAGAGTACAGGCTTGAGGATATAAAGATTGACGATAGTGAAGTTGATTATTCCAAACCGGGCACATACAATGTGTTCTATACTATTACCGACGGCGGCGAAGTTGTTACAAAAACAAGATTGTTGCTCATTGTGACGGAGGGTTGATATGAAAAAATTTGATTTTTCCCGATTTAATTTATATACAATTCTTCGTGACATATTAATTAACTGGTGGGTAATATTACTTGCATTGATTGTCGGTTTTGTCGGAAGCTTTTCGTATTATAACTTCTTACATAAGCAAAAGTACGTTAGCAGCATGACTGTTTCAATTAACTTGAGTGGCTACACCAGTGAAGCAACCGCTTTGTCTTTGGCAAGAACTGTTGTTATTGCTGAAAACCTTGATGACGTTTTTCAGAGTAACGCTTTGCGTGATGTTGTTGAAAAGGATATGGGAACAACGCTTACTGGCCAAATAACAGCTCAGCAAATACCCGAAACTAACCTTATAAAAATTTCGGTAGCGGATGTTACTCCGTCAAAAGCTTATGACACATTGGTATCAATTTATAATAACTATTATAAAGTTACCGACTATGTTTTCACCAACGTAATTATAAGAACGGTTGCCAACCCTGATATGCCGGGAACCACCGCAGCTGCGATGAGTTCGATGTCTTATGGTGTTTTGTTTGGTACTGTTGCAGTGATTATCGTTGTTGCAATCATTGTGTTGTTGTCATTCCTGCGTAACACAATTAAAAACGCTTCAGATGTTGAAAAAGAGCTTGAAATGAAATTGTTTGGCACTGTTTCTCATGTTAAGAAACTGAGCCGAGATTTACCGCCGGCAAAAAAGCGTTTGGTTATTACTAATCCTTTAATCGGTCCCGGTTTTGCCAATAGTTTCAAAAAGATGGCTATTAAACTTGAAAGTTTGTACAGAACTAAAAATTATAAAACAGTTATGGTTACCAGTGTTGCCGAAAATGAGGGCAAGACCAGCGTTTCGGTTAATATTGCACTTGCTCTTGCTCATAACGGACACCGCGTTTTATTGCTTGACGGTGACTTTAAGAATCCCTCGATTTTCCGTTTCTTTGATGATATTGACAAATCAAGCGAAACAGATTTTAGAAATCTTTTTGGCACAGAAGACGATGTTTCCAAGTTTATTAAATGTGACCCCTCAACCGGTTTATATGTAATCGGAAACTCAAAGCCTTACAGTGATTCAGAAGATACATTAAGCGGTTCGCAGTTTATAAACGTATTCAATCAGTTGAAAGAATCGTTTGACTATATTATTGTTGATACTCCGCCTTGCGGAATAACCGTTGATGCTGAAATACTGTCCAGTGTTGTTGACGTGGCATTGATTGTTGTGCGACAGGATGTTGTTCAAGTTGGTGACATTAATGACCAAATTGAAAATTTGGACAAATGTTATTTGGCAGGATGTGTTTTCAATGATATTTACACCATTGGACGCGGGGACGACGAATATTACTCAAATCAAGAGTCAGTAAACGGATAAGGAGGAAGCGTTATGAATATTGACAATATTGAAAACAGACCGGACGAAGCAGAAGTAAGCGCGGTGCAGGTTTTAAAACGCTTCTTTGAAAGTTTTAAAAGACTTTGGTGGGTTTCGTTAGTATGTTGCGTAGTGTTATCGGCGGTTTCGTTTGTTTATTTTAAGTCTAATTTTGTGCCGATGTACCGCTCGGAAGCTAAATTTACCATTATGCCTTTGGTTAGCGGTGACGCATCAAACGGTGCCAGTGTTTATAGTTTCAACTATAACGAAACATTAGCAGAGCAGATGGCTAATACTTTCCCACATGTTATTAGTTCCGGAATAATGAACGATATAGTTGTAAACGATTTAAAAAGACCGTTTAGCGGTTCAATTTCGGCAAACGCCGTTGCCAACACTAATATTTTTGAAGTGTCGGTTACCAGTGCATCAGCACAGGATGCATACGATATTATTTGTTCTGTTATGGAGAACTATCCTAAGGTTGCAGAATACATTATCGGTGACACTAGAATGACCATAATTGAGGGTTCTGAACCCGTGCTTTCAACGAAACCTTATAACGCCGGCAGTTATGTAAAAAATGTTTTAATTTTTGCGTTTTTAGGAATAGTTATAGGTTTGTTCGTGGCATTTTTGGATATGTATTTCTGTAAAGTTATTCTTAACCGTGAGGATATTGAATCCAACTTTAACGGCAAGTGCATTTGTGAAATTCCGGAAGTTAAGAAGCGTCGCGAACATTCTTCGGTTGCTATTCTTAAAGCCAATCCGAATTTAACCGGATTTGCTGAAGCTGTCAAGGTGTTAAAGCAACGTGTCCGTCATTCAATGACTGTGAACGAAACAAAGGTTGTCGGCGTAACAAGTTCAATGGTGGGCGAGGGTAAAACCACTGTTGCATACAACCTTGCCAATTCTTTGTCTAATGGTGAGGAAAAAGTTCTTCTTATTGATATGAACTTTGGTAATCGCAGTATTCAAAAGAGTCTTAACCATAAAAAAGAGGTTTCAAATTACGGTTTGGCAGAAGTTGTAAACGGCAAAGTAGAGTTGGATGATGTTATTAACTCTGTTTCTGAAACATTTGATGTTATATTTGCCGGTGAAGACAACGTTAAATTTATAACAGCAAAGTTCACTCCGATTTTTGAAAAATTAAGAGAACAGTATAAATATATTGTTGTCGATATGCCAACCTGCGGTGTTGATTCAGAAACAGTTGCTATTGCTGATTTGTGTGATGAGGCCTTGTTTGTAACTCGTGCTAATAAGGTTTCGCCTGAAAAGGTATATGATGCACTTAAAGATTTGGCATTTAGTAATGTTAAAATCACAGGATTTGTGCTTAATGCTGCAAACGAAGCCAATACATATTATTATTACGGTCGTTACGGCACACGCCGTTATGGCTACGGTTACGGCTATGGACATTATAAAACCGAAAATCAGCCGGCTGATGATTACGAATACAAATCCAGTCAGCAGAAATAATGGTAAAATATTAAAACAAAAAGTTCAGGTGATTTTTATCACCTGAACTTTTTTGTGTCTATAAAGAGTGTTTATTTTTCGTCGCTGTCAGCCAATGTTGTACTGCTTTTTATATCGTCCCAAGTTTCTATTGGCGGAATATCAACTATATCCGATTCATCTAATATGGAATCATCAATTATAAATCCACCGTCGAAACCCGAATATGCTTCTAAATTTTGTCCGCTTAAATTTTCCAACAGATAATCGTCTTCGGGATTTTCAGCGGCGTAAACTTCGGCTTCATATATTCTGCAATGCTCGGCGATTACCTCGCCTTCAGGGTAATCCGGTGTGGGAGCAGGTTTGAAATTGCGTTTTATAATGATAACGCCGATATAAATTGCAATCAGTACAACGGTTATCAAAGTTACAATAAGTCCAACTGTCAGACCGGGTGTTTCAAATGTGAACTTAATTTCGCAAAGACCTTCCGGAGCAACCACTGCCATAAAGCCTTGGTTTACCTTGTAAATTTCAGCTTTTTGCCCATTGACAGTAGCGGTAAAGCCTTCGTGATACGGCACTGAGAAGAAAACAAGGTTTTCGCGTTTCATTGAAATTTGAGCAGTGAAACCTTTGCTTGATGTCTTAAAGTAGTGAGCACAGTTTTGGCGTCTTTCGTAACTGTCACGTTCTAATTCCTTCTCGTCAAAGAAGACGGCTTTTGTGCCGACAGGTGTTTTACCCAAACGGTATTCGGTTGTGATGTCGGTAAGATATTTTGACAAAGTCGGAATATCTTTATCGTCCAAATAAAGTGCTTTTAACATTAAATCAACGCGACGCTCGTTGGAATATTCAGCCATAGTCTTTTTATCGATGTAGTAATCGTAGGTAAAGCCCATGGGGATGTAATTTTTGTTAAGATAAATGTCATAGCCCGACTCAGTTGAGTGCAGTGTATAACCGGGTATTGCAGTTTCACCGTCTTCTTCTAAAAATTCTTTTGAATTTTCAATCTCCGGGTCAAGCATATATTTGACCGATAAAAGCGAACGAAGTGAATGATAGGATGCTTCGGGCCTTGTGGCAACCGAGCGGGAGATTCCCACATACTCGTAAAATTGGACCAAACTTGCCGGAACGATAGAGTGGAAGTAGTTGATTGAGGAAAGCCCAAGATATAGGCCGGTGTTATCAACGCCGTCGTAAACGTCGACACGAGAAAATTCATCTTCGTCGGCAATGGATACATTACCCTCAATAAGTGCGTCGGTCATAACACTGTCCATTTCGTAGGAATGGGACTGACCGCAGGAAATAAAGAATGCGGAATATAAAATCGAAATAATGCAAATAAGGGCAACAATCGGTCTAAATACTGACGTTTTCCGCTCCTTTATCAGAGGGATTAATGCTCTGACTGCTAAGGCACTGAAAAAGGCAATAGCACATGTTACCCAGAATCTCAAATCATAGGTGTCACCCTCAACAACAGTTACGCCGTCGATGGCGTGCTTTATAGTTTGCCACAAATATTTTATAGGATTGGTGGCAGAGTCGGTATAAAGTCCCCATTTTGTGATGTTGCCGTTTGAGTCAACCGTCGGTAAGAAACCGATGACTGCAATAAAGCCACAAGTTATACCGAAATTCCATCTCCAAGCCGAGTTCCAGTTTACCTCTGAATCTTCAAAAGCAATGGAAGTTGCAAGACACATTAAAAGTATCGGCATAAAGTACCAACGGGCGTAGTATGCGGTGTTGAGCATTGAAAATACCGCATTAAGCCCCGGAACCAACGCCATAAATATTGAAATACCAAGAACTCTGCGAAGCCAGGTGCCTTTTTTGTTTGACTGTAACCAAGCGATAACTCCGGTCATTCCGAAAAGCGGCAACCAACCGCCCAAAGAAGACCATTTTACGTCGGCTTCGGGGAAAAATACAGGACGTGCGGGCAAATCGGGTGGGAAGAAGAAACACTGAATTACGTTTAAGAAAATCTGCTCTTTACCGTAAAGCACCGCACCCCAACCGCTCATAACACTTGAAAGACGGTCGTTTTGCAAGACTTCCAAAACTGTCGGCAACAGTATTACTGCTGATAAACAAAGTCCCAAAACACATTCGAGTGCAAGCAGTGCAAATTCTTTAAAATTAATTCTGAAACTTTGGCTTAACGTTCTTACAAGCCAATAAATGACGACGAAAACCACCATTCCGAAGAAGAAAAAGTAGTTGGTTAAAACAGAAAGGAACACAGCAAAAATGACGTATCCTCTTGCACGTTCTGCCATAAATTTTTCAATTGCCCAAAGCAGTAACGGGAAAACGATAATTGCTTCGTGGAAATGGTTAAAGAAGATATTGTAAACTGAAAAACCGCTGAAAGCATACATTAAACCGCCCGCCATTGCTGATTCGGGCCGTGAGGTGAAACGGCGGATAAAGATG
Organism: Acutalibacteraceae bacterium; assembly: GCA_045656125.1. GTDB lineage: Bacteria > Bacillota > Clostridia > Oscillospirales > Acutalibacteraceae > UMGS172. Next base: position 47,158 of record JAZOQN010000091.1, read on the forward strand.
TATCCTGTCAAAGCGGCACAGCCAAATTTTAAAATGAGCAACGGACCCATTAAATACGGCACAAGGCTGTTAGGAAAAGGCAGGGTCAACCAGAAAAACGGACTGCCTAAAAGGTAAAAGGTATATGAACCGATAAAGTTTGAGCCCAAATCGGTTTGCCAGTCCCAACCGAAAAAGTTGCCCGAACGTACCATTTCGTGACAGTGTTGGTAAAACGGTATTTGTTGAACGTTGAAATCGCCAAAGAATATAAAATATCCGTTGCCCGACACAATATACGGCACAAAAAATGCCGCTGCGGTAACAATACCGAATATAAATGTCAGCCAACCGAGAGATTTTTTCTTTACTAAGCTATTTTCGGGTGCTTTAGTCATGCTGTAATTCCCCTTATAAAATAATACACACATATATTATACAAATTATGTTAACATAAATCAATATTAAATTTAACTGTCCGAAAAATTAAAAACCGCGAGTGGCGTGGATACCACTTGCGGTTTTTAGTAAAAATTATTCTTCAGGACTGAAGTTATCTTTGCCTACGCCACACAAAGGACATACAAAATCTTCAGGCAAATCCTCAAACTTGGTGCCGGCGGCAATGCCGTTATCCGGGTCGCCGACGGTTTCGTCGTAAACCCAACCGCATACGTCACAAACATATTTCATTATTTTCACCTCCGAAAATATTATAATATACTTATAATTTACAATTATTAATTATTTACACAGCTCTTTTGCTAATTTTTCAATAGCACCAGTGCTTATTTCATCTAAAGCAGAAGTGATTTTAACCTCTGTTTCGGCAAAGGTGATGTTTTTACTGGATTCAAACATACCCTTCATCACCTTATTAGCCATTGGTGCCCAACTGCCGTTTTCAATTAATGCAACGGTACGGTTTTGGTAGTTGCGGCCGGTTAAGTGATGGATAAACTCTTTCATCGGCGGGAAAATATCGGCATTGTAGGTTGTGGTGGCAAGCACCAGTGTAGGATAACGGAAAGCATCCTCGACCGCCTCTGCCATATCGTCTGAAATAAGGTTATTGACAGCAACTTTTTTACAGCCATTTTCAATAAGTTTTTCTTTTAAAAGCAATGCAGCCTTTTCGGTATTGCCGTAAACCGAGGTGTAACAAATTACCACACCTTCACTTTCGGGACGGTAGCTTGACCAGGTATCGTAAAGGTTAATGTAGTAACCCAAATTTTCGGTCAAAACCGGTCCGTGTAACGGGCAGATTGTATTGATTTCAAGAGTTGCAGCCTTTTTTAAAACCGCCTGAACTTGCGGGCCGTATTTACCGACAATCCCAAAGTAATAACGTCTTGCTTCGCAAGCCCAATCCTCGTCGGTGTCGGTTGTTCCGAATTTGCCAAAACCGTCAGCTGAGAATAAAACCTTGTCGGTAGCGTCATAGGTCATAATAACTTCCGGCCAATGTACCATTGGGGCGTTGATAAATTTTAAAACGTGATTGCCTAAATTTAACTCGTCGCCTTCGCCAACTGCCAAATGGCGTCCGGTAAAATCAGAGCCGTAGAAAGCTTTAATCATACCAAATGTTTTGCCAGACGATACGATTATTGCTTCAGGATATTTTTCCGAAAAAGCAACAATGCTTGAGGAATGGTCAGGCTCCATATGCTGAACAATGAAATAGTCGGGAGTTTTACCGTCTAAAGTCTTATCCACATTATTGAGCCACTCGTCAGTGAAATTCTTTTCAACACCGTCTAAAACGGCTATTTTTTCATCAATAATCACATAGGAGTTATATGCCATTCCGTTAGGAACATCAAACTGACCCTCAAAAAGTTTGATTTCGCGGTCGTTGACGCCGACATATTTTATATCATTAGTAATAATCATTTTTACACATCCTTGAAAAAGTTTGCTATAATAATATGATAATATATTTCGTAATATTTGTCAATCGAATTGTGACAGCAAATTTGGTTGCAAAATCACAAGTAATATGGTATATTGCATATAGTAAATACTTGGTATGCAAGGAGAGAATTATGCAAAAATTCAGCGTGTTGATGTCTCTTTACTATAAAGAAAAACCGGAATACGCAAGAGCGTGTTTTGAAAGCCTATTGGCTCAAACGGTTCAAGCGGATGAATGGGTTATTGTTGAAGACGGTCCGTTGACGGGTGAGTTATATGCTCTTTTGGATGAGTATGAAGCAAAATGTCCCGGTCTTATTCACCGTGTACCGCTAAAAGAAAACGTGGGTTTAGGCAAAGCTTTAAGAGAAGGAGTTACACATTGTCAAAATGAGTTAATTGCCCGTATGGATACGGATGATATTGCCGTTAATGACCGGTTTGAAAAGCAATTAAACTTTTTTGAAAATAACCCCGATTTTGACATTTGCGGAAGTCACATTAAGGAGTTTATCAATTCGACCGATAATGTGGTTTCTGAGCGAAAGGTACCCGTAACACACGGTGAAATTGCTGAATATCAAAAACGTAGAGACTCTTTTAATCATATGACGGTTATGTATAAAAAAACAGCTGTATTAAACGCAGGAAATTACAGTCATGCACCGTTAATGGAAGATAGTTTACTTTGGATAAATATGTTGAAGTCAGGTGCAAAATGCGGTAATGTAGATGAGTTTTTGGTGTTTGCACGTGTCGGCGCTGATATGTATAAGCGTCGCGGCGGTTTTAAGTACTTTGTAAAGTACCGTGAGGGCAGAAAGCAAATTTATAAAACCGGGTATATTTCTTGGTTTGATTATGTGTATACTTTAGTGGTGCAGTTTGTTGTGGCTTTAATGCCAAACTGTGTAAGAAAATGGATATTTACGAGGCTTTTAAGAGGATAATAAATTAAACTTACGCCGTTGCGAACATAAAACTCGCGACGGCGTTATTTAGTAATAAGTCAAATTTCGACATTTAAAATAGAATAAGGTTGTAATTGCAATTTACTATAAAAATTTGTGGTTTATGGAATTGATATTATAATTCAGTTGACAAATTGCAAAAAAATGGTATAATTAAACAGAATAGAGTACTAGTCATTTTTTGACTTTGTATTAATTAACTTTTCTTAAAAAGGGGTATTGTTTTGAAAAAGAGATTATTAAGTGTTGCGTTGATATTAAGTATGCTTGCTTCCTTACTGATGGTAGGCATTACCGGCCCTGTTTCAGCCGCAAAAGACACATACGTAACTAAAGAGGCAACCTATGACAGAGCAATAGATTTGTCTAAAGAGTTAACTCCTAGCGTAAACCTTACATTTGACGGTGAGGCAAAGTATGGTATCCCTCTTGGCCGTTATACCAAAGATGTTGCTTATGTAAATAATTATGCAAAGGTAAAGGTTTCTACTGGCTGGATTTTCTTCGGAAAGAACGGTTCGGTAGGTCAAACTACTGTTAAGCATGATGACACTGAAAAGGCAAGTACAGCATTGTCTAATGTGTATAAGCTTACTAAAGATAATACATATTCGATTACTTTTAAGTACAAATTCCTCGCAGGTGCTACAGTTACTTCACGTACATTTGATGTAGGTATTGCTACTGACCCTACCACAGGTCCTGCTCAAAAGGATAATACTGTTTGGACAAATAATAGCACTTCCGGACTTGGTGTTGTTTGGAAAGTTAACGGTGAAACTCAAACCGGCACATTAACTCAAGATACCGATTGGCAGACTGTTACTGTTAGCTTTAAAGCTGTAGTAGACGGTTACTTTGGTATGCAGTGCGGTGGTAGTGTTAGCAGTAATCAGTATTTTGCTCTTGACGATGTTAAGATTTATGATTACGATGCATACTATAATTCTAAATTCCAGAATAAATTGACCTTCGATAACGGTGGTTTTTCAATGCGTCGCTTATATAGTGTACAAATGGGGTTTGGTACAGAAAATGGTAATAATTACGGTATAATTCCCGGTGATAATGAAGGCGTAGTATATTTCTCTAGTGCAGAAGACGGCAAGACTACTGAAAATTTTTATAATAACCATAGCACCGAAACCGGTCGCACTTCGTTAACTCATACATATAAAAGAATGTTCAAGTTCGAACCGGGCAAGAGTTATGAGGTTACATTTAAGTATAGATATGCCGCAGACCAGGTTGTTACAGTCGGTACAACCAAGCCTAGTTTGAGGCTTATGTCAGACCCGGGCGGTCAAGCGCATAATGCGGATGACCTGTTAGGCTCAACATCATGGGCAAAAGATGTTGTTTATAGCGGTCTCGTGCTTGAAAACGAGCCTAGCACAGGAAAGTGGCAGGATGTAAAAATAACCTTTACAGTTAAGACTTGGGCAGAGGCACTGGCAGCCAACTGTGCAAAAGTCAGAGACAGTGTAGACGGCGGTTACGAGTTTGACGGCGCTTATTTTGGCATTAAGGGCGACGGTAAGGCTTTGCATATTGACGATTATGAGGTTAAAGAACTTGTAAACTATCGTTTAATCGCTTTACAAACAGATAATGTCTATCATGATATGGAGGATTATGCCGTTGGCGCTAAACCCGATGCTCTTGTTATGAACAATAACGGCGGTGCAACTGTTGTAGATTCGGGTGACGGACACGGTAAAGTTCTTCAAATGACCGGAAACCGCGGTACTTTTACCGATTCTAACGTTTTTGAGCGTGGAAGAAAATATTACATTTCTTTTGATGCAAAAACCACTGATAACACATCTAAATATATTTGGACAATTTTTGCTGACGGTGCTTCTTCCACTATCAGTCAGCAAAAGCCAAGATATATTTTAACCGACGCTACGGCAACCGGCGGTCACGGATTTGTGCCTGAAATATTTAAATTTTATGTTAATGGAAAACAGGTTGATAAGTCCGGCTTTAAACTTTCGGGCGAATGGCAGCGTTTCGGTATAGTTGTTGACTTTACGAATGAAGCAGCTAACGAACAGTTCCTTAGTCACACGGATGAAGCCACCAGTAATGGCGCAAAAGAAAAGAACTTCTTTAATAAAGCAAAAAATTTCTATTTTGGTATTGAAAATAGTTGGTACGACAATTTCAGAATTACTGCTGTAAATACTATGGATGATGCCGTTCCGACAAGTGATATTTCTTATGTTTCTAAAGAAATTTATCACGATATGGAAACTTACGGCGGATTTTATGAAAGTGAAGCAGGTAAGGCTCATATTGTAAACAGTTATGATGAAAAGTACGGTCAGGTAATGGAAATTACTGCTGGCGGAAAACGTATTGGTTTCACTGATTCCAATATAATTACTGCCGGAAAGAAATATTATATAAGCTTTGATGCAAAAACCACAAATAATACAAACCGCTTTATGTGGTTGATGATGTGCACAACAACGACCACTAACCCTCCGCGTTTTATCGTTAGTGATACCTCTCATAATGCACCTGATAAAGGTGCGACCAATTTAGCTATCGCTGAAAACGGTAATGCATTCAGGTATTATATTAACGATGAAGAAGTTATTCGTGACAACTTTAAACTTTCGGGCGATTGGCGTAAATATACTCTTGTTATTGATACATCAGACCCCGACTTGCTTGCAAAAGCTGCTTCGGATTCAGGCGACGGTCAGATAAGCGGATTATTTAACGCTGCAAAATATTTCTACTTTGGTACCGACAACGCTTGGTTTGATAATTTCAGAATGGTTGAAGTAAGCGAGACCGCCGAAACAATTTCTAAAGAAGATGCAATTTATGGCACAGAGGTATCTTGCCGTGAAGAAAGCACAACGGCAAACGGTGACTATGTGTCTGCAGGCTTGCGTTTTAAGAGCAAGTTGCCCAACGGTATTGTCGCAGAAGCTGATGAAATCGGTTTCGTAGCAGCTCCTTCGTCACTTGCAAATGAAACAACCGATTGGTACAAACTTGAAAATGGAGTCAATCAGGTTGCACGTACCGCAATTGTTAAGGACGATATACGCAACTATGTTTACGCAACCGATGGTGACAATACATATTATCAGTTGGTATTCACCGGTCTTTCCGATGAAAAGGGCAAGACTGCATATAACAGACGTTTCTCGGCTGTTATGTATACAAAGCTCGGAAATGAATATAAATACTATCCGTTAGGTGAGGCATCATATTATCAGGTTGGCGGTATTACTCATGTCTTCAATTTTGATGAGAAGAGCCTTGATGTCGGCACCATTGCTTCATTGGATTATAAGATTGTGTATAACGCCGAAGATTATACATCTTGGGTTTTAAAGAATCAAATTGATAAACTGAAGCAAACCATGAATAATAAGGGCTTTGGAATTGAAGAACTTGATTTAAGAGCAGATACTACAATTGATGCCGGTGATTACGAAATTATTATCGGTAATACTAACCGTGGCACAGTCGGTGATGCTTCGGTGACGAAAAATACCAACAGATACGCTATCAGAATAGCTGGTTCAAAGATTTATGTGTTGGGTGGAAGCACCTATGCTTTGCAGTCTGCTGTATATGAACTTGAAACAATGATTTTGGCAGGCAAAATCACTGAAAAAGAAGGTTCTTATTTAGATACAGCCATTATTAATGCCACTTCTGAGTATAAGTTGGTATGGCAGAGTGAATTTGACGACCCCAATACCATTACTTATGACAGCAATAATATGGCATCTATCAAAAATTGGCGGGTCGACCCGATTACTGTTAATACCACAAATACAAGTTTATTAGCAGGAAGCCAAGCGTTCGCGGTTTCGGATAGTGAAACTGTTCGGTGGGATGAAAAGGGCTACTTGATTTTAAGAGCAACCAGAAAAGACAACAGTACAATTAAGTATGAAGACCGAGAAGATTGGTCCGGTAACGAAAATTTAAAATATAAGCATCAGGGCGGTATCCATTGTAGCACGATGGAGTTTAACTATGGTTACGTTGAAATGCGCGCTAAAATCCCTGATGGCAAGGGACTCTATTCTTCATTCTGGCTGAGTGGTTTATACAACGGTACAACTCCTGAGGTCGAAATCGATATTTTCGAAAGTGGCGGTAGACTCTCTGAATTTGTTCCAAATATCCACTGGTGGAATTTGGATACTGTTAGAAATCAATGTTCTGAGAAAAATAAGCCGTTCTTTACTGCTTTAAATGATGTTCGTGAAAAATTCATAAAAGAGGGTAGTGTTTCGTATAATACAGGAACTCCTACAAGCACTAACAATATTGATGCGGTAAACACTTGGGTAAGAAATTACGGCAATTATAATGTTTTTTATCCGAAGCCGTCAGACGATAAAAAAACCATGAAGTTTGAGTCTAAAGCATTATTTAATGAATGGCACACAGTAGGTCTTCTCTGGACCGATGAAGTGATGGAGTTTTACTGTGACGGAGTTCTTTATCACAGCCGTGATATTAAGGATTTCAAATATCCTGATGGAACTCACGCGTTTGATAATCAGTTTGAAAACATCATCGGCGGTTTCAACCTTGGTTGGAACGGCAGACAAGGTAACATTGACGAAAGCACGATGACATGGGACGAAGACGGATATTTGAATTACGTTATTGACTACTTCCGTTTGTATCAGATTGATAAAAACTGGAGACCGGCGTCCGGTTATTAATTAAAAAATCACAAAAACCTCCACAAGTGTTAACACTTGTGGAGGTTTTTGTGATTTTTTAATTAATAACCGGACGCCGGT
>JAZOQN010000092.1:0-5628 GCA_045656125.1 Acutalibacteraceae bacterium
CATTTTTTACTTTGAGTCCGAAAGCAACGTTATCGTAAACGTTCAAATGCGGAAACAGTGCATAACGCTGAAAAATTGTGTTGACGTTTCTTTTGTGAGGTGGAACTTCATTAATATTTTCCCCCTCAAAAAAAACATCTCCGTCTGTCTGAGTCTCAAATCCTGCAATTATACGGAGAGTTGTTGTTTTTCCGCAACCCGAAGGGCCAAGGAAAGTGACAAACTCGCCGTTCTTGATAGTAAGGTCAACACCGTCAAGAACAGTATTAGAGTCATACGACATACGGATATTTTTTAATTCAATAATATTTTCGCTCATTTAAGCATCCCCCTTTGCGGTAGTAGGTACAAAATTATCAGTGCGAGATACCCGTCAAGCCTATTGTTTTAAGCCCTCGCAAAGGGTTTTTCATAGTTCTCACAATTTCAAAAGAAATCAACGGAACTACGGCTTAAAACTCGACTCAACTCAATTCAACACAGATGCAAAAACGCATTGATGTAATATTAAAGATTTTTTATTAAAATGTCAATGGTTTTTAGTAAAATACTATCAAATTTCCCGAAATTTCCTTAAATTTCTCGGTAAAAACCGTTTTTTCAGTTAATTTAATTGTAAATTCTTTGATTTATTCTTTTTTCTGCCTGATTTTTGATTAAAAAATTCAACCTATAAGTTTATTATTAGTTTTCATGAATTTTGGCAGTAAATAACTGTAAAAGTATTGATATTTTAATAATATTATGCTATAATTCTATGATGAATTAATGTGGTATATTGTTGTGTTTTAAAGGATGTGAAATTCGTGTATATTTTAGGGATTGACCCTGGCTATGCAATTGTCGGTTACGGCGTTGTGAAATATGAGGGTAACAAGTTTACAACCGTTACATACGGTGCAATTACTACACCTGCCGGTATGCCTTTTGTAAAACGCTTGGATATAATTTTTAACGAAATGACACGAATTTTCAACACCTATAAAATTGATGCTATGTCGATTGAAAAACTTTTCTTTAATACCAACACAACAACCGCTATTGATGTTGCTCAGGCAAGAGGTGTTATAGTGCTTTCGGCAGAGCGGAGTAATGTGCCCGTTTTTGAATATACACCTTTGCAGGTTAAATCCGCAGTTACCGGTTACGGCAAAGCCGAAAAAAAGCAGATTATGGAAATGACTAAAATGCTTTTGGGATTGAAAGCGGTGCCGAAGCCTGATGATACTGCTGATGCATTGGCTTTGGCAGTCTGTCACGGTCACTCGGCAGGTTCGCAGTTGGGCCGATTAAACTTGAATTTGAGGTAAGCGTATATGATTTATTCTTTAAACGGTATTTTGATTTATTCTGACCACATTTGCGGAGTAATTGAGTGCGGCGGTGTGGGTTATAAGTTTTTAGCGTCAACCAAGACACTTTCGTCATTACCTCCAAAAGGCAAACCCGCTTTTGTTTACACATATATGAACGTCAAGGAAGATGCAGTTGACCTTTACGGTTTTTCTGATACAAAAGAGCTTGAGCTTTTTAAACTAATCACATCGGTTAACGGGGTCGGTCCTAAAATTGGTATTGCAATTTTGTCTGATTTTACTGCTGACAGTTTATCTTTGGCGATTGCTTCAGGTGATGCAAAAACACTCACTAAAGCAAGCGGTGTCGGTTTAAAGTTAGCACAAAGAATTGTTCTTGAGCTTAAGGACAAGCTCGCAAGCGGAATTTCCACTGATATTGGAACTACAACTTCTGCTAATTCCGAAATATCTGACGGTTCTTCACCTAAAGATGCTATTGCTGCTTTGGTACAGTTTGGTTATAGTCATACAGAGGCAGCGGCTACCGTTGCTAACTGCGACTTGAGTAAACCTACCGAGGAGATTTTAAAGCAAGCATTACGTTTGCTTTCGACTAAATTTTAAGAGGTGTAAAAATGCCTGAATTTGATTACGAAAGCCGAATAGTAGCACCGGAATATAGTCCGGTTGATAATGAAATAGATACTTCGCTTCGTCCTAAAATGCTGACAGAATATGTCGGTCAGGATAAGGTTAAAGAAAATTTGACTATTGCTATAAAAGCAGCAAAACTTCGCGGTGAGTCATTAGAGCATTGCTTATTATACGGCCCTCCGGGACTTGGTAAGACCACTTTGGCCAATATTATTGCCAACGAAATGGGTGTTAATATTAGGGTAACATCGGGTCCTGCGATTGAAAAGCAGGGTGACCTTGCGGCATTGCTTACCAATCTTAACGAGGGTGACGTGCTGTTTATTGATGAAATCCACCGCTTATCTCGCAGTATTGAGGAAGTTTTATATTCTGCTATGGAGGATTTTGCTCTTGATATTATTATCGGCAAGGGTCCTTCTGCACGTTCAATAAGACTCGATTTGCCGAAATTCACTCTGATTGGTGCAACAACCCGTTCGGGTCAGTTGACCGCACCGTTAAGAGCAAGATTTGGACTTCATTTACGGCTTGATTTGTATACTCCTCAACAGTTGGCTGATATTGTATCGCGTTCAGCGGGAATTTTAAATATCGGTATTGATAATGACGGTGCTTTGGAAATTGCATCACGTTCAAGAGGTACACCGCGTATTGCGAACCGCTTGCTCAAGCGTGTACGTGATATAGCACAGGTTGAGTACGACGGTTATATTACTGACGAAATTGCAGGTAATGCATTATCTCGGTTTGAAATTGACGAGTTGGGACTTGATGATTTTGACCGTCGTTTACTTACGACCATTATTAAAACATATTCAGGCGGTCCGGTTGGTCTTGATACATTGGCTGCGGCGTTAGGTGATGAAAGTATTACAATTGAAGAGGTTTATGAGCCTTATTTAATGCAAATTGGATTTTTATCACGTACAACACGCGGAAGATGTGTAACAAATTTAGCTTATGAGCATTTAGGTTTACCTCACGGAAATGCAGAATGTTGTGACCAAATGAAGTTTGAATAATAAGGAATTATGATGAGAGTAGTTACTGATTTTAGTGATTTTGAATTAATTGATGCATCTGACGGTGAACGATTGGAGCGTTGGAAGGATATTATTTTAATTCGACCCGACCCGCAGGTTATGTGGCACGGTGACAGAAAAAATCCTTTATGGAAAAATGCTCATGCAAAGTATCACCGTTCAAACAGCGGTGGCGGATATTGGGAAAATTTGAAAAATGTTCCAAAGGTTTGGAGTGTTGATTTTCGCGATTTAACCTTCCGTCTAAAACCTATGGATTTTAAGCACACAGGTCTTTTTCCCGAACAGGCAGTTAACTGGGGCTTGATGAGTGACTGCATAAAAAAGGCGGGAAGACCTTTAAAAGTGCTTAATTTGTTTGCTTATACCGGAGGGGCTACTGTTGCTTGTCTTAAAGCAGGTGCTTCGGTTACTCATGTTGATGCATCAAAAGGTATGGTGCAGTGGGCAAAAGAAAACGCTATTGCTTCAGGTGTCGGTGACCGACCTGTTCGATGGTTAGTTGACGACTGTTTGAAGTTTATTGCTCGTGAAATCCGCAGAGGAAACAAGTATGACGGCATTGTAATGGACCCGCCGTCTTACGGCAGAGGTCCTAACGGTGAAGTTTGGAAAATAGAACAACAGTTGCAGGAATTATTATGTTTGTCTGCTCAAATTTTGAGTGATGATGCAGTATTTTTCTTGCTTAATTCATATTCGGGCGGAATTTCACCGACAATTTTAAATTATATGGTTAAAAATATTGTTGTAGAAAAGCGTAAAGGTGAGGTCACAACAAATGAAATCGGTTTAAAAATTACCGAGCGTGATATTGCTTTACCTTGCGGAAATACAACTGTTTGGACTGCTGAATAAGAGGGAATTTTAACTTGGAAACAATAATAAATGTTAAAAATATAACATTTGAATATGAAAATGACGACCAATCGGTTGGAGTTTTGAAAGATTTTTCTGTTGAGTTTAAAAAAGGGCAGTTTACTGTAGTTTTGGGACATAACGGCTCGGGTAAATCGACATTGGCAAAACTCTTGAACGGACTTTTGTTACCGCAATCGGGTAAGGTTTTGGTTAACGGTATTGATACTGCCGATGAAGAAAAGGCAATTGAGGTAAAACGTACTGTTGGTATGGTTTTTCAAAACCCCGATAACCAGTTGGTTGCGACGGTTGTTGATGAAGATGTCGCTTTCGGTCTTGAAAACCTTGGAATTCCTCATTCTGAAATGTTAAAACGTGTTGATGAGGCTTTGGATGCCGTTGGAATGAGTGATTTTAAGAAAAGTGCACCTCATAAACTTTCGGGTGGACAAAAACAAAGGGTTGCAATTGCAGGAATTATTACAATGGAACCTCAATGTATCGTTTTTGACGAGCCTACCGCAATGCTTGACCCAAGAGGTCGAAAAGAGGTTATGGATGTCATTTTAAAGCTTTGCAGAGAGAAAAAAATCACTGTTATTTTGATAACTCACTATATGAATGAGGCGGCTTTAGCTGACCGAGCAATTGTAATGGATAAGGGTGAAATGGTACTTGACGGTGCGCCGAGAGAAGTTTTCACCCATATTGACACTTTAAAAAATGCGGGACTTGATGTTCCGCAACCGACCGAGCTTTCGGTAGAACTCAAAAAATGCGGCATTGACCTTGAAAACGTACTTTCGGTTGACGAGTGCGTAAAGGCAGTGACCAAGTATTTTTCGGAGGAAAAATAATGCCTATAATTGAAGCAAAAAATTTAGTTTTTACCTATGGACAAGGTACTCCGTTTGTGACACACGCCGTAAACGATGTATCTTTTTCGGTAAACCGTGGTGAAATCATTGGTTTAATTGGACACACTGGCTCCGGTAAATCAACAATTGTTCAACAGTTGAACGGTTTGATTAAGCCTGAAAGCGGAGAGATTTTACTTGACGGTAAAAACATTAATACTGAATTTAAATCCTTACGCGAAGTAAGGTTTAGAGTTGGATTGGTATTCCAATATCCAGAATATCAGTTGTTTGAAGAAACGGCATTTAAAGACATTGCATACGGTCCTACCAATATGGGATTGAGTGAATCTGAAGTTAACGAGAGAGTCCGTTATGCCGCTTCTTTAGTTGGTTTAAGTGATGAACTTTTGGAAAAATCTCCGTTTGATTTATCAGGCGGTGAAAAACGCAGGGTGGCTATTGCAGGAATAATTGCAATGAGACCTGATGTTCTTGTTTTGGATGAGCCTACTGCAGGGCTTGACCCTAAAGGCAGAGATATGATTTTGTCACGCATTAAAGAGTATCGCGACCAAACTAATGCTGCTGTTATCATTGTTTCTCACAGTATGGAGGATATGGCAAAAACTGCTGATAAACTGCTTGTAATGAACAAGGGAAAAATAGAAATGTTTGACACAGTTGCTAATGTTTTTGAAAATGCAGAGCGGTTGTCTGAGATTGGCCTGGATATCCCAGAAGTTACAAAAATTGCCGTAGAACTGAATAAAAGGGGATTTAATATTCCCAAAAATATTTTCACTGTAAGTGATTTGCGTGATGCAATTGTTTCTTTGAACGGAGGGAATGGATTATGATGTCTGATATTACCTTCGGTCAGTTTATTGACACTAACTCTGTTTTGCATAA
>JAZOQN010000093.1:0-2411 GCA_045656125.1 Acutalibacteraceae bacterium
GTTATGGAAAACATCCGCTATGGTAAACTTGATGCAACCGATGAAGAATGTATTGCCGCCGCAAAGCTTGCCGGTGCAGATGGATTTATACGTATGCTCCCCGACGGATATGATACAGTTCTTTCGGGGGACGGTTCGGGACTTTCTCAAGGTCAGCGTCAGCTTATCTCCATTGCCCGTGCCGCAGTTGCCGACCCACCCGTTATGATACTTGATGAGGCAACCTCTTCTATTGATACCCGTACCGAGGCTATAGTTCAAAGGGGTATGGACAGACTTATGCAGGGCAGAACGGTTTTTGTTATTGCTCACCGCCTTTCCACCGTTCAAAACTCCGACGTTATTATGGTGCTTGATAAAGGTAGAATAATCGAGCGTGGCAGTCACGATGATTTAATTGCTGAAAAAGGCAAATATTATCAGCTTTATACAGGCGCATTTGAACTTTCATAAATTTTAAAGGCTAAAAACATCTTATGTTCTTATTAGGGCATAGGATGTTTTTTGTGTTATATGGTAGTAAACAAAATTAACCACTTTTAAAAACTTTTTCTTCAAATTACAAAAAAATGGGAAAAACCTATTGACAAATGAAAAAAACTAGGATATAATGGTAAACTGTCTAATGATGGGAAAATATCACTTGTTCGCAGGAGTAAGTGGGTGGGGGAGTTATACCTTTCCCACAAAAAAACCGCGAAAACAGTGGATGTAATAGGCATTGTGACAATTCACTTACCTAAAACGTCTTTAATATTTGCTCATCGCTATTGGTAATATCATAAAGGAGTGAAGAAAGCCTATGGCGCCAAAAGAGGTTATGCTTGGTAACAATAAGCGAGTTAGTTTTTCAAAAATCAACGAGGTTATTGATATGCCAAACCTTATTGAGGTTCAAAAAAACTCGTATCGCTGGTTCATTGAAGAAGGCCTTAAATCTGTATTTGAGGAGATGTCTTCAATAACCGATTATTCCGAAAATCTGCAGTTGGATTTTATCGACTACAGATTAGATGAAACTCCTAAATATAGTGTAACGGAATGTAAAGCAAGAGATACCACATACGCTGCCCCCTTACGCGTACGCGCAAGACTTTTAAACAAAGAAACGGGCGAAATTAAAGAAAATGAGGTCTTTATGGGTGAATTCCCACTTATGACCGAATCAGGCACCTTTGTTATCAATGGTGCTGAGCGTGCTATTGTTTCACAGTTAGTTCGTTCTCCCGGTGCATATTTTTCTACCGATGAGCGTAACGGCAAGGAGTTTTGGGCTTCTACCATTATTCCTAACCGCGGTGCTTGGTTAGAGTATGAAACCGATATGAACGACGTTGACGTTATTCACGTTCGTATTGATAAAAACCGCCGTTTCCCCCTTACTACATTTGTTCGTGCTCTTGGTGCTTTTGCAAACTTTAGTTTGTCCACTAATCACGATATTACCGATGTTTTAGGTGAGGACGAGCGTCTTTTTGCAACCTTAGAGAAGGATGCTTCTGCTAATACAGATTCCGCCCTTATTGAGGTTTATAAAAAGCTCCGTCCTGGTGAGCCCGCTACTGTTGAGGGTGCAGGCAATCACTTAAGACAGCTTCTTTTTGATGCACGCCGTTATGAAATTTCTCGCGTTGGTCGTTACAAATATAATAAAAAGCTTTCTATTGCCGCCCGTATTGAGGGTCGCACTTTGGCTCAGCCTGTTGCTGATCCTATGACCGGTGAAGTTCTTTTTGATGCAGGTGCAGTTCTCAACCGTGAGGATGCTCGCCTTATTCAAAACAAGGGTGTTAAATCTGTTGTTTTAGCACTTACCGATAATGAAGGCAATACCCGTGACTTTAAGGTTCTTTCTTCCGGTATGGTTGACCTTAAAAACTTTGTTAGCGAAGAGCTTTACAATAAAGCATATGCCGCAGGTATTAACGAATGGGTATCTTTTGAAGTGCTCAAAAACATCTTAGAAAATGTTGGCGAGGATGAAGATGCTCTTTATGAGGCAATTATTGCAAATGCAGATGAGCTTGTTTCTAAGCACGTTACAGTTGATGATATTTTAGCATCTGTTAACTACTTTATGGGTCTTCCCTATGGTGTTGGTACTGCAGATGATATTGACCACTTAGGTAATCGTCGTATCCGTTCCGTAGGTGAACTTCTCCAAAATCAGTTCCGTATTGGTCTTTCTCGTATGGAGCGTAGTATTCGTGAGAAGATGAATCTTCAGGCTCAGGATGTTGATACCATCACTCCATTATCACTTATTAACGCGCGTCCCGTAAGCGCTGCTATTAAAGAGTTCTTTGGTTCTTCACCTCTTTCTCAGTTTATGGATCAAACCAACCCTCTTTCTGAGCTTACTCATAAGCGTCGTCTTTCTGCACTCGGCCCCGGTGGTTTGTCAAGAGACC
>JAZOQN010000094.1:0-9810 GCA_045656125.1 Acutalibacteraceae bacterium
ATTGCTGCCAAATCAAAAGCATCAAGTACGTTTACCTTGCGTAATTTACACATTAAAAATCCGATTACAGCGGCACCGATAACTGCACCGTAGATTGCAAGACCTGCAACGCCTGAATCCCCTGAAATGCCGAAAAAATCCGCAACCGAGTCAATTTTTGATTTGGGGTCGGGGTCGAAAATTATGTAATAAATTCTGGCAAACAAAATAGCCAAAGGTGCTGTGACTAAAACAACATCAGTTAAACGGTCAGGGTCGATATCGAATTTTTTGGCTCTCGTAAAGCCATAAATAACGGCAACCAAAAAAGCCAAAGCAATACAAATACCGTACCAATAAATATTCCAACCGTTACCAATAGGTAAGGTGAAGGCAACTGAATCAAAGGTTAAATCTATTCCAAAAATCGTAACGTGATAAACGTCTGAAGGCATTTTTAAAACTTCCTCTCAATTAACAAACTACATTTACTTTATTATATACTAAATACCCCTTTTAGAAAAGGGGTATTTTAATATTTTTTAAAAAAGTTTATAAATTTTTTATATTTACTTTTTCACAACTGATAACGCGGTAAGAGAAAGGTCGAGTGATTTTGCTTTTTTGGTAATATCATCTGCGGTGAGTGATTTTAAAACCTCAAGCGTTTCAAAAGGCTCAAAATCATTCATGGCACATTCGATAAGACCGTCTACAATTTCTTCGGTGTCATTAAAACTGCGGATTTCTTCGCCGTAAGCCTGGCGGCGTGCATCTTCAAAGAGTGACGGGTCAACACCGTTTTGAGCAACCGATTCGATTTCCGAAATAATTGCCTGTTTTACAGCTTTAGGGTCTTTGGATTCTCCGTCAAACAAAAGTGAAGAGTATCCGTGACCGTAGAAAAACTCGGTCCCGAATTTATTGTTGATAAGACCTTCCGCTAAAAGTCGGTTATAAAGCGGGGACAGTTTGCCTGCTACTGTTTCAAGCAAAAGTTCACTCGCAATAATATCCTTTTGTGTGCGGTGAAGTTTCAGTTCATTGTTTTTGATGCCAACTACAAACAAAGGTTGGGCTACCGGCATTTTTTGTTCGCAGTAGGTGTCAACAAGTGCATCCGGTTCGCTGAATTCAGAACGATGAATTTTGGGGACTTCACAAGTTTTGATTTTTTGGTCAACCATCTCTAAAACCTTTTCGGTATCAAAATTTCCCGAAAGGCAAAGGAACATGTTTGACGGATTATAAAAGGTGCGGTAGCAGTCATAAAGAGTTTTGTCAGTAATTTCGGCTATTGACTCTACCGTGCCGGCAATTTCAACCTTAACGGGATGGTTGTGATACATAATTCTCAACAGATTAAACAGCACACGCCAACCCGGAACATCTTCATACATTCTGATTTCCTGACCGATAATTCCTTGCTCTTTCTGTACGGTTTCGGGAGTGAAATAGGGTGAACTTACAAAGTTCAAAAGAATGTCAAGGTTTTCGTAAAACTTTTCCGAGCAACTGAAAAGGTAGCAGGTGCGGTCAAAAGAGGTGTATGCATTTGCCGAAGCACCGGTAACAGCGTATTTTTGAAATGCGTCACCATCCTCACCTTCAAAAAGTTTATGCTCTAAAAAGTGAGCAATACCCTCGGGAACAGATTGCATAGGTTGGTTGCCCAAAGCAAATTCGGTATCAACCGAGCCATAGTGAGTGCCGAAAATAGCATAGTTTACGTTAAAATCGGGCTTTTCGGCAATATAAATTTTAAGTCCGGAGGAATGAACGGCTTTAATGCAGGATTCGTTTGCGGCTTCGCAATATATTTTTTGGGCGGTAAAACTCATTATTCTTCCTCCTTTATAGTGCCGTCAGGTCTTAAAGTGTAAACCGTATCGAGCATAAATTTTTCGGCGGCCTTTTTAATATCTTCTGCGGTAATATTTTTTATAAGCTCACACATTTCTTCAGGGGTTGTGGGATTTTTCTCTAATGAACGTGCGGCATACCAGTACAAAAGCGAGTTCTGGTCGGACTCAACCGAGTTCACCGAGTCGCATATTGCCAATTTTGAAAACTCAAGCTCTTTTTCAGTGAAATTGCCGTTTTTCATATCTTCAAGCTGTGACAAAATTGCCTTTTCAGCAGAGTCAATGTTGCTGTCCTCAACTCCGCTGTCAACAACAAGCAAACCTTTTCTGCGTATTGCACGGGCGGCACAATAGTAACAAAGGCTCATTTTTTCACGCACATTGCAGAAGAGTTTTGAGTACGGACCGCCGCCGAAAATATCGCACATTACCAAAGTTGCAACTGTCTCGCGGTCACATCCTGCAGTGTCGGAACGAAAACCTAAAACAAGCTTGCCTTGTTTTACAGGCATTGTTTCGGTTATCCGCTTAATTTCACCCGCAGGAAGAACAACGTCCGAATTTAAACTTTTAAACTCACGTGAAGTTTTTTCTAAAGACTCGGTCAAGCGTTCGTAAAATCCGTCAGGCTCTTTTTCACCCACAACCTGCACCGAAATGAACGCGGTGTTAATAAGTCTTTTTAATGCAGTATTTACATCGTCGGAAGTCAATGCTGAGGTTTCTTCAACACTGCCCTCGGTTGCAAGACCGAATGGCTCGCCTTTGCACATAATTTCTTCTAATCTGTTACGGGCAAAAATGCGTTTTTCGTTTATTTTGCCTGCAATTGCCTCGCACTGAAGACGTTTTTCGCGTTCTATGGCGTCGGCAGGATATGATTCGCCGGATAAATGGCGGCTGAAAATCATATCGCAAATAAGATTTGCAGCTTCAGTTACCGTCTGCTCGCCGTTTAAGGAAAATTTGTCATCGTTTACGGCAATTCCCAAACGAAGCTCCTGACAGTCACCAACTTTGGATACCCAGGCAGAAACCTTTGCACCGTAAAGGGAAGCCAATTTGCGGTTAAAAGAATATGTGTCGGGTAAGAGTAACGTTCCGCTTTTCATAAGCCTTAAAGCAAGTGCATTTGCGGCGGCATTTTTAGTTAACGGCAAATAAAAGCCAACCGAAATCAGCGTTGTTTTAAAGCGTGATGTTTTAATAAAAGAATAGGATACGCCATTTTTTTCTGCAATAAAAGACATAAGTTTCTCCTTTTTGTCAAATGTTGAAAAAATGCCTGCCGTAAGGTTTTCACGGCAGGCACATACTGATTATTTTCAAGATGCAAATACGATATCGTCAACGCCGAAAGGCTTGGTGGCATAAGTGTCTTCCTTGAGTGCCAACTTGTTGCCGTATTCGTTAAGCGAAGCGTCATACTCATCTGATTTCATTGAATAAGTTACGGTGCTGCGGAGTGAGTCAAACCAATAGTCCTCATAAAGCTTATCGGTCATATCACGGCGTACCATAAGTATATACTGTGAGTTTTCTGTGTCTTCTAAAACAACGGCATTACCAACAGTCTGCTTTAAAATTTCACTGAACAGTGAAGATTCATAAGAGGTTTTATCTGAGCCGTAAATTGCAACATATTCTGCCGGTGTATAACCCTCATCCTTGTTTGAAGATGTTGTAGAAGATGTTGTAGAAGATGCGGTTGACGAAGTTGTGCTCGAAGTTGTGCTCGAAGAAGCGTTAGAAGAAGTAGTAGAGGTCGAAGAACTTGAATAGTCGTTAGCGGGTTTGTTTTCATCTTCTAAACGTTTTTGTTCTTCTTTATAAATATCCTCAAATTTCTCGCCTTTATTCAAGCGCTCGGCATATTTATCTGCCAAAGCTTTAATTTCTTTGAGTTTGTCGTTCGAAAATTCTTTGTTAGTGCTGTCCTTTTTAGAGAAGGTAATAACATCGGCAATAGCGTAGTTTGCAACCATATCTTTTACAATGTCATCCTTGGCAACTTCCTTTTCACCTTTTTCACCGTAAAGGTGAGTGAAGTAGAAGTCATAAGCAGCCTCATAAAGATGATATTTTTCATAGGTTGTATAAGCAACGCCGTTCTTTTCCATATATGTGTATGCAGGAGTGAACAATGAAGACGGGTCATAACCCATGCTGGTGTAATAGTTGTAATAGTAAACACTGCAACCGTAATACCATTGACAGAATGCTTCGTTTTGTGCATTCAAAACAGCATCGTCATCTATCTTAAGATTCTTTTCCTTCATCAAAGCGTCAAGCGTTGCATATTGCTTTAAAAGTTTAACAGCTTCGTCTTCAACAAAGGATTTATAAGAGTATTTACCTGTGGGGTCAACCTCACCCTTATCGTTGAACTTATAAGTGTTATAATCAACTTTTTTAACTTCGATTTTATTGTCGCTGATATAAGTGTCAATCTCACTTCTTGCGGTTGCAGCTGAAATATAAAGCACGCAACTATACATAGCAGATGTGAATTTTGACTCGCCGATAGTGTAAGCAATCTCGTTCTTTTTGTGACATCCGGTGAATGCACCAAGCAACATAATGGTTGCTAACATAAGACATAAAAGTCTTGTAAGTTTTTTCATTTTCAGTACTCCTGTTCTTTCCGCTTATACAAAAAGTAAAACAAATGCGGAAAACTTAAAATTTAAAATTTAAGACACAATTAAAAATGCATCATATACATTAGACAGTATATAATAAATGCTTCAAAAAGTCCAGTGTTTTTTCACAGTCTTTGTAACGTATTTGTAAATTGTGATTTGTTTTAAGGTTGCATTATATTTAAGACTTCCTTTAAAGTGTCCAAAATACTTTGTTTTGGCTCCGGTCTTATTGAAACATAAGCCCTTTTGCTTGCACTGAACATTACTCGTCGCTTTATAGGGGAAGTCAAAAGTTTGGATACTTCTTCGGTCAAAGCGGCACAGTAAAGCAACAACCTGCCATCTTGTTCTGAAATTTCGGTTATTCCCAACGTTGCGGCTCTGTTCTTTAAAAATGCGATGTTTATCAAATCGGTTACGGCTTTTGGTGGCTCGCCGTAGCGGTCAATAAGCTCGTCGGTAACATCTAAAAGGTCACTGTCGGTTTTAATTGCAGCAATTCTGCGGTATGCCGACAGGCGTTGGGATAATGACGAGATGTATTTTTCGGGGATATGAGCACTCATCCTAATATCCACAACACATTCTAATTCTGCTTCGGCAGTTTCGCCCTTTTCCTCGGCTATTGCATCGGATAGAAGTTTCAGGTACATATCGTAACCGACAGCCTCCATATGTCCGTGCTGTTCGCCGCCTAAAATACTGCCCGCGCCTCGAATTTCAAGGTCACGCATGGCAATGCGAAAGCCTGAACCGAACTCGGTAAACTTGCGTATTGCGTCAAGTCTTTTCTGTGAAATTTCGGACAAAGCCTTGCCCGGCGTAAACAAAAGATAGGCGTAAGCCGTGCGGTGACTTCGACCGACACGACCTCTGATTTGATGTAACTGCGCCAAACCGAAACGGTCGGAATTTTCAATTATCAGCGTGTTTGCGTTAGGCACATCAACGCCGGTTTCGATAATGGTTGTGCACACTAAAATATCAATTTCGTGTTCAAGTAAGTCTTTCCAAACGCGTGAAAGCGATTCCTCACTCATTTTGCCGTGAGCCGTACCGATACGTGCGTCGGGGTGGTCTTTTTGAAGTTTTAAAGCACAAGCGTCAATATCTTCGGTGCGGTTGTGCAAGTAATAAACTTGACCGCCACGACGTAATTCTCGGCTGATTGCTTCGTTTATCAAGCTTTTGTCGTGTTCCAAAACATAGGTTTGCACGGGGTGGCGGTTTAAAGGTGCTTCCTCTATGCTTGACATATCGCGAAGTCCCGACAACGCCATATTAAGTGTTCGGGGGATAGGTGTTGCCGAAAGCGTCAACGCGTCGACTTCGGGATAAAGTTCCTTTAAACGCTCCTTTTGAGCAACACCGAAACGTTGTTCTTCGTCAATTATAATAAGCCCTAAATTCTTGAAAGTGACGTCCTTTGAAATAAGGATATGAGTACCGATAATAAGGTCAATGTTGCCGACAGATAGGTTTTTCTTGATTTTTTCCTGTTGTTTAGGCGTTCTGAAACGCGAAAGCATTTCTACTTCAACTGCCATATTGGAAAAACGCTCTAAAGCGGTGTTGAAGTGTTGCCAGGCAAGAATGGTTGTCGGCACTAAAATTGCACACTGCTTGCCGTCGGCAATACACTTGAATGCGGCACGTAAAGCCACCTCGGTTTTGCCAAAGCCGACATCTCCGCAAAGTAGCCTGTCCATAGGAACTCCGCGTTCCATATCCCGTTTAATTTCTGAAATACAACGAAGTTGGTCATCGGTTTCGTCAAACTCAAATCGGCGTTCAAAGTCGGACTGTAAATCACCGTCGGCACTAAAACTAAAGCCTTTTTGCTGCATTCTTTTTGCATATAAAGCAGTAAGTTGTTTTGCCATATCTTTAACGGCGTGTTTTACTCTTGCTCTTGTTTTGGACCAATCGCTTGAGCCTAATTTGTTTAGTTTTACAGTGGTATCTTCGGCAGAACCAATGTATTTTGATACCATATCAAGACTTGTTACGGGAACATAAAGAGCATCTTTTCCGGCGTATGAAATCTTGATGTAATCGCGTGTCATACCGCGGGTGGTCAACTGTTGCACGCCCTCGAAAATGCCGATACCGTGGGTGGCGTGGACAACATAATCACCGCGTTCTAATTCTTCTAATGAGCCTACGGCAGTGCCTTTTGTAAATCGGCGTTTACGTTTTTTAATTTCGGCTTTGCCGTGGACAATAACCGATAATTTTGGCAGTTCAATACCGCTTGAAAGTATACCCGTTGTGACAAAAACTCCCTCGTCGCCAATGCGTGAAGGCTCGGCTTGGAACGTAGCGTTAATACCGTTATCGCAAATTTCCTCGCAAAGATTAGAAGCGGCACGCTCACTTCCGGCTAAAATTACGGTCAATTCGGCAGAGGTTGCTTTTATGTCCTCGCAAAGTGTTGAAACAGAACCCGAAAACCCCGAATTGTGCTTAAAACCAAAGTTCACAAGAGCCTTTGGTGGCAAAGCGTATGATGTTTTTGGAAAACTGTCAAAGAATACAGTAGCAGCAGTTTTTAAACTCTCCGAGAATCCAACACTGTCAAGATAAACCGACTTGAAGTTAGGCGGCAACTGACCCTCTAATAAAAGTGCCTTGATTTCCTCGGAATGAAGTTTTAAGGTGCTGTCAATTCTATCGAAAACGGCATTTGTGTCGAAAATGAAGGTGGCAGTGGTATAAGAGTTGCCGATATAGTCGAAAATTGTCGAAAACTCATCATAAATATCACCGATATATGCGTCATAAGCAATGGAGACCGATGCTTTGAGGCGGTCAACATCTTCCAAAATACGTTTTTTCTGTTCGGCACTGCATTTTTTGGAGTCAGACAACTTCAGAAGTTTTTCAATAAGTTGTTCATTGTTGTCAGGTGAAATCTCACAAACAGGAGTGATTTTTATTGAGTTGAGTGAGTCGGAACGGCGTTGAGTGTCAACATCAAAAGCCGCAATACTGTCAACCTCGTCACCGAAGAAGTCAATACGGCAGGGGTTATTTAAATTAGGCGTGAAAATATCAATAATACTGCCGCGGCAGGAGAACTGTCCTGCACCCTCAACCTGCTCGGCACGGGTGTAACCACCGGCAACTAGACGGTTTACAAGGTCGGTTTGGTCGTATTCTTGACCAACCGTTAAAGTAAAACTGCGTTCAACCAATTTTTCGGGTGGTAGGGTAACGCTTGTTGCCGCCTCGCTTGATAAAACGCACACGTCAAAATCCCCCTCTAAAAGTTTAGAGAGGGTACCTATTCTTTTGTGTTCATATTCTCTTGACCGGGAAATGTTGCTTTTAAAAACAAAATCTCTCGATGGGAAAACTGTAACTGACAGACCTAAAGCTTCAAGGTCCTCGCATACCCGTTCATTTTCGGCTTCACCTGCGGTGATAATCAACGGTTTAATGCCGTTTTGCACCGCTAAAGCAGTGGCTAAAATTACACGATGAATGTGTGAAACGCCCGTTACGGCTATTGGGTATGTGCGGTTGCTGACGGCTTTTGTTAAAGCGTCAAACTCGGTTGTTTTTTGCAGTTTCCCCAAAATAAAGGGGTACTTGAAACTCATAAAGTTTACCTGTTATATTTATTCATTGCTCGGCTGATATCCAGCGTTACAATGGTTTTAACTGCTTCGGCAGCGTTCCTTTCGGTTGCGGTGATTTTTTCTTTATCCTCTGCACTCGGTTTACCTAAAACCCAGTCGGCTAAATCGTAATCGGGATGCGGCTTTTGACCCATACCGATTTTAACTCTTGGAAAATCATCGCTCCCCAATAATTCTATTATATCCCGAAGTCCGTTATGACCGCCGTGACTGCCGTTGGCCCTTATGCGAAGACGTCCTGCATCCAAAGTTACGTCATCGGAAATCACAATAAGACTGTTTACGGGGATTTTGTAGAACTTTAAAACTTCGCTTACGGCGGCTCCTGAATTGTTCATAAAGGTCTGCGGCTTTACAAAAAGCACTTTATGACCTTTGATTTCACCGTCGTAAATAAATGACTGAAAATTATTCTTTTCAGGACCTGCGTTAAACTCTTTTATAAGGAGGTCAATACACCTGAAACCGACGTTGTGGCGGGTTTCGTCATACTTTGGTCCGGGGTTGCCGAGTCCCACTATTACAAATTCATATTTCGGATTACTTTTGAATAACATTTTTAACCTTCTTCATCTTGATAAAAATTTTCATAACGTAAATGCAAGCCAAAATTAAGTATATACCGATAATACCGATAACACCGGCAAAAATATATGGTAGTGGTTTATATATAAACGAAGTCAGTATATATTGCGGGAAATAACCCATCATAGCGGAGTATACAGCACCAAATAAAACCGCCACAGTGATAAGCAGTAACGCAATAAAACAAATCATTGGCAAACTCGTTGACGGCATATTTTGGCGTTTAGAGGTGACTAGTGTTATCATTATAAGTGCCATACACCAAAACACTAATACCAAAACACTAAAAATCAAACGCATATCAAAATTTGTGCGGTTGATAATATTGTCTAACGGGTGGGGAAGGTCGAGCGTTATAAGTTTCAATTTTTGGAATAACGGGGCTATAAATTTATTGTCAAAAACCTCTTCCCATATTGAAAATGCACATTCAATAAGCAACGGTAAAATGTATGATATTCCTAAAAAAGACAAGCCGTAGTTACCGCCAGACCTTCTTGATTTATTAAAGGCAACAATATGTGCGATGAGCAGTAAAAACGCTAACGGCAAAAGAATTACTCCTGCCGAAAAATCACAAATTGAAAGAACAGAAAGTGCTATACAAATTATTATGCCCATACTTAAAAGCAAACCGCTTTCAGCACTTTTTTTGACCGCTAAAACAGTTGGCGGTAAAAATATTCCGCTTGTTACAGACTTTTGCTCTTCAATAATTTCCACGCTCATTTTTTCACCCCACATAAATTCTTAAATTACATTATATATGCAAAATAAAAATTAGTCAATCAAAACTCACCGTTAAGCAATATTTTCCGCTTGACAAAGTTTGATTAAAGTTGTATCATACAATAAACAAATGTTGTTTAGTAAAGCGTTGATAGGGACAGTAGCGTTTTAATTGACGGTTAAAGAGAATGTGGTCACCGGCTGAAAGCCGCATAGATG
The DNA here is from genome assembly GCA_045656125.1 of Acutalibacteraceae bacterium. Classification (GTDB taxonomy): domain Bacteria; phylum Bacillota; class Clostridia; order Oscillospirales; family Acutalibacteraceae; genus UMGS172. Next base: position 9,667 of record JAZOQN010000094.1, read on the forward strand.
TCAAAATTCGTGAAAACCACCCTTGAGTGCAGTCCGGTAACAAGGCTGACGTTTCGCCTGCGTTAAAGGTATGATGAGTTTTTTAAAGGTGGAACCGCGTAATTTACGCCCTTTAAGTGTTAAGCACTTAAAGGGCTTTTTGTG
>JAZOQN010000095.1:0-4883 GCA_045656125.1 Acutalibacteraceae bacterium
GGAGCAGTTAGCGGGCGCTGAAATTTTAAATTCTGCGGTTGTGACCGACGGTAATATTATTACCGCTTGCGGTGCAGGTGCAGCGTTAAAATTTGGCTTCGAGATTGTAAAATATATTCAAGGCGATGCCGCCGCAAAACATTTTGAGAAGGCTATGTTATGCGACCGGTAGATATAAGGCAGTATAAACAAGAGCTACGTGCTTCGATAAAAGAAGAACGTAAGAATATGGACCCTGAAGAAAAGGCAAGACTTGATGCTGGGGTTGCCCGAAACGTTCAAAGGCTTTATCAGTACCGTTCGGCAAAAACTGTATTGGTTTACGTGTCAACGGCTATTGAGGTTGACACCTTTAAAATCATTGAGGGTTGTTGGTGTGACGGCAAAAAAGTTGCCGTACCGAGATGTATTGATGGCACAAGACTGATGGAATTTCACTATATCACATCGTTTGACGACCTAAAACCCGGCACGTTTGGAGTTTTAGAACCTGATGAAAGTCTTCCGATTGTAGAGGATTTTACCGGATGTTTGATGCTTTTACCGGCGTTGTCGATTGATTATTTGGGTTATAGACTTGGTTACGGCAAGGGATATTATGACCGTTATATGTCAAGATTTTCCGGTGCATGTGCCGGTATTTGCTATTCGGACTGTATCAGACGTCATATGTATCACGGCAGATTTGACCGTCCGGTTGATGTCATAGTTACTGAAAAATGGATTAAGGATGTTTCCGGACGCCGTGAAAATCAACGCAGAAAATTCTCACGTCAGTTTTAGATGAGATGATTTTAATTGACTTGCCACTTTTTTACGGAGGTAAAAAATGAAAAATGATATTTTCAAAATCGGCGATGAAGCCGATTTTTCGAAAAACGATACATATTCTGCCGAGAATAATGAGGTGGGCGATTTTAAAATTGCTAAATCTTCCGGTTCGGAGGACTCAAATATTAACGAGGGCGGACTTGATGATACCAGACTTTCGGATGACTTTATAATCGGACAGGATTTTTTCATTGACAGCACTGTTGCCGATGATATACAGAAGTCACAGTCTAAGCCTAAAAGCAGTAAGAAAAAACACAAACGCAAAAAAATGACAACCGGTCAAGGTTGTCTTATGTCGGTTATATGGATGGCGGCAATTTTGGTTATTTCCATTACTGCCGCATCATTGATACTGTATTTTGGTATGGATTATCTTGGCGTAAATTTGGATACTGATGCTGCAGAGGATAACATTGAAATAGTTGTAGCAGAGGGTACAAGTGCAAAAAACATCGCCAAAATGCTTGAAGAAAAAGGCGTTATTGATAGCCCTTTATTCTTTAGGCTTTATGCAAGTCAGGGTGGTCATGCTTCAAAATTCCGTGACGGTATCTATTACTTCAGCAAGCAGGATGGTTATGAGGATATTGTTGATAAACTGACTAAACAGGGAACTCAAGCCAATCAAGTTAAGGTGACAATCCCTGAGGGTTGGGATATTGACAAAATAGCAAAACGCCTTGAGGAAAACAAGGTTTGTACCGCTTCGCAATTTAAGGCAGCTGTAAACGAAGCGACCTTTGAGAAGTATAATTATGACTTTTTGAAGGGCATAAAAACCGAAAAGCAGGGCGTTCACTATCGTCTTGAGGGATATTTGTTCCCTGACACGTATTATTTCTATCAGACCAATAATAAAGCAGGTGCCGAGCAGGCTATTAAAAAAATGCTTGATAACTTCGATAAAAAGGTCACTGTTGGTTTACGTGCCGAAATCACGAGAGCCGGCCGTAATTTGCACGATGTAATTACAATGGCTTCCATTATTGAAATGGAGTCATCGGTTGCTTCTTATGAAACTAAGCAAAAGGTTTCGGCAGTGTTCTGGAACCGAATAGATGATTGGGGAGATAGGGCCTATTTACAATCTGACCCCACTCAAAAATATGCTTACAATAAGGATAAATACGACACATATAAAGCGGTCGGTCTTGCTCCCGGTGCTTACTGTAACCCGAGTATTGACGCGATTAAAGCGGCTATTTATCCTAAAGAAAACAGTACGGATTACTTCTTTGTCACCGATAAGAATATGAAATTCTATTTCACTAAGACGGTTGAAGAACATAATAGCGTTATCAGAGAACTTAAAAATAAGGGAATGTGGGTAGAGTCTAAAAATGGTTGATAATATTTGGAAAAACATTGAACTGCTTTGTCCGTCGGGTGATATTGAACGCCTTAAAGCGGCGGTTGATTTTGGTGCGGATGCTGTGTATTTAGCCGGTGAAGAATTTGGTATGCGTACCGCCGCAACCAACTTCGGCGAGGACGATTTAAGAAAAGGTACAGCTTATGCCCACGAACACGGTGTCAAGGTTTTTGTTACTTGTAACACTCTGCCACACAATGATGAAATCCCTCGTTTACCCGCATTTTTGGAGTTGTTGGCAGATATCGGTGTTGACGGAATTATCGCGTCGGATATCGGTACAATGGGATTGGTTAAAAAGTATGCACCCAAGCAGGAATTACACGTTTCGGTTCAGTCAGGTATCGTGAATTATGAGACGGCAAATGCCTTTTACAATATGGGTGCAAAGCGTATTGTCGTTGCACGTGAACTCAGTTTAGATGAAATTGCCGAAATCAGAGCAAAAACGCCAAAAGAACTTGATATTGAGGCGTTTTGTCATGGAGCAATGTGTGTTTCGTTCTCGGCAAGGTGCTTGTTGTCCTCATATATGACGGGTCGTGATGCTAACCGCGGTGATTGTGCTCAGTCTTGTAGGTGGAGTTATTCACTTATGGAGCAAAAACGCCCCGGACAGTATTTTGACATTACCGAAACCGATAAGGGTACGTATATTTTGAATGCTAACGACCTTTGTATGGTGTCGCACATCGGCAAAATGGTTGAGGCAGGTGTGCATAGCTTTAAGATTGAGGGTAGAGCAAAGTCGCATTATTATACCGCTGTTACGGCTAATGCTTACCGCGGTGCTATTGATAGTTTTATGGCTGACCCGACAGCACCGGTGCCTGCATGGGTTTTGGAAGAGTTGGAAAAAATCAGCCACCGTCCGTATTCTACCGGTTTCTATTTTGGAAGACCTGAAAACGAACAGACCTACCTTTCGGCAGGGTATATCCGCGATTATTCAGTTGCGGGCGTCGTTAAAGGTTGGGAAAACGGTGTTTTGTCATTAGAACTTAAAAACAAGTTCTTAAAAGGGCAGGTTTTGGACTGCTTACAGCCTAAACGTGAGCCGTTTATTTTGACTGCTGACGAAATGTTTGATGAAAAGGGTAACGCTATTGACTCGGCCCCTCATCCTATGATGACGGTTAAGATTCCTTGCGACCGCCCCGTTTTAGCAGGCTCACTCTTAAGAATGAAAGCCGAATAACTTTTAAATTCTGATTAAATCACTCTGTTTATTGCAAAAATAAATAGGGTGATTTTTTATGTCTTCAATCTACAAAAGAGCTTTGGTTTGTTTTATGTGCATATTAGTCGGGATGCTTGTTTGCTCGGCAAGGGTTATAATGGTTGCAACCGACAGTGAGCTGAGCGAAGCGGCAACCAAACAGTCAACTAAAAGAATAGATGTTGCGGTGTGCCGCGGTCAAGTGTACGACTGCAACGGGAAATCGATTACATCAAGCGGATATAAAGCAGCCACTGTGGTGCTACCGACCGATTTTGCGGCAGTTCCTTTGAGTGAAATGCTAACGGGAGAAGACCTTGAAGAAGGATTAAGCAAATTAAGAAACGGCCAGGCTGTTACTGTGTGGGGCAAGCAACCTAAAACTTCGGGTGGGTGGCACACTTTTTATGTGCCGACGCGGTATAACGGCAGTTTTACACATATTTTAGGGTATACCAACAGTGACTCTCACGGAGTGACGGGAATTGAAAAATACTATGATGATTTGTTGTATTCTAATCAAAAGGTGAGTTTAAGCTACACAACCGATTCGCGTGGACGAATGTTGGCAGGATTGGATTTTACTGTTAATGAGCCGATTGTCAGTAATAAGGTAACCTTAACTGTCGACAGTGAAATTCAAAGTATTGTAGAAGAGGCTTTGTCAGAGGTGAAACGCGGTGCGGCAGTGGTGATTGAGGCTAAAACAGGTAAAATTAAGGCGGTTTGCAGTCGGCCTGACTTCGACCCCTATGATGTTGCAAAGTATCTTAATGATGAAAATTCACCCTTAATTAACAGGGCGGTTTGTTCATATAACGTAGGCTCGGTTTTTAAACCTGTAATTGCTGTAGCGGCAATTGAAAGTGGGTATGACCAATACCGTTATACCTGCACCGGCAGTGTTACGGTGGGTGATGTTACTTTTAAGTGCCATAAATCAAGCGGTCACGGAGAGTTAGGACTCAAAGACGCGTTGGCAGAGTCGTGCAACACTTACTTTTATACCTTGGCAGAAACCTTGGGTGCCGAAAAGATTTACAATACTGCTTCAACATTCCGTTTTGGGCAGGAAATTGACTGTAATGGCGGATTGGTGTCAGGAAAGGGCAGTTTACCTACGTTGGAAAAATTAAGCACATTTCCTGCCGAATTAAGCAATTTCAGTATTGGTCAGGGGGACTTAATGTTAAGTCCGATTGCTTTGTCCACCCTATACTGTGCTATTGTGAACGGTGGACAATACCGCTTGCCGTATGTTGTGACAAGTGTAGAAGCAAACGGTGAAACCGAAAGTTTTGAGCCGTCGCTACCGACCGTTGTGTTCAAAAAAAGCACCGCCGATTTATTAAAGGAATACCTTAAAAACGTTTTGCAAAACGGCACGGGTAATACGGCTTATTCCGAAGGAATTTCGGCAGGCGGCAAAACGGGAACTGCTCAAACCGGTTGGAAGTT
>JAZOQN010000096.1:0-14311 GCA_045656125.1 Acutalibacteraceae bacterium
AACCTTTGTGCCCCAAAATTGAGGGTGCGGCACAAATTGCGGCAATAAGTTTTTTATTTTCAACACAGTAATCAATAAAACTCTGTACTAAAGGACTTTTCTCCAAATTAAGTGTACCGGGCATACCACCGGGTAAAATAATACCGTCGCAATCCTTATCGGGTGCAATTTCACTGTCCATAACATCGGCAACTACCGGCACTTGATGAGCACTGGTTATTACCTTTCCGCCAACGCCGACAGTATAAATTTCCTCTTCAGCACGGCGAATAATATCTAACGATGCCAAGGCTTCGGTTTCCTCAAAGCCGGGGGCTAAAAACACATAATACATATATAGTCTCCAAAACAAAAATTATTTAACAGCCTCTAATACAACCTTTAAAATATCGGCTGAAATATCCTCAATTGAACGAGGCTTGTCGCCGTCAGCACAGTTGATAACGTTCCAACCACATTTTTTCGCAGCAAAGGAAGCAGCTTTACGGCAAGCTGAAAGATACGACTTATCCTTCTCGTGAATATCCTTTTTAGACTCATCTCCACTGTAACGGCTTTCAACCATTTTGGTCGAAACCTCAACCGGCATATCAAGAAAAATCACCGCATCAGGACGAGGAATTGCCGTTTTCTCATACTCTGTTTCATAAAGCCATTCGAGGTAACTTTCCCATTCGCTTTCGGGTAACTTTGACATTTGGTGGTAAGCATTAGACTCAACATATCTGCCTGAAACAACAATTCCGCCATTTTCGTAATAATCCGCCCAATGACGTTTGTAACTCGCATAGCGGTCAACCGCATAAAATAGCGAAGCGGCATAGCCGTTAACTGCATCGGGTTTATCGCCGAATTCACCGCCCAAATACATTCTGACCAACGTGCTCGACGGGTCAGAATAATCGGGGAAAGAAATCAACTTCGAGTCAAAACCCAATTCCTTTAATTTTTCAGGCAAAAGGTTTACTTGGGTTGTTTTTCCGCAACCGTCAAGCCCTTCTATTACAATCAGTTTACCCATTTTGCTTAATCCTTTTTCATTGTGTATTGTTCACGCATCTTTATAATTTGTCCGCAGGTCATCTTACCTTCGGGGCAAGGTCCGGTCAAGCAAGCAGGACCTGCATTTTTAAAGAGATTAGGAGCCACCTCTCGACAAAGCACAAGCATTTGAGCAGCAAGCTCTCTGATTTCCCACTGAGCACGATTACAGCAACGATGCCTGAAAAAATTATGTAAACTACGTGCATTCATAGTTAAAATCATTTTAGTATCGCATGCATTAGGCAACACAAAACGTGCATCCTCAATAGCCTTTTTCTCAGCGGCACGTTCAGCAGCCTTTTCCTCCATACCGCTTGCTATCATATCCGCTTTATGACGACGCTTTAAGGTTTCGGTCAAGCGGTCATAATACTCCTGGTCCTTTTGCATAGCTTCCAAAAACAGTGCTTTGGCTTCAGGGTCTTTCTCAATTTCGGGAGGGGTAACAAACTCAAACTGAGCCTCAGCAACATAACGTTGGCTTTGTACTGAAAAAGATGCCATTCTATGACGTGTAATCTGTGCCAAAAGTGCTCTCGAAACACCCTCAATGCCAAAAGTAAACGAAGCGTGTTCAATCGGACTTTCGTGACCGATTTCAGACAACATATCAACAAAACTTGCGGTTTTTTCAGGGGTCAGTTTTTCACGCACCTCATCAATTGTAGACGGTGAATAGCAAAGCCTTGCGGCAGATGCAACCGTTAATTCAGGGTCAGGCGTGTGGGTTAAAAGTGTTACTTTCATATATTCCTCCAACGAAGTAAAAATTTGCATACTTCCACAATATACAATTATTATATCAAACTATTATCGTTTTCGCAATAAAAATCTATAAATTCTAACCTATTTTATTGATTTTAATTTCGCTATGTGCTAAAATATTTAAAGTGTTAAATAAGAGGTGAAAAAATGTTTAAATATGAAATGCACCTGCACACTTCAAGTTGCAGTAAATGTGCACATTCCACTATTGAGGAAATGATAGTTGCCTTAAAAGAAAAAGGCTATACGGGTGCGGTTTTTACCAACCATTTTTACCGCGGAAACACAGCGGTTGACAGAAAACTACCTTGGGAAGAATTTGTCAGTGCTTATGAAAGGGATTTCTTGGTCGGTAAAGCTTTGGGTGAAAAATTAGATTTTGATGTTATATTCGGCATTGAAGAATGCTATCTTCCAAATATTGCAAAAGAAGTGCTTATCTACGGCATTACGCCCGATGATTTAAAATCCGTACCTGATTTTAAAAGTTACACAATTGAGCAAATTGCAAAATTTGTTCAAGGTAACGGCGGATTTATATCGGCAGCTCACCCGTTCAGAATAGGTCAATACAATCCTGAACCGACGTTTGTTCCTGACTACAGATATCTAAATGGTGTTGAGCTGAACTTCGGTCACTCCGAAAACCGCAACGATATGGCAGAAAGATTTGCCAAGAATCACAACTTAAAGTTAATCAGCGGCAGTGATGCTCACAAGGTTTCAGAGTCACAATTAGGCTCGACAGGTATTGCGGTCGAAACCCGAATCAAAGATACTAAACAATTAGCCAAAGTTTTACATTCGGGCGATTATAAAATAATTGTAGACGGCAAAATTCGACAAAATTAGTTTACATATTTCAAAGTATTATGTAAATCGCCAATTTTTGTAAAATTTTCGCAAAATAACCCTTTTATAACTTACGGTTTTGTGGTATATTTAATATGCAAATTTTTGAGGGCTTTAAATACCCTTGTTTAAAGTCAATATACGGAGGAACTAAAATGACAACTGCAACCTACAAGCACTTGCCCTACGGTGATATGGCTATTATCGCAATGCGTGGATGTGAAGAGTTTGCCGACAAGGTAGATTACTATCTCCAGCAGTGGCGTGGTATGCCGGAGGAGCATACTTATGTTATCCATCCCCAGTGTCCGCGTTTTGGTACTGGTGAAGCAAAAGGCCTTATTGAGCATACTGCCCGTGGTCTTGATGCATTTATTATTTGCGACTGCTTTAACTACGGCGTAACTTACAAAATGTACGGTGAAACCGTTCCGATGAGTCCGGATGACCACTTCCAAGATTTAAAACGTATTATCGCTGCTTTGGGTGGTAAAGCAAGAAGAATTAATGTTATTATGCCGATGCTTTATGAAGGAAGACAACATCGCCGCTCCGCACGTGAGTCGTTAGACTGTGCGATGGCTTTGCAGGAACTTACTGCTTTAGGTGTTAAGAACATCATCACTTTTGATGCTCACGACCCGAGAATTTGTAACGCTATTCCTCTTGGTGGTTTTGACAACGTTCAGCCGACATATCAAATGATTAAATCTTTGCTTCGCACCGTTCCCGATGTAAAGATTGACCGCGACCATTTGATGATTGTTGCTCCCGATGAAGGTGCAATGTCCCGTTGCATTTACTATTCCTCTGTTTTAGGCGTTGAGTTAGGTATGTTCTACAAGCGTAGAAACTACTCGGTTATCGTTAACGGCCGTAACCCGATTGAAGCTCACGAGTTCTTGGGTAACGATGTTACCGGTAAAGACCTTATTATTGTTGACGATATGATTTCTTCAGGTGATTCGTTGCTTGATATCGCCGCACAGTTAAAGGCAAAGAACTGTAACCGTGTATTCGCTTTCACCACCTTTGGTTTGTTTGTTGAGGGATACGATAAGTTCGACCAGTATTATAAGGACGGTCTTATTGATAAGATTTTCACCACCAACTTGGTTTACAACAAGCCTGACTTGATGGAACGCGATTGGTACACACGTGTTGATATGTCAAAGTATGTTGCCTATCTTATCGACACCATTAACTATGACAACTCTATCAGCTCGTTGCTCAATCCTATCGACCGCATCAAAAACTGCATCGATAAATACAACAATAAATAATTTGTTACATATTAACCGCCCTGAAAACCAGGGCGGTTTTATTTTTGTTTATTTTAAAAATGTAGGGCAAAATAAAATCAGGAGATGATTATTTTGACTAAATTAAACAATTCAAAATCCGGCAACAACGGACAAACCGAATTTTTAAAAAACAAACAAAAAACCACCCATACTTCAGAAAAATTTTATGTGCCAAGTGACCCATCGGCTGTGCCTTGGGACCCGACGCCCAACACAACTGAAGAAATGGTAAACACCTACGGCACTTATGAAATTCAACCAACTAATGCCACTGACTGTGACTTCCCTGCAATTACCCAAGGCTTGCCATCAGAGGATATTATGCACCATCCAAGCAACTTTAGTGAGGGCGTAGTCCCCAAGCTTAACAAGCTTGAAAAAGATAAACCTTAACAAAGTAAAAATCTCTTGCAGAACTTAATGTTCTACAAGAGATTTTTTGTTTAATAATAACTATATTCTATTTCTAATCCTAACTGTTGTATAATCATCTGGGCATCTTCTTTGCTTAAATTATACCTTACGTAACCCTCTTTACGTTTATCAACCAACAAATAATATTCACTGCCGTTACTGTTGAGCATAATCATATTATCTGTATCAATAAAGGTAGTGGTTTTGTCACAGTTTTGGAAGGTTATATAGGTGAACTCATACTTGCCGTGCGACTCAACTTTAATTCCCTCGCCTGCGAAAGCACTTCTTATGATTTCAGCCACAGCCGAGGGCACTACAACGTATCGCTTTTGCATAAGTGACTCGTCATAATGATAACTGAAATCAGGATTCCAATAACAGAAAGAGTCAAGCTCGTAATTCTCTATCTTTTGGACCATTTCATCGTAAATATCGGCTCGGCACCAAACTTTAAGGCCATACGGGTATCTTTCAGCCGTAATAAACAACGCTTCATCATCAAAGAAGACCGATTTTCCTAGCATATCACTCAATAAAATAGGAACATCCTTTTCGGTGACATAGCCGAAATTCTCATCATTAATGTAAAGGTCATCACACTGCGGTAAAAGTTTATATTCAGAACCGCGGAAATAAAGTGTTTCCTCGGTTTTGCCGTAAATTGCCCTTTGGTTACGCATATCATCAAGCTGTTTGCATGAGCATAAGCCGACACAAATAAAAGCGGTCAAAAGAACAGCTGATATTAATTTTATATATCTTTTCATTTGTCTCACCTTTCTTACTCAAGATTAAGCTTATTTGTGATAATATAGCGTGAAATAAAGAAGAAAACCACAGATAAAACACCGTAAAACAATGTAATGCACCAGATAAAATAATGTATAAATGCATACGGGTGATTTGCCGCAAAATCGGTTATTGACTGCATTAAATCAATCAACCACTGCGGTTGCAAGGAGATAAAAATAACCAATATAGTTCCGAAAATCTGAGTAATAACGTAGTATCCGAAATATGCGCCAAACGCTGCTAAAACGCGGTTTTTGTGTGCCATTTGTCCCACCGAAATGCAAGCGTAATACAGTAAAAACTGCGATGCAATCACCACAGTTGCGGCAATTAATGCCTCAAAAATATAGGCTACACCGTGACCGCCGAGGAAATCGAAATAAGCGTCGGCAAGATAATCAATCGCTTTAAAAATTTCAACCAAAACCTCGCCCAAGGTTGATATACTTCCTGCTATTATAATAGCAAAAACTGTTGCCACAACCGACACAAAAGCCACCAATAATTTGGTTAAAATATGCTCAGTTGCCGTTACGGGCAAGGTCATTGTTAGGTAACCCTCACCTGTAAACATATTAGTATAAAACCGCTTGATACTTATAACCACCGACATTACAAGGCTTACTATCATTGCAATTACAAGCATTACAATTGCCGAGCCTAAAATAATGTTATACGTGCGGGACTCTACCTCAAAAATTTGAATAATGCGGGTAAAAACTGACATTGCAAGCAATATCACAGCCATCGGGAACATACTGCGACCAATGGCACTGAATTCGTGTTTAATTAGTTTTCTTACCATTTGAATTCCTCCCTAAACAACTCATCAACACTCTTCTGGTTTTCTTCGCGAATCTCATCAACCGACTTTTGCAAGGTTATATTGCCGTTATTAATGAAAATAACTTCATCCAAAACCTGCTCAATATCTGCAATCAAGTGTGTTGAGATAATAACCGAAGCCTCGGGATTGTAGTTGTTGATAATGGTCGATATAACGTAATCACGGGTAGCAGGGTCAACGCCTGCAATCGGCTCATCAAGAACATAAAGCAACGCATTACGGCTCATTACAAGAATAAGGCAGACCTTTTCCTTATTTCCTTTTGACAAAGTCTTAAGTTTTGCCTTCGGTGTGATTCCCAATCTCGACAGCATTTCATAGGCTAACTGGGGTCTGAAATCAGCATAAAAATCACTAAACATTTTGACAATTTGTTCAACCGTCATCCAAGAGTTAAGATAACTGTTGTCAGGAAGATATGCTACCTGCTTTTTGGTTTCAATACCCGGTTTGTTGCCGTTTATAAGCACTTCACCCGATGTGGGCGTCAGCAACCCGTTTATGATTTTTATAAGGGTTGTTTTTCCCGAACCGTTTGGGCCTAAAAGCCCGATTATTTTTCCGCTTTCAACCTTTAAATTGATATTATTTAAAGCAACAAGTCCGCCGTAGTTTTTGGTTAAATTACGGCAGGTTAACAATTCGCTCATTCGTTCCACTCCTTAATGTAATTTTTAATTTGGCTAGCAGTAAGACCTAACTTTTTCATTTCTTCAAAATATTCTGAAGTTTTATCAAATATGATTTTTTCAACCGTATCCTTTGCCGAGCCTTCTGTATCAACGAACCAGCCCGAGCCCCTTACAGAATATATAAGGCCTTTCATTTCCAACTGCTCAAAGGCTTTTTGCACGGTATTGGGGTTGACTCCTGCCTCTACTGCAACTTCTCGCACCGACATCAGTCTTTCGTTAGCCTTGATTTCGCCCGAGGCTATCAAAACGCTCAACTGCTCGCAAATTTGAGGACAAATTGGCCGGTTTCTATCAAGTTTCCATACCATTCGCACACTTCCTTTCTTTAAACTGTACTACTGTACTATTAAGATAATACACTTTTGTTATGCGTTTGTCAATACTTTTTTGAAAATTTTTACAAAAAAATCCCTGCAAGGCTTTACCCTGCAGGGATTTAAAATTAAATTTACTGTGCGTCATCGGTTGCCATAATTTCGCGGAACTCATCACCGCTGACCTTTTCTTCAACAAAAAGTTTCTGTGCGACCTTATGCACCTTATTCATATTAGCACTCAAAATATCCTTTGCTTTAGAATATTGAGCCATAATAATTTCACGAACCTCGGTATCAATAACAGCCGCCATATTTTCGGAATAGTTAGGTGTAGACGAGAAGTCTCTACCTAAGAACACCTCATTATTGCCTGTGCCCAATTTTACAAGACCAACCTTAGCACTCATACCGAATTTGGTAACCATATTGTGTGCCAATTCGGTAGCACGTTCGATATCATTCGAAGCACCGGTACAAATATCATCCTGAGTCAACTCTTCAGCAGCACGTCCGCCAAGCAACGAGCAAATATCCTCTTCCATCTTGGTTTTGGTAATATGTCCGTTATCCTGGTCAGGCAAATACATAGTAAAGCCTGCAGCCATACCGCGCGGAATAATCGAAATTTGATGCACGGGGTCTTGAGTTGTAAGGAAGTATGAAACAACAGCGTGACCCGCCTCGTGGTAAGAGGTAATCATCTTATCCTTTTCCTTGATAACTCTCGACTTTTTCTCGGCGCCCATCATGACCTTAATTGTAGCCTCTTCGATATCAGCCTCAATAATAGCCTTACGGTCTGCACGGGCGGCAAGCAACGCAGCCTCGTTCAAAAGGTTTTCAAGGTCAGCACCGGTAAAGCCGGATGTCGACTGTGCAATTGTTTTAAGGTTAACATCAGGGCCTAACGGCTTACCGCGGGCGTGTACTTTGAGAATTTCCTCACGGCCCTTGACGTCAGGGTAATTAACCATAATCTGACGGTCAAAACGACCCGGACGAAGCAACGCTCTGTCCAAAATATCGGGGCGGTTAGTAGCGGCGATGATGATAACACCTTCGTTAGCACCGAAACCGTCCATCTCAACGAGCAACTGGTTCAAGGTCTGCTCACGTTCATCGTGTCCGCCACCAAGACCCGCGCCTCTTTGACGTCCAACAGCATCAATTTCATCGATAAAAATAATCGCGGGTGAGTTTTTCTTTGCCTGGTCAAACAAATCTCTTACCCTGGAAGCACCGACACCGACAAACATCTCAACAAAATCGGAACCCGAAATGGAGAAAAACGGCACACCGGCTTCACCTGCAACTGCACGTGCAAGCAAGGTTTTACCTGTTCCCGGAGGGCCAACAAGCAAAACGCCCTTAGGTATTCTTGCACCGAGTTCGTTGAACTTTTTAGGGTCCTTAAGGAACTGAACCAACTCGGTCATTTCCTCTTTTTCCTCATCAGCACCGGCAACATCGGCAAAGGTTGTTTTACGCTTATCGTCTTCTGCCTTTTTAACGCGTGCCTTACCAAACGACATTGTCTTATCGCCGCCCATAGATGCGTTCATCCTACGCATTATGAACATAAACGCAAATATAGTAAGACCAACCATAATAAGAGTCGGCAACAAACTCATAAGCCATGAGGTTTCGCCGCCAGCCTCATAGTTCATAACAATATCATTATTGGGGTCTTCATCAGTGTTTTTCTCAGCAATAATTTCCTTTAAATCACTGTAAAAAACCTCGCTGACAACTGTCAATGTATGCTTTTTACCATCAGCACGGGTGATATATTTCAACGTACCGTCATACATATCGAGCTCTGCTTCTGAAATCTCATTGTTGTAGAACATCTGCACCACAGCCGAATAATCGGTCTTATCGGCAGTGTTCGAACTGTATACTACACCGGCAACGGCAGCCACTAAAACAAGCGGTACCAAAATACCGAGCAGTATTTTTAATCCTTTATTCATTTTAAACTCCCTTTCGGATTACTTTTCGTAACATTCACGCTTCAACACACCGACATAAGGCAGGTTTCGGAACTTCTCATCGAAATCCAAACCGTAACCGACAATAAATTCGTCAGGAACGGAAAAACCGCAATAATCCGCCTTAATATCTGCCTTACGGCGTTCGGGTTTATCGAGGAATGTACATATTTTAACGCTTGCAGGTTTTCTTCCCTCAAGCATTTTTTTCAAGGTTGAAAGTGTGACTCCCGAATCGAGAATATCTTCAACAATCAACAAATCATAATCGGCAATGTCAATATTAAGGTCCTTTACAATCTTAACGTTACCGCTGGTTTTTGTGCCTGCACCGTAGGACGACACTACCATAAAATCGATTTCGCAAGGAACGGTAATATTACGCATTAAGTCAGCCATGAACACAACCGAGCCTTTTAAAACGCTAACCAACAAAAGTTTTTTGCCGTTGTAATCTTTGGAAATTTGCTCACCTAAAGATTTAACTATTTCCGCAATTTTTTCTTCACTGAACAGTACGCGTTCAATACAATCATTCATATTGCTCATTCTAATTCCCTCACCAATATGATTTTTTTTGAACTTTCATCAACTTGGCACCTCTCAGCAACGCCGAAACCCGCCACAAAAACAATTCCGTTATCATCAGCCAAAACAGGAACAGAATCCCTCAATATTTCTTCTATTTTAGCCTCTTGGAACAGTTTTTTTAATGACTTGGTGCAATTTCTTTTAGAAAGTCTTATTTCATCACCATTAACTCTACCGCGAAGTATCAGCTTGCCACATATTTTATCACAGTCAATGGCGTTATTTAAGAACAAACTGTTAAATTTTTGTTGAGATTTCAAACTTTCCCCTGTAATTTCAGTCAATTCCAAACCAAAATCGCAAAACGGAAATGAATTTATCTCTGATTTTTCAATTGTACCCACCGATTTTGCCGACAAAAATTTAAGTTTCCCATCCTTAACCACTGCCGAAAAATCATTCTGTACCGAACATTTACCACCCGAATTTAACAAATCACAAATAGCTTTTACATGTCTATACTCGGGCGTTCTGCCGACAGCATTTTTATAAAACAACACGATACATCTTGACCGAATAGCAGGATGGAGTTTGCATAATTCATTTACCGCTATAGTTTTCCCGTCACAAATACTATCAAATGCCTCTTTTGCGGTTTTAGATAAAAAGTCCTCATCGTTTCGCAACGAAGCACTCATATTTGCAACGTTTTCAATGACGGCAGAATTAACCTCATTCAATTTCGGTACAACCGAATGACGAATGAAATTTCTGGTGAAACTTTCATCACTATTGGTTGAATCAATGCAAAAACTAATGCCTTTTTCACCACAATAGGCTTCAACCTGCTCACGCGTTGTCAATATCAACGGACGGATTATATTCCCGCGCACCGGCGGAATACCGCAAAGTCCCGAAATACCCGTTCCGCGTGCCAGGTTATGCAAAACTGTTTCGGTATTATCATTTGCAGTATGTGCCGTTGCGATAAGTCCGCCCGCTACACGCTCTAAAAACGCGTATCTTACCCGCCTTGCACAAAGTTCAATACTCTCGCCTGTTTTATCGGCTTGACCTTTAATATCGGCTTTTTCAACAGTTAAAGGAACGTTTAAATCTTTACAAAGGTCACGTACAAACTGCTCGTCACGGTCGGACTCCTCATCTCTTAAACAGTGATTTAAGTGAGCCGCACTGATATTAATGTTTAAATCATCTTTCAATTCCAAAAGGCATAAAAGCAGTGCAACCGAATCCGCACCGCCCGATAATGCAACCGTAATTTCGGTTTCGCCATTAATCATATTATACCTTTTTATTGCGTTTTTAACCGAATTTAACATTAACCCTGACCGTCCAAAGTTGAAAAACGTGTATACATACCGTCCCAATACAAAGGCACAGTTTCCAAACCGCCGTGACGGTTTTTGGCAACGATGCACTCTGCCTTATGCTCGTCAATCTCTACATTCGGGTCGGTCTTTTCGTTTTTATAATAAATATCACGGTACATAAACAGTACGATATCTGCATCCTGCTCGATAGAGCCTGATTCTCTCAAATCGGACAAAGCAGGTCTGTGCGAACCGCCTTTAGCCTCAGTACCACGCGAAAGCTGTGCACAAACTAAGACCGGAATCTGCATTTCTTTAGCCATAATTTTCAAATTACGGGTGATTTCCGAAACCTCTTGCACGCGATTTTCGGTTCGTTTTGCCGAACGGATAAGACCCAAATAGTCGATAATAACCAAGTCCGGCTTTTCTCTCATACGGCGGATTTTAGCCTTCATTTCCGGCACTGTAATACCAGGGGTTTCATCAATATACATTTTTGCAGACGATAAATTAAGACCTGCTTGGGTAAGCCTTGTCCATTCGTCAGAAGAAAGGTCACCTGTACGCATTTTACCTGATTCAATCATAGCCTCACTCGACAATAAACGTTGAGCCAACTGGTCACGGCTCATTTCAAGCGAGAAGAAACAAACCGTTTTACCGGAAGCCACCGCAACATTGCGTGCAACGTTCAACGCGAAAGCGGTTTTACCCATACCGGGACGTGCACCGACAATAATAAGGTCGGACTTATTTAATCCGGTAATCACCTTATCAAGCTTGGAAAAACCGGTCGGAATACCGATATAATCCTTTCTTGTTTCAGGGTCGCTGATTTTAGCAAGTCGGACAAAGGTTTCACCCTTGATAACATCGTCAAGCAATCTCAAACCGGTAACATCTTTACCCTGACGGATGTCATAAATCTTCTGCTCGGCACTTGCCAAAAGCACATCGGCGTCAGTAGCACCGTTTTGTGCCGTCTCAATAATATCGCGAGCCGCCATCATAAGCGAGCGGACATAATACCGCTCGGTAACGATTTCAGCATAAGTAGTAATGTTAGCCGAAGTCGGCACGCCTTGGGCAATTGAAGCCAAATAAGCCTTACCGCCTGCCGCATCAAAAAGTCCGTCACTCTTTAAACGCTCAAGCAAGGTAACATAGTCAATAACCTGATTTGCAGTACTCATACTGCAAAGGGTTTCATAAATACGACGGTTTTGCGGAACATAAAAATGGTCCGGCTTTAACTTGTCCATAACCAAATTAAGACTTGGCGGGTCAACAATAATTGCACCCAATACAGACTGCTCTGCTTCACTTGAAAAAGGCAACGCCGTGCCTTCAAACTGACTGTCGTTAATATGTTCTGCCACTTTTTTCACCTTCTGTTTTAATTTGAAAGGTATGCTTATTCTTTTACCGATACGGTAACTTTAGCAGTGATACCGTTGTAAAGTTTAACTTCAGCAGTAAAGCTGCCATAAGACTTAATATCCGCAACTGAAATTTTTTTCTTATCAACCGAAACTCCAAAAACTTTATCGATTTCAGCGGCAATTTCTTTAGAAGTAATCGCACCGAAAAGTTTACCGTTGGAACCGGCTTTAGCGTGGATTACGATTTCTTTTCCGTCGATTTTTTCTTTGGAAGCAGTAGCTGCTGCCTTTTCCTCGGCGATATGGTGAGCCTTGGAAGCCTCGCGGTTTTTAAGCTCATTCATAGCGGTTGCGTTAGCCTCTACCGCTAAATTTTTAGGGAACAAAAAGTTTCTTGCATATCCGACAGAAGCATTTACAAGCTCACCCTTTTTGCCTAAACCCTTAACATCGGCATTTAAAATAACCTTCATTTATATCAACCTTTCGTAAATATTCTAATGTTCTAAATGTACCGAAAAAAGTACTTAGAAATTATTTTTTCGAATCTTTTTTATAAGTATCAATAGCGTGTTTCAGTTTTTCAACAGCACTCTCAAATGTGTCAACCGGCAACTGACAGGCCGCCATTGTACGGTGACCGCCACCGCCCAGATTTTCCATTATAACCTGAACATTCATACTGCCCAGTGACCTTGCGGAAATATTAAACTCACTACCGTAACGACTGATAACAAACGAGCCTAAAACACCGCTTATTCCCAAAAGCTCGTCCGCTGCCTGAGCCGATGCAAGCCTTGAATTGGCACTTATATCGGCATTAATTGCAATAGCACAGTCACAGTCATACAATTCAGCCGAACCGACAATTTCGGCACGCTGCTTATAGGTTTCCATTGAACCGGCAAATAATTTTTTAACAGTTACGGGGTCGGCACCGCGATTGCGTAAAAATGCCGATGCCTCAAAAGTTCTGACGCCGGTATTAAGCACGAAATTACGGCTGTCAAGCATAATACCCGAAAGCAAAGCCTCGGCTTCAAATTGACCAACTGCTTTCGGACACATATACTGCAACATTTCGGTAACCATTTCACAAGCCGAGGAAACCGCTGTTTCATGGTAGAAAATAACTGCATCGTTAATAAAATCAACTGCCTTACGGTGATGGTCAATTACAACAACGTTTTTACAATGCTCATACACCTCAGGACTGTCCAAAAATGAAGGACGGTGTACGTCGGTTATAATCAACAATGTCTGTTTGTCAATAACCGGCATAACTTCGGCACCTGACATAATATTGCACTCAACACCCAAACCTTCAGCACGTTCAACCAAGGATTTTGCCATGGTTTTTTCGGTGTCCATTACTATGTAAGGCTGACGGCCCAAGGTTGACACCGCAGCTGCCATAGCAATACAAGAGCCTAAACTATCTAAATCAGCAAAACGGTGACCCATTAAAATAACATTACTACTCGAGAGAATAAGACTCTTTAAGGTATTGGAAATAATACGGGCACGAACCTTGTTGTGCTTTTCTAACGCACCGGAAACACCGCCGTAAAATTTATATTCATTATTAGGCATTTTAACAACCGCTTGGTCACCACCACGACCTAAAGCCATGTCCAGTGCCTGTTTTGCCATTTCTTCACATTCTGCCAATGAATTTCCGCCCTGGCCAATGCCTATAGACAAGGTTGCGGAACTATCATTGAACTTTAATTCTCTTACACTGTTAAGGACGTTAAAACCCTCTTGACTCAAACTTTGGAAACTGCGTTCTTCCAAAACCAACATATAACGGTCACCCGACAGTTTTCGGCAAACACCGTTAATATGTGAAAACCATTTTTCGATTCTCTGTTGAACCGAGCCTCTGAACGAAGCGATTTCACTGTCGCGGGCGTTTTTAGTGATTTCATCAAGGTTATCAATTGCCAAATGCGCCACAACCGGTCTTGTTTCCGAATATTCGTGAGCAATCTTGCGCAAAGCGGTAACATCAAATAAATAGTAGATATGAAGCGG
>JAZOQN010000097.1:0-12967 GCA_045656125.1 Acutalibacteraceae bacterium
GCATTGCAAATTTCATTTGTTTTGTAAAATATTCCGGTGTTGTGCCTAATCTTTTGTTAGCTGTCGGCAAACCTTTAATTTGCGGTGCGATTTGTGGTTTAACAGCATTTGGCTGCAACTTTTTGTTAGCGATTGTTGGTCTTACCGGCTCATTCGCGACACTTATTTCTATCGGTGTTGCCGCGTTAGTTTACGTAGTTATGCTGTTTTTGACAAGAGCTATTACAAAAAATGATATAATTTCTTTGCCAAAAGGCAAAAAATTGCTAAAAGTACTTGAAAAATTCGGATTAATGAGATAGAATGTATGTAGAGATTACCCAAAGTCAATAAAATTTGGATAATTTGTACAACATTTTCCGTTAGCCATTGTAGAGGCAAAATAAATGTTGAGTAAAAATGATTTTAAAAGAGATAAGTATTCAATAAAGGATTTACGCGATATTGTAAGAATTTTGCGTGAGCCGGGCGGTTGTCCGTGGGATGCCGAGCAAACTCATAAATCTATAAGAAACGGTCTGCTTGAGGAGGCCTATGAGGTCGCCGATGCAATCGATAATTCTGATAATGTTGAATTGTGTGAAGAGTTAGGAGATTTACTTTTACAGGTTGTTTTCTGTTCACAAATCTCAACTGAGGAAAAAAGTTTTGATTTAGATGATGTTGCCGACGGTATTTGTAAAAAGTTGATTTTACGTCACCCTCACGTTTTCGGGGATGTTGTTGCTGAAACCTCGGATAAGGTTTTGGAAAATTGGGACGCTATTAAGCGTGACGAAAAAAGTCAAAAAACTTACTATGATACTTTAGTCAGTGTGCCGAGAGCGTTTCCTGCTTTGATGCGTGCCGCAAAGGTTCAAAAGAGGGCAGCTAAAGCCGGATTTGATTGGGATAATTTAAATGATGCATTTTCTAAAATCCCTGAAGAAACCGAAGAGCTTAAAGAAGCAATTAAAGTTGGGGATAAGGAAAAAATCAGCGAAGAATTTGGTGATTTGCTGTTTGCCGCCGTTAATGTTTCAAGATTTTTGAAGGTTGATGCTGAGCAAAGTTTGGCTTCGGCTACGGACAAGTTTATGAAACGCTTTAAAGCGGTGGAAGACATTGTTGTTGGCTCCGGTCGTAATATGCAAGAGTTATCACTTTCAGAACTTGACGAGATTTGGAATTCAATAAAACATAAATAAATTAATTTGTTTCAAATTAAGGTTTAACCTTGTTGAATAATATATTTTAGGAGGATGTTCATTATGAACAAGACAGAATTAGTAGCAGCAGTAGCAGAGAAGGCTGGTCTCAGCAAGAAGGATGCCGATAAGGCAGTTGCAGCATTTATTGAGGCAGTTACCGATACTTTAAAGGCTGGCGACAAGCTTCAGCTCGTAGGCTTTGGTACTTTTGAAGTACGTAACCGTCCTGCAAGAACCGGTAGAAATCCTCAGACCAAGGAAACCATCAAGATTCCGGCTTCCAAGGTTCCCGCATTCAAAGCAGGTGCAGCTTTAAAGTCAGCAGTTGCAAAATAAGAATGTTTTTACAAAAAGCCGCTTGGAACCAAGCGGCTTTTTTCTTTGAAAGGTTGAATTATGAGATTAGATAAATATTTAAAGGTGTCGCGTATAATCAAGCGTCGCACCGTTGCGAATGAAGCCTGCGATGCAGGTCGTGTAATGATAAATGGTAAGGTTGCCCGAGCATCTTATGATGTTAAAGTTGGCGATATAATGGAAATTGCTTTTGGTGAAAGAACAGTTAAAGCTGAAATTTTAGATGTTAGTGAAGTTGTAAGAAAAGAAAACGCTGCTTTAATGTACCGAATTATAGAGCAGTAATTATTTTAAGGTGTTCATTCATATATTTTTAAAAGAAACTTTTTTCGGAGTGTGAAGATATTATGAGTGAGCAAATTGTAAAGGGTAACCACGGTATTATACTTGAAAACCGTCAAAAACTGTCGGTTAGCGGTGTTATTGACGTTATAGGTTTTGATGAGGAAACGGTTGTGCTGAAAACCCAACTTGGTGATTTAACTGTTAAAGGTAACGGGTTAAAGGTGCAATCATTTGCTGTTGAAACGGGTGGACTTTTAGTTGAGGGCAATATTGCCGCAATCGTTTATACCGAAAACCGTCAAAAACGCGGTATAGCATCGAGGCTGTTTGGCTGATGGGATATATTGATACCGATAATCAGGTGTTCACTTTTTTGTGGTCGCTTGCTTTGGGCGTTGCAATGTGCTTGGCTTATGATATTGTGCGTGCTTTTCATAAGGTTTCTATAAAGGGATTTTTTGAAGTAATGTTTTTGGACCTTTTGTATTGGGGACTGTGGTCGTTGATTACTTTTTCTTTTCTTGTTTTAAGATGCAAAGGTGAAGTAAGGGCTTATGTTCTTTTTGGAGAAGCATTAGGTTTTATTATTACAAGAGTTAGTATTTCTAAACTGGTTTACCGCTTTTTCACGTTTGTTTTAAGGGCGTTGGTACGGATATTTACAATTTTTGGAGTAAATGTCCGCAAGGTGATAGAATGTTTAGAAAAAAATATCAAAAAAATCCTTAAAACTATAAAAAAACTCTTGCAACATAAAGCAAAGCTGTTGTATAATCAACTAAAGATACATAGAAAAAATAACAGTGAATTTTTAGGAGAATGAAAGTGGCAGCACCTAAACCTCGACAAAATAGTATTATACTTCGTGTTGTACTTTTGGCGTTTGCTGTTTGGATGATATATTATCTCGGCTCTTTAATTAAGGATTACAGTTCGGTACAAAAGCAATATGATGCGGCATTAAAGCAGCGTGACGAACTTGTGTTAGAGGTCGAGCAAATGGCAAATATGCTAGAAAACAGTAGCGATGAAGATTTTATAGAGCGTGCGGCACGCGAAAAGTTAGGCTATGTTTATGCCGATGAACATAAGTTTATTGATATTTCGGGTAATTAACCTTAAATATAATTTAAAGCAGTTTTTTACATTTCGGAGGATTTGGCGTTTTTATGCAAATTGAGGTAGGACAGATTATTGAAGGTAAGGTAACCGGTATTACCAATTTCGGCGTTTTTGTTGATTTGGGAGAGGGGAAGTCGGGCCTTGTCCACATTTCTGAAATAGCACAGACCTATGTCAGTGATGTTAAGGAACATGTTAAAGAAAACGACACCGTTAAGATGAAAGTTTTGAATATTTCCGATGACGGAAAAATCAGTCTTTCAATTAAACGAGCAATGGTTGAGGAGCAACCGAAGAGCCCTCGTAATAATAATGGCGGTACTGCACGCAGTTCAAGACCTGTAAAGTCCGCAATTGATTTTCAGTCACCTCAAGCCGTTTGGACTCCTAAAAAGAGTGAAAGTACATCTTTCGAGGATATGATGGCAAAGTTTAAGCAGACCAGTGATGAGAAGTTTTCGGATTTAAAGCGTAAAAATCCCGACACTCGCCGTCCTAAACGTGCTGCAATGAAATAAATATCGGCAGACCTCGGCATACATTCGATTTTTGGGTGTCAGGTCTGCTTTTTGTTTGGAGATAAAATGATTAATGAGATTAACGTAAAACGTATAACAGAAGCTGTTGCAAAGCTTTCGATTGATGCAAACAAAGTGCTTCCTGAAAGTGTTGTTGACCGTATTTGTTCTGCTCAAAAGCAGGAAAGTAATAGCTTGGGCAAAGAAATTTTGTCTGATATAATCTTAAATACAAAAGCCGCAAAGGAATTGGATATTCCCATTTGTCAAGATACAGGTATGGCGGTTGTTTTTTTAGAAGTCGGACAAGATGTTCATTTTACGGGCGGTGACCTTGAAACAGCGATAAACCGCGGTGTTGCAAAAGGTTATACTGATGGTTTGCTTCGCAAATCGGTTGTCGGTGACCCGTTAAATCGCATAAATACCGAGGATAATACGCCGGCTGTTATTCACACTAAAATTGTACCGGGTAAAAGGGTTAAAATTACCGTTGCACCTAAAGGCTTTGGCAGTGAGAATATGAGTGGTGTTAAAATGCTGACACCTGCCGCCGGTCGTGAGGGCGTTGTTGACGCGGTTTTGGAAATTGTGAAAAAAGCCGGAAGTAATCCATGTCCGCCAATGGTTGTTGGTGTTGGTATCGGAGGCGATTTTGAACAATGTGCCTTGCTTTCAAAACAAGCACTCTGTAGGGATTTAAACACTGCAAATCTCAATGCTTTTTACAGTGATTTGGAAAAAGAGTTGCTAGAAAAAATCAACGAGCTTAATATAGGACCTCAAGGATTTAAAGGGGATACAACTGCATTGGCGGTGAATATTGAATACGCACCGACACATATTGCAGGGTTGCCGGTTGCAGTCAATATCGGTTGCCATGTCACCCGCCACAAAACTGAAGTTTTAGAATAATTGGAGTAATAATGACTAAATATAATTTGATTGCACCGTGTATTTTCGGTGTAGAAGGAATTTTGGCGGACGAATTACGCCGTTTGGGTGCTGAAAATGTTAACGCTGAAAACGGCAGAGTGCTTTTTTCAGGTGATGCATCAATGATAGCATCAGCTAATATCAATTCACGTTTCGCTGAAAGAATAATGCTTAATTTGGGAAGCTTTAAGGCAATGACCTTTACCGAGCTTTTTGATGGTGTAAAGGCAATTCCGCTTGAAAACTACATTTCGGTTAAGGATGCTTTTCCGGTTAAGGGTTGGAGTTTAAATTCACAACTTCACAGTATTCCGGATTGCCAGTCGATTATCAAAAAGGCTTGTGTTGAGCGTTTGAAATCGGTTTACAAAACCAATTGGTTTGAGGAAACCGGACCTGTCCATCAAATACAGTTTTCAATTATGAAAGACCAAGTGACAATTATGCTTGATACAACCGGTCACGGTCTTCATAAAAGAGGGTATAGAGCAACTTCTAATGCTGCACCGATTAAGGAAACGTTAGCCGCCGCAATGTGTGACTTGGCGCGCATTTACCCTGATACCAAGATTTATGACCCGTTTTGCGGTAGCGGTACGATTTTGATAGAAGCTGCACTGATGGCTAAAAAACAGGCACCCGGTTTACGACAGCATTTTGCTGCGGAGAGGTTTTCTTTTATTCCCGAAAACGTTTGGCGTGAGCAAAGAGCTGCGGCTATGGATAGAATTTTACCTAATATTGAGTTTGAGGCTCACGGTTACGATATCGACCCCGAATGTGTAAAATTGACACTTGAAAATGCTAAAAAAGCAGGCGTTGAAAAGTACGTTACCGCTGAGGTTCGAGATGTTCGTGATTTTAAACTGCCCGAGGGCAGAACGCTCGTTATAACCAACCCGCCTTATGGTGAGAGGTTGCTTGATATACGTGCCGCAGAGGAACTTTACGGCATCATGGGTAAAGTTTTCAAGCGAGAGGCGGGCAAAAAGTATTACGTTATCAGTCCGCATGATGAGTTTGAAAAGTTTTTCGGCACAAAACCCGATAAAAAGCGTAAACTTTATAACGGTATGATTAAGTGTGACCTTAATATGTATTTTAAGTAGATTGTGAAAAGGAGAAAGACTATGATAAACCAAGCAATGCTTATGGATTTTTATGAGGCTACTATGTCAAACGGTGCTATTCTTAAAGGTCATGAAAATACAATAGCTTATTTTGATATGTTTTTCCGCCGTGTGCCTGATGATGGTGGCTTTGCTATTATGGCAGGGTTAAATCAGCTTATAAATGAGCTTAAAAGTCTTTCTTTTACTAAAGCTGATATTGAATATATGAGGTCGCAAAACCTCTTTGATGATAAGTTTTTAGAGTATTTGGAAAACTTTAAATTTACTTGTGATATGTGGGCAGTGCCTGAAGGTACACCGATTTTCCCGAAAGAGCCGATTGTTACGGTTCGCGGTCCAATTATTCAGTTGTTTTTGATTGAAACATTAGTGTTGCTGACAATCAATCACCAGTCTCTAATCGCAACTAAAGCAAACCGTATTGTCCGTGCTGCTCAAGGCAGAGCTGTTATGGAGTTTGGAGCAAGACGTGCTCACGGTGCAGATGCTTCGGTTCTGGGAGCAAGGGCGGCTTATATTGGCGGATGTGTCGGTACATCTTGCGTAAAAGCCGGTAAAGATTTTAATATTCCGGTTTCCGGCACTATGGCTCATAGTTGGATTCAACTTTTTGACTCGGAGTATGAAGCGTTCAAAGCCTATGCCGAAGTTTACGGTGAAAAAAGTTTGTTCTTGGTTGATACCTATGACACATTAAAGTCGGGTATTCCCAATGTTATAAAGGTTGCAGATGAGGTGTTAAAACCTCAGGGCAAACGTCCTTTAGGTATCAGAATTGACAGTGGTGATATAACCTATCTTTCAAAAAGAGCAAGAAAAATGCTTGATGATGCAGGCTATCCCGACTGTGCTATTTGTGTTTCAAATGCGTTGGACGAGTATCTTATTCGCGATATGCTTATGCAGGGTGCAAAGGTTGATATGTTTGGCGTGGGTGAGCGTTTGATTACCGCGTCGAGTGAGGCAGTTTTCGGCGGTGTTTATAAGCTTTCAGGTGTTGAGGATAAGGATGGTAACATTATCCCACGAATTAAGTTAAGTGAAAACACCTCAAAAATCACCTTGCCAGGTTTTAAGCAATCGTGGAGATTGTTTGACCGGGAAAGCGGTAAGGCAATTGCCGACGTTATAACCTTGCACGATGAGGTTATTGACGATACCAAGGATTATGAGATTTTTGACCCTGAGTATACATGGAAACGTAAAGTTGTTTATGACTTTATTGCAAGACCTTTGCAGGTGCCGATTTTTAAAAACGGCGAGCTTGTTTACAAGTGCCCGACCGCTACTAAAATACGTGATTACCGCGAACAGCAGGTTGAGTCGTTGTGGGAGGAAGTTCAGCGTTTCGAGAAACCGCATAAATACTACGTTGACCTTTCTCAAAAACTTTGGGACTTGCATAGAGATTTAATCAGTAAAATTTCAAAATAATATAAAATCCTCTGCTTTAAAATTTTTAGGCAGGGGATTTTGTTTTATCTATTATATAATACTAAAATATTTCCAAATATAAATTTTGAAAGTATTTAGTTGCAAAATCGTTGGTGTTATAGTATAATTACATAACTAATATTCAAAAGGATGTTTTTACTTAATGCAAACTAATGTTGAACCCCAATTTAATATACCTACAATGGCGTTAAGAGGTATTGTTGTATACCCTAAAACCGTTGTTCACTTTGATGTTGTACGTAAAAAGTCAATTGAGGCACTTAACATCGCAATGGCGGCAAATCGTCGTATTTTCTTGGTTACTCAACGTGATATTTCGGTTGAGGAGCCGTTGGAAAATGACCTTTATACAATTGGATGTGTTGCAAAAATTCGACAGATTGCACGTGTGCAGGGTGATGTTGTTCGTGTTTTAGTCGAAGGGTGTTACCGTGCCGAATTAAAGCGTGTTACCAATATGGAGCCTGCACTTTATTCCGATATTGTACGTCTTGATGATGAGCCGATTAAAGGCAGAGAAGTATATAACGAGGCACTTTTGCGTAATGCAAAATCTGCTTTTGACAGTTACGCCCATACTGTGCCCAAAATCGCACCGGATGTGATTATGGAGGTTGTGGCAAGTGACGATATCGGTCACTTGGCTGACTTTATTACCCATAATTTGCCGGTTGATTATGACGATAAGCAGTATATTTTGGAACAGCTTGACCCTAAAAAGCGTTTGAAGTTGGTTATAACCTTACTGAAACGTGAAAAAGAGATTATGACTATAGATGCTAAAATCAACGAAAAGGTCAGGGGAAATATTGACCAAAATCAGCGCGAATACTATCTTCGTGAGCAATTAAAAGTTATTAACGAGGAACTTTACGGAAACGAAGGTCCTGAAGAAGAATGCGATAAGTACTACCGTCAGATAAATGAGTTAAAGGCTTCTGACGAGGTTAAGAAAAGACTTCGTGAAGAGGTTGACAGATATCTAAAAATGCCCTCCGGTTCGCACGAGGCAACCGTAGTGCTTAATTATATTGATACTTGTTTGAGTTTACCTTGGGGTGTTTATACCGAAGGTAAAATTGATTTAAATAAATCTCAAAAAATTCTCGACCGCGAGCATTTTGGACTTAAAAAAGTTAAAGAGCGTATTATTGAACTTTTGGCTGTACATACTTTAGTTCCCGAGGTTAAGGGACAGATTATCTGTCTTGTTGGCCCTCCGGGTGTCGGTAAAACCTCTATTGTAAAGTCGGTTGCCGAATGTATGGGCAGAAAGTATGCCCGTGTTGCTTTAGGAGGTGTCGGTGACGAGGCGGAAATTCGCGGTCACCGTAAAACCTATATCGGTGCAATGCCTGGTAGAATTATCAACGCATTAAAGCAGGCAGGCAGTTCAAACGCAGTGATTTTGCTTGATGAAATTGATAAATTGGGCTCATCTTATAAAGGTGACCCGTCCTCTGCTATGCTTGAGATTTTGGATAGTGAGCAAAATGGCACTTTCTTCGACCATTATGTTGATATGCCGTTTGACTTAAGTCGTACTCTGTTTATCACAACCGCTAATGATGCCGGCGAAATCCCCGGTCCGTTGCTGGATAGAATGGAACTTATTGAACTTGGCAGTTATACTCGGGAAGAGAAGTTCCAAATTGCAAAACGTCACCTTGTTAAAAAGCAGATTAAGGCAGTTGGTTTAACAGCATCACAGTTGAAGTTCTCGGATGAAGCAATATATAAACTGATTGATGCTTATACCCGCGAGGCAGGTGTTCGTCGCCTTGACCGAGTAATTGCAAAGATTTGCCGTAAGGCTGCCGCAAAAATCGTCTCAGGCGAAGAAAGAGTAAAAGTTACTGTTGCTACACTTCACGAAATGCTTGGCACTGAAAAGTACAAACCTGATGTTTTACAAAATAAGGACGAAATCGGTTTGGTTAACGGTCTGGCTTGGACAAGTGTTGGCGGTGAGTTACTTCAAATGGAGGTTGCCTGTGTACCGGGTACCGGTAAATTAGAATTAACCGGTTCGTTGGGTGACGTTATGAAGGAGTCTGCCCATACAGCAATCACTTGTGTCAGAAGCCGTGCCGATATGTTCGGTATTGATAAGGAATTTTATAAGAATTTAGACATTCATATTCATGCACCTGAGGCCGCTGTGCCGAAAGACGGTCCGTCGGCAGGTGTCACAATGGTTACTGCTATTGTTTCGGCTTTAACCGGAACACCGGTACGTCGTGATGTTGCTATGACGGGCGAGGTTACTTTACGCGGCCGCGTTATGCCGATTGGCGGACTTAAAGAGAAGTCTATGGCGGCATACCGTAACGGCATCAAAAAGGTGTTTATCCCGATTGAAAATCTGCCTAATTTAGACGAGGTTGACGATATAGTCAAAGAAAACGTTGAGTTCAAGGCAGTTGAAACAATTGACGAACTTTTGCCGGAAGCACTGGTTTCAATGCCCGAAGTTAAAGAACAGACCCCGTCAATGCTTTATAGTTTGTCTGTAAAACAGAATAATATGACAACAGTTCACAACTAAGAGGTGAAACAAAATGAACTACAACAAAGCCGAGTTTGAGACTTCTTGCGGCACTGCAAAAGGTCTTATTCCGTCCAATATGCCCGAAGTTTGCTTTTCGGGTCACAGTAACGTTGGAAAATCTTCGCTGATTAATAAGGTTTTCAACCGAAAATCCTTTGCGAGAACAAGTAATAAACCGGGTAAAACCGCGACTGTTAACTTCTTTAAATGTGAAAATGTCCGTCTTGCTGATTTGCCGGGATACGGCTTTGCCAAAGTTTCATTTGAAGAGCGTCAGCGTTGGGGAGAACTTATGGAGGGGTACTTTTCAAGCAACCGCGATATAAGGGTTGTTTTTCAATTGATTGATGCCCGCCATAAACCTACTAAAGATGACATTGACATGCTTCATTTCTTGAAGGATAACGGTTTCCCGTTTGTTATTGTGCTTACCAAGGTTGATAAGCTAAAAACTAAAGAACGTGAACAGAATATGGAAATGTTAAAGTCAGAAATGTCGTTTGTGGGTGATGTATCTATGATACCGTTTTCAGCCGAAAACGGCGAGGGTGCTGATACAATCAGAAGTATTCTTGATGAGATAAGCCAAAGCATTTAAACCTGAACCAGCCTTAAAGGGCGGTTTTTAGGTGTCTTTCGGCTCATTGTCACGTATAGGCGTTAGCCTTATACGCTTCGCTTTACCAAAATCCACACAAAAAACCGCACCTTTAAGGTCGTGGAATTTTGTAAACAAAGGATTTTTTGATGGGCGAGGCACAAAACGCAGTAAATCCTGTCGGATTTACGAGTATTTTAACAAAGCTACAGCAAAATAATCCTAGTTTCAAAATCTGATTCGGGTTTAAATGCTTTGGCTAAATGAGGGATAGTAAATGATTAGTGAAAGCGTGGGAGTGAATTCAAAGGGTAATATGACCTTTGGAAATGCCGATTGTGTGGAATTAGCAAAACAGTACGGCACACCGCTTTATGTTTTTGATGAGGCACATATAAGAAGAAACTGCCGTGCGTTTAAGTCTTCAATTGATGAGTTTTACGGCGGTAACGGAATGGCTATGTTTGCAAGTAAGGCCTTTTCTTGCAAGGAAATGTATCGCATTGTAGCAAGTGAGGGCTTGGGTTGTGATGTTGTTTCAGGTGGTGAACTTTATACTGCTTTGTCGGTAGGATTTAACCCTGAAAATATAATGTTCCATGGCAACAATAAAACACCTGATGAACTAGAATACGCTTTAAGTAGCGGTGTAGGACGTATTATTGTTGATAACGCAACTGAACTTGAAACAATTGAAAAAATCGCTAAAAAACTTAATATTAAGGCTAATGTATTGCTTCGCATAAAACCGGGTGTTGACTGTCATACACACGATTATATCCGTACGGGTCAGATTGACTCGAAGTTTGGCTTTGCTCTGGAAAACGGAGAGGCTATGGAGATAGCCTTAAACGCCACAAAATGTGAAAATATAAATCTTTGCGGTTTTGACTGTCATATCGGTTCGCAGATTTTTGAAACCGAGCCGTTTTGCGACGCCGCAGTTATAATGTTAAACTTTATGAATGACTTCCGTAAGGAAAGTGGCATTACCCTCAGCGAGCTTGATTTAGGCGGCGGTTTCGGTGTAAAGTATGTTGAAAGTGACGGTGCTTTACCTTTCAAAGTTTTTATAGAAAAGGTGTCCGAAACGCTTAAAAATGCTTCAGGTGAGTTAAATTTCCCGATGCCGAAAATTTATATCGAGCCGGGACGTTCAATTGTCGGTGAGGCAGGTTTGACACTTTATACTGTCGGTGCAGTTAAGACTATCAAAGATGTCCGTACCTATGTTGCAATTGACGGCGGTATGGCTGATAATCCGCGTTATGCTTTGTATCAGGCAGAATACGATATTGAGATTGCTAATAAGTATAAAGAACCGAAAAGTTTTATTGGCACAGTTGCCGGTAAATGTTGCGAAAGCGGTGACTTGATTCAGGAAAATGCTCCGATGCAGACTCCTGAGGTTGGTGATATTTTAGCAGTGCTTACAACCGGTGCTTATAATTACTCTATGGCAAGCAACTATAACCGCTTGTGCCGTCCTGCCGCAGTTATGGTTAATAACGGTGAAACAAGGGTTATTATCAAACGTGAAACCTATGAGGATTTAATCAAAAACGATATTTGAGGTGAACTTAATGCGTGACGATATAACGAGTATTCCAATAAGCGATGTGTTCGAGCCTAAAGAGGGTTGTCCCGTGTGCCGACTTCGTGATATTTTAGAGGAACGCTCGGTAACCTATATTACCGGCGCCGCTATGATGGAACCGGATGTTCGCATTGAAACCAATAAGGTCGGTTTTTGCCGTCACCATTACGGTCAAATGCTTAAAAACAGTAAGAAATTGACCATTGCATTAATGCTCAAAAGTCATTTGGCACAGATAGCATCCGATGGTGTTTCTAAGTCTGCAAAGCTTAAAAAAGGTGAGGTAAGGCAAAAAAGTTGTTTCGTTTGCAATAAACTCAACCGCAATATGGAGCACATTGTGGCGAACGTGTGCTTGCTTTGGGAAAAGGAAAAGGAGTTTAGAAACCTTTATTCCGAACAACCACACATTTGTTTGGAGCATTGTAAAGACTTAGTTGCGGCGTCCGATAATATTTCCAAGAAAAATCGCAAAGAGTTTATTAAAATCACCGAAAAGCTTTGTGAGGATTATTTAGTAGAACTGGCAAACGATTTACAGCATTTTTCCGATATGTTCGATTACCGCAGTAACGGTAATGAGGATTGGGGTAATTCCAAGGACTCGGTCGAACGCACCGTGGCATTTTTAACCACCAGAGAAGTTGAGTAGGTTCATATAAACATTAAAGCCGAGGCTATGCCTCGGCTTTTTATGTATTCCGCAACCGTATATAATTAAACAAATACTGTTGTGCGATACCTTCGTAGCCTTTTGCACATTCGGGGAACGTGCCGTTAAAGTATTCCTCTATGGCACGCTTTATCCAAACGTCTTTTGGTAATGCGTCGATTCGGTTAAAACCGAAAAGCAATGTACAGTCAGCAACCTTTATACCGACACCGGTGATTTTCATAAGCTCGGCACGGGCAGTATCAATATCTGCGGTTTCAATTATATTAAGGTCAATATCACCGTTCAAATACTTTCTTGCACCGTCGATAATGTATCTTGCTCTAAAGCCTGAACGGATTGGTGCTAAATCTTCAGGCTCCAATTTTGCGATTTTGTTAGCAGTAGGGAATGTATACCCGCCGTCCTCTAAAGCATCGCCAAAGTTTTCGCAAAGCCGTTCAACAATACCCTTAATCCTTGGAATGTTATTGTTTTGCGAAATGATAAACGAACAAAGTGTTTCCCATTTGTCCTGACGTAATATCCTAATGCCTAAATTTTCTGCCGCGG
>JAZOQN010000098.1:0-3414 GCA_045656125.1 Acutalibacteraceae bacterium
CCGGTAACTGCAACCGTCTTGCCCGATAAATCCTTTGTGTTTAATTTAAGCCATTTATTGTAGTTCACATTTCCCGCCTCACTTCACTTTAAAAATCATAACATTTTTAAAGCGAAGAGTCAAGCAACGGCGAAAACGAATATTATAACCTCAGACAAAATATAACTAAAAACCGCACAAACAGGGAATGTTAATCCCCACGCAAGAAACATCAACTTTTGAACGCGGTCTGCCTTACTGTACTTTTTTGTGACTTTTCCTGCTCCCATAATTGCCATTGTTTTTGCCACCGTTGTTGCGGCAGGTATACCTAAAACCGACAATACCGACAGCGTTACCGCTGATGTCAAATCGGCACTGAAACCCGCAGCGGAATTTTCCGGTGCAAAGGTGTCTATAGAATCAACAATTTTCCGCCCACCCAAAAAAGTGCCTAAGGTTATCATTCCCGCACTTAAAACCACCGCCCATAACGGCACCGAAATGGCATTTGTTTCTAAAGTATGACGGTTTAAGCTCAAAGCAACCGCCAAAACACCTGCAAACTTTTGCCCATCCTGAGCACCGTGTGAAAAGGATGACATCATTGCCCCTAAAACCTGTAATTTTTTAAAAGTGGCATCCCCTAAATTAAGATACTTTTCAACCCATTTTGCGACAAAATACGACAAAACAACAAGAGGGAATGTGGTCAAACCAAGACCTACGGCAACCTTTAACCATTCGTAAAAGCTCACTGCCGAAAAACCCGCGACTGCAACACCCGACGCCGAAAGTGCCGCAAGCAATGCGTGGCTTTCACTCGTCGGAAGTCCGAATTTTAGTGCAATTAACGACCACAAAACCACCGTGATGATTGCCGCAATCAATGCATACAACAAATTGTCAGTTTGACCGTTTACATTCACAATTTCATAAATGCTGACCGCTACCGAGTTGCCCCACAAGCACATCACAACTCCGCCTAAAAAATTGCAAATAGCCGACAGAATAACCGCCCACCGAAAATTTACCGCACCCGAACTAACCGCCGTTGCCACAGTTACCGGTGCATCGGTCCAACCGTTGACAAGCATCAAAAGACAGGTTGGGACAAAAACAAACAAAACATCACGCATAAACCTACCTCGCTGACACTTGAAAATCTTTTAAAAATGATGTATTATTGTTACATTAAAAATTATGGAGAAACTTATGAAATTCATCCCCTACGATTCAAGAGATATTTTATATAAATCACCTTTCGGTGCCGTTTCAAGTTCTGAAACGGTTACTTTGCGTGTTCTTTTACACAACGACGCATTACCCGAAAAGGTTTATTTGATATTAAGAGAAGACCAAAGCCACGAGCAATATATCGAACTTTCTCCTGCCGACAGACATGATGAGTCATACCGCTGGTATGAGATTAAACTCACTCTGCCTGAAGGTCTTTATTGGTACAAATTCTGCTTTGACTCACCGTGGGGACGGCAGTTTATTACAAAGTTCAAATTTTCGGAAGGTTTAGTTTCTAACGACGGCCAAGAGTGGCAATTAACCGTCTACGATAAAGATTTTGAAACCCCTGACTTTTTTAAAGGTGGAATAATTTATCAGATTTTTCCTGACCGATTTTATAATTCGGGAACTCCAAAGGAAAATGTACCGTCTGACCGATATGTTCATACTTCATTTGAAGAAGCACCCGAATACCGCCAAAATAACGGCATCTGCTCTTTAAATAATGACTACTTCGGCGGAGATTTAGAAGGTATATGCCAAAAATTGCCCTATTTACAAGAACTCGGCGTCAGCATTATTTACCTCAACCCCATTTTTGAGGCACATAACAACCACCGCTACAACACCGCTGATTATTTGAAAATCGATTCCATGTTGGGTGATGAGCAGGACCTTAAAAAACTTTGTAAAGATGCTGAAAAGTTCGGCATCTCAATAGTGCTTGACGGCGTATTTTCCCACACCGGTGACGACAGTATTTACTTTAACAAATACAATCGATACGCTTCAATAGGTGCTTATCAGTCAACCGAGTCACCCTATTTTAATTGGTTTAATTTCCAACAGTGGCCCAACCGATACAGTGCGTGGTGGGGTGTGCCGAGTTTACCCGAAACCAACGAAGAAAACCCCGACTTTTTAGAGTTTATTACAGGTGAAAACGGCGTATTACGTCATTGGTTGCGTTGCGGAGTTAAAGGTTGGCGACTTGACGTTGCCGACGAATTGCCAGACTCATTTTTGGATAAAATCCGCACAGCAGTAAAAACAGAAGACAAAAACGCCATAATTATCGGTGAAGTTTGGGAAGATGCCACTAACAAAATCAGTTACGGACACCGCAGACGTTATTTAAGAGGCAAACAGCTCGACTCGGTTATGAACTATCCGTTTGCATCTGCTTTGATAAAATTTATGACGGGTGGCAGTGGCGAAGAACTTTTGGACACCGTGATGAACATCTGCGAAAACTATCCACGCCAAGCATTACGGTTATTGATGAACCACATCGGCACACACGATACCGAACGTATTTTGACCGCTTTGGGCGGTGAACACGCATTCGGCAGAGGCAGAGATTGGCAAAGCAAACAGAAAATGAACGAGACTCAAATGTGGCACGCCAAAAAACTTTTATATATCACTGCCCTTTTGCAGTATACCCTGCCCGGTATTCCGTCGCTTTACTATGGTGACGAGGCCGGAATGGAAGGCTACGGCGACCCGTTCTGCCGAGGCTTCTACCCATGGGGTAAGGAAGACTTTTATTTGGTCGAGTTTTATAAAAAATTAGGACAATTCCGCCGCAACTCAAAATCTTTTGAGGATGGTGACTTTTGTCCGGTATCAGCCGGTCCAAACCACTTTGCGTTTATCAGAAAATGTGACGGTGAGCAGGTTTTTGTAGCAGTCAACCGCTCGTATGAGCAAACTTCCATTCCCGTTCCAAAGGACTTTGAAAACGCTGAAATCATATTTGGCTATTTGCCCAAAAACGACACTGTAAAAGTTGACGGACTTGGGTTCACAGTGCTTAAAATAAGCACAAAACAAAAAACGCAAAAAGTCACATCAAAAGTCCTAACATCATCATTTCCTTAACTCTCTCATAAATTTCCTCTCCTGTTTCAGCCGGGAGAGGATTTTTTCCTTTCCCCAGTTCGATTGTAAACCCGGGACGGTGAAATTCCTCAATAAACCAATCTTTAAATCCACCGCCCGTAGCCAATCCGCAAGGGATATCGAGTGCATAACCGCTTGAGGCTGCAAAAATTTCCGCCATTTTCCGACCGCGGCAGGTATCAATGTCGTTATAATCCCAATAAATCACCTCGCCCTGACTGTGAAAGCACATTACATACCTTACGGAAGTCGGATCGTAGCCATGTCGTTCTGTGAGCCAAGGAGTTG
>JAZOQN010000099.1:0-8107 GCA_045656125.1 Acutalibacteraceae bacterium
GCACAGCAGTCTTCCCATAAATCAACGTCTTTTTGAGTATAAAAAGCAACAACTCGTTTACCAGTTGTTCCCGAAGTTGATTGAATTCTGACACAATTTTTAAGGTCTGTTGCCAAAAGACCGTAAGGATAACACTCACGAAGGTCGTCTTTAGTCACAAAAGGTAGCTTGTGAAGGTCCTCAATACCCTTAATATCGTCGGGAGTAACACCTTTTTCTTCCATTTTCTTGCGGTAATAAGGTACATTATCCCAAACGCGCTTTACTTGTTTAACTAAACGCTCGCTCTGTAATTTTTGCATATCAGAAAGTGACATTGTTTCGATTTCGGGCTGATAATATTTACTCATTTTTTACATCTCCGTTTTGAAACAGAATTATATTATAAATTGTATCCAAGTTCAAAAGCCTTAAGGTTTACATCTAAAAACTTTTCGGGTACAGTAGTTTTAATAGTTTCAATCCAAGCTTCATAGGGTATATCGGTTGATTTAGCTAAAACACCGATAAGAACAACGTTTACAGCCTTAATGCTACCCGCCTCTTGTGCTAATTTTAAGGCGTCAAGACTGATAACGTCAGCTTTTGATTTTAATTCATCAATAATGCCTTCAGGATACTCTGCGGCACCGGTGATAACCGGCATCGGGTTCATAGCACGGTCATTAACAATCATTCTGCCGCCTTTTTTAAGGAACGGTAATGCACGAAGAGCCTCTAAACGCTCAAAAGCCAAAATCAAATCGGCTTCACCTTTGTCGATAATCGGAGAAGCAACCTTGTCTGCATACTTAACATAAGTAACAACCGAGCCACCACGCTGACTCATACCGTGTACTTCTGATACCTTAACATCAAATCCTTGAGCAATAATAACGTTACCTAAAATTCGGCTGGCTAAAAGAGTACCTTGTCCGCCAACGCCGACTATCATAATGTTTAATTTATCAGTCATTTAAGCTTCCTCCTTTTCGATAGCACCGAACGGGCAAACACCAACACAAAGTCCGCAACCGTTACACTGTGAATTATCAATAACGGCTTTACCGTCCTTGAAACTGATAGCAGGACAGCCTAATTTCATACACATTTTGCAGGATTTACACTTTTCACTGTCAACCTTGCAAAAACCTGTGTATTTCACAGTTTTAAGCAAAGCACAAGGACGCTGTGCAATAATAACTGAAGGTTCATCGGCAGCTAATTCTTCTTTGACGGCCTTTTCAAAACCAACTAAATCAAACGGGTCTTCAACACGAACACGCTCAACACCGACAGCCTTACAAAGTGCTAAAAGGTCAACCTGCTTTGTTGCCTCACCGCGTATTGTTTTACCGGTTGTGGGATTCTCCTGATGTCCGGTCATACCGGTAATAGAGTTATCCAAAATAATAACAGTGTTGTTACCCTTATTATATACAATGTCGATAAGACCTGTGATACCGGAGTGAATAAAGGTTGAGTCACCGATAACGGAAACGAGTTTTTTATTGAACTCCTCTCCCCTTGCCTTTGCCATACCGTGAGCAGCACTGACAGAAGCACCCATACAAATGGTTGTATCAACGCTCTGCAACGGTGCTACGGCACCGAGAGTATAACAACCGATGTCACCCGAAACGGTCACGCCGAGTTTTTTCAAGACGTAGAATGTGCCTCTGTGCGGACAACCGACACAAAGTACGGGAGGACGGTTAGGAATTACAGGGTCTTTGACTGCTTCGGTTTCAATACCTAAAACAGCCTTTTTAATCATATTTTGTGAATACTCACCAAGTAAAGTAAAGTTTTCTTTACCCTTGCATTTGATTCCTAATGCCTTGACGTGATTTTCAATAACGGGGTCAAGTTCTTCAATTACCCAAAGTTCATCGTGGTTTTCAGCAAAATCTTTGATAAGTTTTTCGGGTAACGGATAAACCATACCTAATTTTAAGAAATCTACCTTATCACCCAAAGCCTCTTTTGCGTAAACGTATGTAGTACCTGCGGCAATAACACCGATTTTAGAGCCGTTGTTCTCAACCGTATTAAACTCGCAGTTTTCGGCTAATGCTTTAAGTTTTAATGTACGTTCTTCAACAATGACGTGTCTGCCTTTAGCCATAGCCGGCATCATAACGTGTTTCGGAATATTTTTTTCATAAGGTTTCAATACAACTTCTTCAGGGTCACACAACTCAACCAAACTCTGAGAATGTGAAACACGTGTGGAAAGACGAATAAATACCGGAGTATCATATTCCTCACTTAAACTGAAAGCCTTTTTGGTAAATTCCTTACATTCAGAAGAATCTGAAGGCTCAAGCATCATTATTTTAGCAGCTTCGGCATAATGACGTGAGTCTTGCTCATTCTGTGAAGAGTGCATACCGGGGTCATCAGCAACACAGAAAACCAAGCCACCGTT
Organism: Acutalibacteraceae bacterium; assembly: GCA_045656125.1. Classification (GTDB taxonomy): domain Bacteria; phylum Bacillota; class Clostridia; order Oscillospirales; family Acutalibacteraceae; genus UMGS172. Next base: position 2,411 of record JAZOQN010000099.1, read on the forward strand.
AGAACCGATGTAGCTGACAGTGAAAACAGGGTCAGCCATAACGTTAAGTCCAACGTGTTTCATACAAGACATTGCTCTACCGCCTGCAATAGAAGCGCCGATTGCAACCTCGGCGGCAACCTTTTCATTAGGTGCCCACTCAACATAGATATTCTCATATTCAACTACCGACTCGGTAATCTCGGTACTGGGTGTTCCGGGATAAGACGAAACGACCTTTACACCTGCTTCAAAAGCACCGCGAGCAACTGCGGCGTTTCCGAGAAGTAATTTTTTCATAATATTCATCCTTTCAAAAAGAGTAATTACATTTTAGCACCGGTAGCCTCGGCAACCAAACTTTCAGAACCGTAACGCTTTCTTAAGGTAGGTTTTTCAATTTTTCCGGTAGGGTTACGCGGTATATCAGCAAAAATGATTTTACGCGGACGTTTATATCTCGGTAAACCGTTAGAGGCATTAACAACCTCCTCCTCGGTTAATGCAAATCCTTCTTTAACTTCGATAACGGCAACTGCGATTTCACCTAAACGTTTATCGGGTAAACCAATAACGGCAACGTCTTTTATAGCGTTTAATTGCTGACGTAAGAAGTTTTCAATCTGTACGGGATATAAATTTTCACCGCCTGTGATGATAACGTCTTTTTTGCGGTCGACAAGCCAAATAAAACCGTCCTTGTCTTCTTCAGCCATATCTCCGGTAAAGAGCCAACCGTCCTTTAAAACATCATTGGTAGCATCGTCATCTTTGTAATAACATTTCATAACGCCGGGACCTTTAACTGCAAGTTCTCCGACCTCACCTTTTTGAACTTCTTGTTTATTTTCATCAACAATCTTAATTTCCCAACCATAGCCGGCTTTACCGATAGCACCGACGTGGTCAATATTTTCAACACCTAAATGAACACAACCCGGACCAATTGATTCACTTAATCCGTAGTTAGTATCGTAATCATGTTTCGGGAAAACTTCTTTCCAACGCTTAATTAACGAAGGCGGAACAGGCTGTGCACCAATGTGCATCAATCTCCAACGTGATAAATCATATTTAGTAAGGTCGATTTCACCGCGGTCGATAGCGTCTAAAACATCCTGAGCCCAAGGCACTAATAACCAAACAATTGAGCATTTTTCCTGGGATGCAGTGCTGACAATTAGTTCAGGAGTTGTACCCTTTAACAATACAGCTTTACCGCCAACCAAAAAGCTACCGAACCAATGCATTTTAGCACCGGTGTGGTACAATGGCGGAATACAAAGGAAAACGTCATCGTGTGTTTGCGAGTGATGGTTTTGCTCAACTTTGCAGGAATGCATCAAGCTTACGTGAGCGTGTAAAATTGCTTTAGGAAATCCCGTTGTACCGCTTGAAAAGTAAATTGCACCGTCGTCAGAATCTGAAATCTCAATTTCGGGGTCTTTTTTACTGAAACAGTTAATTATATCATTATAACTTTCTGCAAAAGCGGGACATCCCTCACCTACATAAAGCCACATTTTAACTGACGGAACCTTATCGGCAATCTGTTCACAACGACCGATAAATTCAGGACCGAAAGCAATATATTCAGCATCTGCTTTTTCCAAGCAGTATTTAATCTCATCAGCAGCATAACGGTAGTTAAGTGGTACTGCGATTGCACCTGCACGAAGAATACCAAAATAAATCGGTAACCATTCAATACAGTTCATTAAAAGAATTGCAACCTTTGTTCCCTTTTTAACTCCGTTTGCAATAAGTAAATTGGCAAATCGACTTGCGGTATCGTCAAACTCTTTCCAGGTGATTTCTCTGCGATAGTTTGAGCCGGTAGCCTGAGTTAAGGCAAACTCACGCCAGGTCATTTTAGTATCTGCACCGGGGTTGACCTCGACAAGACTCACTTCATCACCGTACAGTTCGGCATTTTTCTTTAAAATTTCGGTAATCGGCATTTTTTCAAATCCTTTTTATGTATTATGTGAGAAAATTCACACACATTCTTTAAAGTCAAATGACTATAATTCAAGATATTGCATATTTTACCACAACTCGTTTAATTTGTCAATGCTTTAAATCGCTAAATTGTTTTAAAATTTAAAATCCCTACTTCGTTTAGAAATAGGGATTAATTATTATTTCAAAATTTCGTCAATTTCTGCTAATTCTTCAGCTGAAAATTCAAGATTTTCAATAGCTTTAACATTATCGTTAATCTGTTCAAAACGACTTGCACCAATGATAACCGAAGTCATAGTGTTTCGTCTTAAAACCCAAGATAAAGCCATCTGTGCTAATGTTTGACCGCGTTGATTGGCTAAAATATTCAATCTATTGGTTTTATCCAAAATTTCAGGAGTAATATTTTTGTTACTTAAAAATATACTGCTGCCACCTGCCCTTGAATCCGACGGTATACCGTTAAAATAACGGTCGGTAAGCAACCCTTGAGCCAAAGGTGAAAAAGCAATACAACCCATTCCTTTTTCATCCAATGTATCAAGCAGACCGTCTTCAACCCAACGGTTAAACATTGAGTACTTTGGCTGATGAATAAGTAAGGTCACGCCTCTTTCTTTAAGTAAATCATACATTTTTACAGTCATTTCAGGGTTATAGTTAGAAACACCGACATAAAGTGCTTTACCCTGTTTAACTACTTGAGCCAAAGCATCCGCTGTTTCCTCTAAAGGAGTATTTGGGTCAGGACGGTGACTGTAAAAAATATCAACATAATCCAATCCCATTCGTTTTAAAGATTGGTCAAGACTGGAAATCAAATACTTTTTACTTCCCCATTCACCGTAAGGACCTTCCCACATTCTGTAACCTGCTTTTGTAGATATAATAAGCTCATCACGATAATATTTTAAATCATCATTTAATATTTTACCGAAATTTTCTTCAGCAGTACCAATTGCAGGACCGTAATTGTTTGCTAAATCAAAATGAGTAATACCTAAGTCAAATGCACCCAAAATCATTTGACGTGCACGGTGAAATGGCGATTCAGACCCAAAATTATGCCACAATCCCAAGGAAATAGCAGGTAATAAAAGTCCCGACCTTCCGCATCTGTTATATTTCATAGTACTGTATCTGTCTTTACTTGGTATATGCATACTATAACCTCTATTCTAAATTATTTATTATATTTGAAAACATCGGAATAATTTCATCGGCTGTTTTAAGTTTCATAAACAACATATCATCAACTTCTTTTGGGAAATCAACAATATCAGGTATCCCAATACACTTCATATCGGCAGCTTTCGCGGCTTTAATGCCGTTTACGGAGTCTTCAAAAACAAAACAATCTTTTGGTTGAACGCCCATTAATTCAGCGGTTTTCAAAAAAACATCAGGAAATGGCTTGCACCGTTTAACATCATCAGAACTAACTTTAACCTCAAAATATTTCTCTGCATCCATAACATTCAAATGATGATTGATACTTTTCATTGATGAGCCCGAAGCCAAGCCCATTTTTATACCGTTAATTCTTAAAAATTCTAAAAGTTGCTCAATACCGGGCATAAATTTCACAATCATATTATCATTATAATATTGATGAACATCATTATTAAAGCGGTCAATGTCAATTTTAGGATATTGCTCTAAAAGATACTTATAGCATGTTTCGTTGTTCATACCACAAATAATTGGCACATGCTTCCCCATTTCATTTATACCTTGATTTTCCCCGGCAAAGTCCCAAGCGGGAATACAAATACGTTGTGTATCAAACAACGTTCCATCCATATCAAAAATTACGCTAAACATAAACTTCTCCAAAAATTACAGTCTAATTTTAGTTTAAAATATACTTAACACTTTGTCAACAAAAATAAAAAAACTTCCTGTTCAAATGAACAAGAAGTTTTGGTGCCGGAAGCGGGGGTCGAACCCGCACGGTATCGCTACCACTGGATTTTGAGTCCAGCACGTCTGCCAATTCCATCATTCCGGCGAATGTTACCGGTACATTATACAGTAACATTTTTAAAAAATCAAGTGTTTTTTCTAATATTTATTAATTTTTTAAAATAAATTATTTTGTTATATCAAAATTAAATATTTTATGAAAATTGAATTCGAAAAAATCATATAGTTAAATTAAATAAAAATAGTTTTTATAATAAAATAAAATACTTTATTTTTATTTGACAATGTGTTATAATTCTCGTATATTTTATTGGGAGATATGGTTTATGAACTTTTTTAAGGGAATCGTTATCGGTTTAGGTGCGGTTGCACCGGGATTGAGCGGTAGCATTTTGCTTGTAATTTTCGGGCTTTACCGCAAAACTATCGCCGCAATAAGCGGTTTGTTTAAAAACTTTAAAAAGAACATACTGTTTTTGTTCCCGTTAGGATTAGGTGTTTTGTGTGGCATTTTCCTTTTTAGCAAGCTTGTAGATTGGTTGCTGATTGAATACCAAATGCAAACTCGTTTTACTTTTTTGGGATTAATTTTAGGCTCTGTTCCTTTATTTTGGCGTGAAGTCAGAAAAAACGGATTTAATTGGAAATATTACATAGCTATCATTATTGCGTTATCAATTGGGTTTTTTATATTCGGACTTAACCGTAACTTCTTCCCACCTATCACAAATCCCAATTTATTTCAGTCTATACTTTTGGGTTTCGTCGTTGCTACATCTTATATTGTTCCCGGTATTGACAGTGCCGCTGTGCTTTCAGCGTTAGGTCTATATGACTTATGGGTCAGTTCGCTTGCAAATTTAAATTTTGCAGTGTTAATTCCCGCCGCAGTCGGTGTATTGCTTGGAGTTTTAATCATATCGTTTATAATAAACAAATTAATTTCAAAATGCTATACTTTAACTTTTTCCGTGATTTTTGGCTTATTTATTTCGGTTATTCCAAGTGTACTGAACGAAAGTTGTGTTATCGAATTTAATGCTAAAACATACATTTCATTTGTATTGTTAATATTAGGATTTCTCGGTTCACTTGCATTTAGTAATTGGGAAAAAATATTGAAAAAAGTTAAACAGTTAAAGAATAAAAGTCACCCAATATAACGGGTGACTTTTTTATTAAAAATTAACCATTGTGTTTGAACTCCTGCATATTAAATCATGGCATATTCCGTTTATTCATTGCGAAACAACTCCATTATTCATTATTCATTAAAAATTCTGTCGAATGAATGATGAATAGTGAATAATGAAAACTGAATAGTACACAACAAAAATCCTGCCGACAATAATCGACAGGATTTTGTTTTGGCAGGGGTAAAAGGATACTCTGTGCTCACTAATTTATCGACCACTGCGGGTGGTGCCCGATAAATCTCGTGTGCTCGAGACTTCACAGTTCGCAAACACTATCGCGTGTTTGCGACTGCTTCGACGAAAAAAGTTCAAGTCAATCAAAACCCACAATAATTAATAAGAGGTACACCTTTTGGTGTACCTCTTATTAATGGCAGGGGTAGAAGGATTCGAACCCTCGGCACGCGGTTTTGGAGACCGCTGCTCTACCAACTGAGCTATGCCCCTTTATTTAGTTAGACTCTTAAAAATGTGGTGGGCCTTCAGGGGTTCGAACCCGGGACCTACCGGTTATGAGCCGGTTGCTCTAACCAACTGAGCTAAAGGAGCATTTATACAAAATTATATCAGAAGAATAATTGGAGCGGGTAGTGGGAATCGAACCCACGTAATCAGCTTGGAAGGCTGGAAT
>JAZOQN010000100.1:0-3124 GCA_045656125.1 Acutalibacteraceae bacterium
TTTCAACGTGTTTTGCGTAATTTCAAGGTGTGACCGATTTCAAGAAAAATCAAACCGGTTATAACTAAAATTAGCCCGAAAAATCCTAATAATCCCAAATCCTCGTTATAGAATAAAACACCGACTAACGAGGCAACGGCAGGCTCTAAAATTGCAATTACCGAGGCCTTTCCTGCACCGGTTTTGGACAATCCGTAGGTGTAAAGTAAGTAGGGTAAAACTGTGCATACAATTGCAACACCTACCGATAGTGCGATACCTTTAAAATCACTCACTAACGGCAAAAGGCGTGGCATATCGCAAAGCGGCAGCACACCGACAGAACCGAATAAAAAGGTGTAAAAGGTGATGGTGAGTGAATTGTACTTTTCGGCGGCGTATTTACCGAAAATGCTGTAAAGAGCATAGCCTAATCCCGAGCCAAGTCCAAAAACCAAACCGATTTTGGTAAGCTTCAAAGAATCAGAGCAACACATCATGATGCAGCCACCGAAAGCCAATATAAAAGCGGTGATTTTTTGCAAGGTCATTTTTTCTTTAAAAAGCAAAAGGGAAAGCGTGGCCACCCAAATGGGCGAGGTATACATCAAAATGCAAGCGACTGAAAGAGAGTTTTCACCGATTGATGACATATAACAAATATTGAAGAAAAGAAAACTTAAAATACCTGTACCGAAAAACATCCAAAGGTCACGAGGTTTAATTTTGAACAACTTTGGGTCAACAATCAAAATCACAACTGCCATTAATAAGACGGTAATAACGGCACGAATGGCAACAATTTGAACCGCGGTAAAGCCTATTTTGAGCATTGTGCGGGTGAAAAGTCCGATACAACCCCACGTTGTAGCCGCGAGTAAAATCGCAATTTCACCAAATCTTACCTTGATATCCGTCATTTTGCCACCCCCTGAAACTCTAAATGAAATGCCGTTTATAATTTTACTACCAATGTTAATATATTTCAATAAAATATTTTTTGTAACATCTCATATTATTTAGTAAAATAGGGTTTGCTTTTTTTAGAGTTCTATGATAAAATAATGTGATATAATTTTTCAATGATTATGTGCACTGAATTGATTGGAGAGTGTTTTGATGGATTCAAGACCTATAGGCGTTTTTGATTCAGGATTAGGCGGTCTTTCAGTTATTAAAGAATTGAATAGAGTTTTGCCTTGTGAAAATATAATATATTTTGGTGATACAGGCCGTGTGCCTTATGGTACACGCAGTGCTGAAACCATTGTAAAATACGCTAAAGAGGATGAGAAGTTTTTACTGTCGCACGATGTTAAGCTGATTATAGCAGCTTGCGGTACAGTAAGTTCGGTTGCTTCTCATACTGCTAACGGTTTGCCCGTACCGTTTATTGAGGTTGTAACCCCTGCTTCCAAAGCGGCGGTAAAGGCCACAAGAAACGGTAAAATCGGTGTTTTGGGCACTTCGGCCACAGTTAACAGTAATTCTTATAAACTCAAAATGCTCGAAATCAATCCTGATTTAGAGATTGTTCAGGTAGCTTGCCCGATGTTTGTGCAATTGGTTGAGGCGGGATGGATTGACCGAAATGACGAAGTAACAGTTGCCACTGCAAAGCGTTACTTACAACCGCTGATTGAAACGGGGGTTGATACGGTAATCTTGGGTTGTACTCATTTCCCTGCAATTAAAGAAATCATTGCCGATATTATGGGTAAAGATGTTGTACTTATTAATTCAGGCACCGAAGCAGCTTTAACTGCGGCTGAATACCTAAGAGAAAACGGTCTTTTGGGTGAGGGTGGACGGCGACGATATTTTGTCAGTGACCGACCTCAATCATTCTCAGCTACTGCCGGTATCTTATTGGGGAATGAAATTTCAGATGTCGAAACCGTCAGTTTGGAGGATTTTTAAGGGAAAATGAAGGACGTTATTATTGATATAAAAGGCACTCAAGAGGTTGACGGCGAAAGCGATGTTGTCGAGGTTACTACTGTTGGCAAGATGAATGTTATTGCCGGAAAAACCTATTTGAAGTATGATGACAGTGCTGCAACGGGTATAAAGGGTGTCAGTTGTGTTATAAAAATTGACCCTGAGGATGATTCGGTTGTGATGTCCCGTTCGGGTGCACTCAATTCGAGAATGTATATTAAGCGTGGTCAACGCCACATTTGTCATTATGAAACCGGTCAAGGTACTATTACAATGGGTATTTTCGGTGAAATGATAAAGAATGGTATAAATGCTGACGGCGGTGAGCTTTTTATGAGCTACACACTTGATGCAAACTGTCAGTTGTTGAGTAGAAATAAGGTTGAAATAACCGTAAAACAAGCGTAAGCAGAGGAATGTGAAATATGTCGAAAATAGTGAAATCAACAAGAGAAAGTATTAAGGATATTATTGTTAATGCCGCAAAAAAGGCAATTGCCAATGGTTCATTACCCGAGGCAGAGTTGCTGAATTTCAACGTTGAAGTGCCGGCTGACCGTGCACACGGTGATTTTGCTGTGAATGCAGCACTCGTTTGGGCAAAGGCTTTTCGCTCAAACCCAAGAAAGATTGCCGAAACATTGGCAGAAAACTTCGATTTTGAAGGCACCTATATTGAAAAGTGTGAGATAGCAGGTCCGGGATTTATAAATCTTTTCTTGTCTGACCGCTATTATGCCGCTATCGTTAATGATGTTTTGAAAAGCGGTGATGATTACGGTAAGTCCGATATTGGTCAGGGCAAAAAGGTTATGGTAGAATTCGTTTCAGCTAACCCTACCGGCCCTATGCATATCGGTAACGCCAGAGGCGGTGCTTTGGGTGACTGTTTGGCCGCTGTTTTAGATAAAGCAGGCTATGATGTAACAAGAGAATTCTATGTTAACGATGCAGGTAATCAGATTGCAAAATTCGGTGCATCTTTAGAGGCACGTTATTTGCAGATTTTTGATTCTTCGGTTGAATTCCCCGAAGACGGCTACCACGGTGCCGATATTACTGAAAGAGCAAAAGAGTTCTCGGACATTCATAGGGATTCATTCGTCGAAAAGTCAGAAGAAGAACGCCGTGAGGCTTTGGTAAACTATGCTTTACCGCTTAATATTGAAGGACTTCGCACCGACCTTGGCACTTATAGAATTAA
>JAZOQN010000101.1:0-16735 GCA_045656125.1 Acutalibacteraceae bacterium
CGCTTGGCCTCCGACTTCCTTAAATTTACCGCCATGTATGAGGTTGCAAAGGCGGTTTCTGCTTTGGCGGTTTGGGGTGTCGGTGTTTGTTTTGTTTTGGCTGTGTTTAAACCTCAAATGTCATACGGAGAGTTGATTACCTTTACCGGTTATGTTTCGTTGCTTTCTGACCCGGCAAACTTTTTCTCGCATATTTTCCGTTGGTGGTCGTCGTCTATGAACTCGGCACAACGTATTTTTGAGATTATTGATGCTAAACCGGATGTCGTTGAAACGACAGAGCCTTTAAAATTAAACCAAATAAATGGTAAAATTGAGCTTAAAAATGTAACCTTCGGTTATGAGGAAAACCGTGAAGTTATAAAGAACGTGTCATTGACTGTAAATCCCGGTGAAACCTTAGGTATCGTTGGCAAATCAGGTGCCGGTAAATCAACGCTTGCAAACCTTATAACAAGGCTTTATGACCCAAATTCAGGTCATATATATTTAGATGGCGTAGATTTAAGAGATATGCGGTTTGAGGATATAAGAAGTGCGGTTGCCTTGGTTAGTCAGGAAACATATATTTTTAAAGGCTCAATTTTCGATAATATAGCCTATGCCAACCCAAAAGCCGACCGCCGCGAAGTTTTGAACGCCGCTGTTGCGGCAGGTGCCCACGATTTTATTTTAAAATTGCCCGACGGGTATGACACTTACGTCGGTACTGGCGGTCGAAGTTTATCGGGCGGTGAGCGTCAACGTTTGTCAATTGCCCGTGCAATACTTTCAAATCCCAAAATTTTAATTTTAGATGAAGCAACGGCGGCGGTTGATACCGAAACTGAGCGAAAAATTCAAAATGCATTGGAAGAACTGTCAAAAGGCAGGACAACACTGTCGATTGCCCATAGAATTTCAACGTTGCGAAGTGCTGATAAGCTTATTGTTATTGAGGACGGCAAAATCGTTGAAAACGGCACACATGATGAGCTTATCAGGGCAAAGGGTACATATTATAAGCTTGTAAAGATACAGAATGAAGCGTTAAAATTCCGCAGTATCGGCGAATGAAAGGAGTAAATTATGGCTGAAGATATTTTAGATGTTGAAAAAGAGCAAGCAGAGAAAAAATTGAATATTTTAAGACTTACTCCCGAAAATGCCGAGTTTTACGAAACCAAGGGCGGACTTTTAGGTGCTAAAATCAATGGTGAGGATTATCCTTATGTAAATGTAATTTGCTCATTCCCGTTGACCGAGCCTGAAAAATACTTATCAATCCGTTTGCCTGACGGCAAGCAGGAAGAACTTGGAATGATTGAAAATTTGAGTGATTTCGAGTCCAAAACTGTTGAAATCCTTAAAAAGCAGTTGAAACTTCGGTATTATATGCCAAAAGTCACCCGTATTATCAGTGTTAAGGAAGAATACGGCTATACTTATTGGACGGTAGATACCGATTGCGGAAAAGCAAAATTTGCAAGTTCTTCGGGTTCGGCAGGTGCCGTTATTCACCACGGAAAAGGTGTAATTATCAAAGATTCTAATGAAAACAGATATTTTTTAGAGGACTTAACTAAGCTTACACCCAAAGAAATGAAAAAGTTAGACCTTTATTTGTAATTTTATTTTTAGAGGATAGATATGGAGCTTAATTTAAAGTTGCCGTCAGAGTATTCCCGACGGCTCAAAGGGTTCACCGATGAAGAGCCGGTTTACTGTATACATCCCGATATTGATTTATCGGGGCGGTTTACTGAAACCTTTTACGTCGGTGCAACCAAATCATTTCTGTTCAGCTTTAACGGTGGACAGCACAGTTTAATAAAGCTCTCGGATTGCGAAAAGGTACAGGTGCGCAATCAGGTTGATAGTGGTCTTTTCACCGTGACTCGAAACGGTGAGGAGTGTATCTTTGCGCGCTTTACCGCTAAAACAAACATACAGTTTGCTTGTTTAAGCCGAGGTGTGAACCTCTTTATCCAAGGTAACACCGAGCGTGTTATCCAAAATCATGACCGCGAAAAGCAATGCAAAAAGTGTGGACGTGTGCTTAACGGTGCAGGGTTCTGTCCTAAATGCAATAAGGCTAGTCGCAGTATTAATCGTGTGTTGGACATCAGCCGTCCGCATTGGCCGATGTTTACGGTTATTTTCGCCATAATGTTTATTACCACTGCATTAAATTTGGGCCAGCAGTTTGTATTACGTTGGTTTGTTGACGGCTATCTTTCAGTCGGCAAGGGTACTGTTAAAAATATCGCCGTTTTTATGACAATTTACAGTTCGGTTATATTTATAGGCTTTTTGGGTCAATTGCTTAAGAGTTATCTAAGTACCCGTCTAAGTCTTAAAATAAGCTATGATTTACGTCACAAGTTGACTGACCATTTGCAAAAACTTTCGATGTCGTTTTTAAATAAACGAAGCACAGGTGAGATTATGCATCGAGTCTTTGACGATACGTATAGTATAAGAACGTTTTTTGCAAACAGTTTTTGCAATATGTTTCATCAAGTGGTTACGCTCGTGGCATTGGCAGTGTTGATGTTAATACTTAATTGGAAATTGGCATTGGCGGCTTTTGTGTTCGCACCGCTTATTGTTACGTTTGCACGTACATTCTGGCCGTACATTCGTAAAATTTACCATCGTCAGCGTCGCAAAAGTGATAAGATTCACAATAAATTGCAGGATGTTCTGTCAGGAATTAGAATTGTCAAGTCTTACGGACGTGAGAAAAACGAGATTGAGGTTTTTAATAATCTCAATGACGATTTTGCCGCAGTTCAGCGTAAAAACGAGAAGTTTTTTGCAACGGTTTTTCCGGTGCTGTCTTTGCTTTTGTCGTTCGGTACATATTTGATTGTTTATTTAGGTGGATTAGACGTTTTAGGCGGACAAATGACCACAGGTGAGTTGATGCAGTTTGTGTCTTACGCCGGAATGTTGTTAGGTCCTTTAAGTTGGATGTCTTTCTTACCTCGACAGATTGTTAATATGACAACAAGTTTAGACCGTATTTATGATGTTTTAGAGGAAACGCCCGACATTAAACAGACGGAAAATGCCGTTAAAAAGGATATCAAAGGAGAGATATCCTTTAAGGATGTGGTTTTTGGATATTGTTCTCACGAAATAGTGCTTGACGGTATTAATATTGACGTCAAACCCGGTGAAATGATAGGTTTGGTAGGTGCTTCTGGTTGCGGAAAATCCACATTTATTAACCTTTGTATGCGTCTTTATGATGTTGATGAGGGTAAAATTACGGTTGACGGTGTTGATATTAAGGATTACGACCTGGCTGATTATCACCGTCAAATCGGGGTTGTGCTGCAGGAAACTTTTCTTTTTGCGGGAACTGTTTTGGATAATATTCGCTTTGCACGACCTGATGCTACCTTGGAAGAGGTTATAAAGGCAGCAAAAGCGGCTAATGCTCACGAATTTATCTGTAAGCTTTCCGATGGCTATAACACCTACGTCGGTGAAAAAGGCCATACACTTTCGGGTGGCGAAAAACAGCGTATTGCTATCGCACGTGCAATTTTGGGTGACCCGAAAATTCTTATTTTAGACGAGGCAACCTCGGCACTTGACACTGAAAACGAGTATCAGATTCAGGGTGCTTTGGAACGTTTGAGGCAGGGCAGAACAACATTTGCAATTGCACATAGACTGTCTACTTTAAAAAATGCCGACCGTATTGCCGTAATTGATGACCATAAAATTGCCGAACTTGGCACTCATAACGAGTTGTTAAAGAAGAAGGGTATTTACTACGGTCTTGTTATGGCACAGTTGGAAATGAATAAAAGAAAACAGTAAATAATATTAATCATTATAATTTAGTTCGGGAGGCTTTAGCATGACAGCCACTATTAAAAAAGTGCTTTCGGTTTTTGTTTTAATAATAATGGTTTTTTCGCTTTTTGCGGGTTGCAAAGGTGGAAAAGGTACCGTTTTTGAAAGTGACGGTTTTCAATATAAAGTTTTTTCCGACCATACCGAGCTTATGGCATATATAGGCTCCGCCAGTGTTGTCACCGTACCCGATTCGTTAAAGGGTAAAGACGTTACCGTTTTGGGTGAGGGAGTTTTCAAAAATCAATCAGGCATTACGTCAGTAAAACTTCCGTCAACCGTTAAAACAATTAAAGCAGAGGCTTTTAGCCGTTGCTCAGGTTTGGCATTTATTGAGTTGCCAGACGGTGTTGAAACGATTGAAGACGGTGCATTTAGTTTTTGTGCAGGACTAAAAACCGTAAAACTGCCGTCAACTTTGAAAAGTATTTTGGAAAATGCATTTTATCAGTGTTTAAGCCTTGAAAGAGTTACTTTTAAAGAAGGGCTTATAACAATCGGTGACAAGGCATTTTTCGATTGCCGTTTGTTAAATGATTTAAAACTGCCGAACTCATTGACCGAAATAGGTGTCAGTGCATTTGAAAAGTGTATTAGTTTAACTGAGTTTACAGCAGGAAACGGTCTTAAAAAAATCGGTGCCGGTGCATTTTTAGGTTGTACTAAGCTTAAAAAGATTACGCTTAATGAGGGACTTGTATCCGTTGGTCAGGATGCTTTTTATGAAAATTCTGTAGTCGAGATGATTTTTCCTGAATCGGCAACCGAGCTTGAGGGTTGTCTTGGTCAGTGCAAATATTTAGTGTCGGTAAAACTGCCGTCAGGACTTAAAATTGTGCCGAAATCTATGTTTTACGGTTGCAAAAGCTTGGGTGAAGTAATCATTCCTGATGGTGTTGTCAGTATCGAAGAAAAGGCTTTCAGTGGTTGCGAATTGTTAACTTCACCTAAAATGCCGGAAGGTCTTGTATCGGTTGGCGATTATGCCTTCGAGCAGTGCTTGAAATTTGATAAAATGACTTTTAGTGATGCACTTCAAAGCATCGGCAAGGGTGCATTCTCGTACTGTGTCGGGTTAAGCAGTGTTGAGTTGGGTAACGGTTTGAAAACAATTGGCGAAGAAGCATTCCAAAACTGTTGGAAAATGAATTATATTACATTGCCGGAGTCGGTTGAGAGTGTGGGTGCTATGGCGTTTAATTCGTGCAAGTATCTGCATACAATTACTGTTAAAAAACCGGCAGGCTCATTTGATACATCAAATTGGGGTCAAGGCTTTAAGGTTAAGTATAAACCTGACGAGGTAAAATAAGAGGTTTTATGAACAAAAAGGATAAAAAAAGATTAGGCGTCGTAGCTTCTGAAATTTTTGAAAAGGAATATACAGGTGCTGTTTGTTCGCTCGATTATCACGAGGGTGATGCGTTTCAATTGCTGATTGCAACAAGACTTTCAGCTCAATGTACCGACGCGCGCGTTAATATTGTTACTCCTGCACTTTTTAAAAGGTTTCCTGATGCCGAAAGTATGGCAAAAGCCGATATAAAAGAGGTTGAGGAGTTAATCAAAACTTGCGGACTTTATAAAACAAAAGCGGCTGATTTGGTGGGCATTGGCAAAATGCTGGTCGAAAATTACAGTGGTAAAGTGCCTGATACAATTGAGGAATTGACTAAACTCCCCGGTGTTGGAAGAAAAACGGCGAATTTGGTTGTCGGTGATATTTACGGCAAGCCTGCAGTGGTTGCCGATACGCATTTTATAAGGCTTTGCAATCGGATTGGTTTCGTAAAAACCACCGACCCGTTAAAAGTCGAACGCGAGATGAGAGAAATTTTGCCCCCGGATAAATCCCACGGATTTTGCCACCGTGCCGTACTTCATGGCAGAGCAGTTTGCACTGCAAGAAAGCCAAACTGTGAAATTTGTTGTTTTAATGAGTTTTGTGAGAAGCATTTAGATTATAAAAAAGGATAAATACATAGGACGAATATTATGAAAATAATTCATTGTGCCGACCTGCATTTAGATTCAAAGTTAGAGTCTAATTTGCCACCGTTGAAATCACGCGAGCGAAAAAATGAAATAAAAATGGCGTTCTGCCGAATGGTTGATTACGCAAAAGAAAACAACGTGACAGCTGTCATAATGGCGGGGGACTTGTTTGATACAAACCGTATGTTACCAACCACAAGAGATTTGATTTTAGGGAAAATTTTAGAATGCAAAGAAACGGAATTCTTATATCTTTGCGGCAACCACGATGTCGGAAAATCATTGGCAGAGTGTGATTTGCCCCCAAATTTAAAGTTGTTTTCTGATAAATGGTCGAGCTTTAATTACGGTAATATTACCGTAACCGGTGTTGAACTGACCGAGGAAAACTGCCGTCACATCTACGGAGGTTTGATGTTAAATAGGGATTGTTTTAACATTGTCACAATGCACGGCGAAATTAGCACTTCTTCGGGTGTTGATATGATAAACCGTTCAGAGTTAAATGATAAAGGTATAAACTATTTAGCTTTAGGTCATTACCATAAATACGAAGTAGGCAGTTTAGGAAAGGACGGTATTTGGGCGTATTCCGGTTGTTTAGAGGGTCGCGGTTTTGATGAGTGCGGTGATAAAGGTTTTATACTGCTTGATATAGACGAAAACGGCACGTTTACACACACATTTATCAAAAATTCAATCAGAGATATTGTTGAGATTGAATGTAATGTTTCAGGGTGTGAGGATTCGGCGGAAATCCTTAAAAGGATTGAGGAACTTTCGGCAAAAATCAATCCGAATGCTATGGTTAAGGTGGTGCTTTCAGGCGGACTTTCACCCGAAGTGATAAAGGATATTGAATATTTTAAAAAGCATCTTAATGATAAATTTTGGTTTGCAAAGGTTAAGGATAACACCAGAGTTGAATTGAAAATTGAGGATTATTTGAATGACGTTTCCTTAAAAGGTGAATTTATAAGGGTGACTATGGCTTCTGATTTGCCTGATGAAATGAAGTCCCGCGTTATTGAGTGCGGATTAGCAGCACTTAGCGGTCAGGAGGTGCTTTAATGAAACTTTTGGCTTGTAATGTTGAAAATTTTGGCACTTTGTCCGGCTTTAAAATGTCATTTTCTGACGGACTTACCGTTATAAATGAGCAAAACGGTTTTGGCAAATCAACCTTATCACTGTTTTTTAAGGCAATGTTTTACGGTTTACCTAAAACCACCAAGAAAAAGATTTCCGAAAATGAGCGAATGAGGTTAACACCATGGCAGGGTGGTCTTTTCGGCGGTACGCTTGATTTTGAAGCAGGCGGAAAGAAGTACCGTATTGAAAGGTCTTTTTCTGATAAGGCAGGGGACACTTTTAAACTGTATGACCTTTTAACCGGCAGGGTTTCAGGTGATTACAGTGAAAATATCGGTTTAGAACTTTTTGGTATTGACGCCGAAAGTTTTGAGCGTAGTGTTTATGTTCCGCAGGATTACGACAATGTTGAAATGAACATTGGTATAAACGCTAAGCTTACGGGATTGGTTGAAAACAGCGATGACCTTGGAAATTATGATAAAGCCTACTCAATGCTTGAAAAAAGAGCAAAGGAATATCAGGCTTTAAGAGGAAACAAGGGCTTAATCAGTGATTTGGAGTCAAGTGTCGAACTTTTGGCTAAAAAAATTAGAGATGCCGAAGCTACAGAGTTGAATTTAAATCGTGTCAATGAGGAAATTAAAGAACTAAAAGAAAGAAAAGAGGAACTAACTGCCAAAAAGACTAAAGTGCGTCAGAATATTACTGTCGCATCCGATATGGCGGCATTAAGTGAGCAAAAAAAGGCTCGCGAAATGTTGGAGGTTGAAATTGCTGAGCTTAAAAGAAAACAAGATTTAATTTTGAAGCGTTACCCTGACGGGTTGCCCGGTGAAATGCAAGTGTCCGAAGCAACTGAGCAAGAGTCTGTTTTGGAAACAACCGAAACCGAACTTAAGTTTTTATTGAATGATACTTCTGAAGACTTGGCTTTTGAAGATGTGAAAGCATTTTTCAAAAATGGGATTGTAGCCGAAGATGAGGTAGCAAGTTTTAAACAAAAGGCCTCAAGATTAGCAGGATTAAAGCTTAAAGCCGACACATTAAAACCGCAGGTTTCTGCAACCGCAACGGCTCAAACTGCCGGTGGAGCAGGTGTTAAGATTGCGGTAATTTTGGCAGCAATCTTACTGGTTTTAGGTGCAGTTGTGACCGTGTTTCAAACGGCAATAGGTATCATTTTGCTGGCTTTTGGCGTTTTGGGTATCGGTGTTGCAGGCTTTTTGTATCTCAAAAAGCAGATTTTAACTGCCGGTAAGGGCGGTGACACCAAAGTGTTAGCACGTGAACTTGAAGAAACAGGTGTAGAGTGTGAGAGTTTAACAAGTGAACTAACAGTTTTTGTTGAAAAATATTTACCGGTTACCGATTTTGAAAGTGATGTAAATACAATTGCCGATAATTTTAAGGAATATGTGCGGCTTAAAACCGCAACAGAGGAGCGAAACGGTAAAATTGTCGCACGTCAAAGCCGAGTTAACGAGTGCAAGGAAAGTTTAAGGCTCTTTTTTGAAAAGTACGGCAACAACCCTCAAGGCAAGGTAGCAGGCGTTCTGCAGGATGTCAAAGATGCTGAAAGTTATGCAGATGAAATTAAAGTCAAAACAGAACGTTTGGCTAAAATGCCTCAAGTTAATCTGAATAGTGATACTAATATAGAGTTTGACCGTGAGGAACTGCTTTCAACTGAAAGAAAACTCAATGGCGAGATTGATTGTTTGCAGGATGAGTTAACCCGTAAAATTGCCGAATCTACAAAACTTTCGGCAGAGTGCGAACTTTTACCGCAGTATGAGGAGCAGTTGGACGGGGTTAAGTCAGAGCTTAATGAGAAAAAGGCTCATCACGAGGTTTTGAAAACCACGATGACCTTGTTGGCAACTGCCAAAGAAAATCTTTCCACGCGTTATTTAGACCGTATGAGTGCAGGGTTTAAGTCCTACTGTAATATATTGAACGGTAAGCCGGACGATTTTATCATCACCCCCGAGCTTCAGATATCGGTTGAACGCGTTGGTAAGGTTAAGGAGCAGGCATATTTTAGCGTTGGTATTCAGGATATGATGAACCTTGCAATGAGACTGTCGTTAGCTGATGCACTGTTTGAAAAGGAACAGCCAATGTTGATTTTGGATGACCCGTTTGTCAATCTCGATGATACAAAACTTAATAATTCACTTAAAATGTTGCAGGAGTTGGCAAAGAATCGACAGATTATTTACTTAACCTGTCACAGCAGTAGAACCATATAATTAAAAAAGACCGAGTTGGTGAACCAACTCGGTCTTTAATTTTATTTGTTTATTTATCATCCAATGTGTTTTTTTCAATTATATATCTTGGGCGGTGTTTGGTTTCAAGGTAAATTTTCCCGATGTATTTTCCGATAACACCGATTGCCGAAAGTTGAAGTCCGCCCAAAACCCAAATTGAAGCCATAAGACTTGTCCAACCTGCTGTGGTATTATCTAAAAAGTGCTGAACTAAAGAATAAATTAAAATTCCCGCACCTAAAATTACAAGTAAAACACCTAAACGGATAATCAAGTTAATAGGTTTAATGCTTAAGGAGGTGATACCTTCAAAAGCAAAACTCAACATTTTCTTTAACGGGTATTTGGATTTGCCTGCAAAACGTTCACTGCGTTCATAGTAAACTATATCGGACGAAAATCCTATCATAGGCACGATACCGCGTAAAAAGAGGTTAACCTCTTGGAAATCCTCCAAAGCGTCTAAAGCACGACGGCTTAATAATCTATAATCAGCGTGATTGTAGACCGTTTCAGCACCCAAAAGTTTCATAAGTTTGTAAAACCCTTGTGCAGTTGTTCTTTTGAAAAATGAGTCTTTTTTGCGGGTGGCTCTGACACCGTAAACCACGTCGTGACCAGAATGATAGCTTTCAATCATTTTGTCAATGGCGTTGATGTCATCCTGCAGGTCGGCATCCATTGAAATTACAGCATCAAACTTTTCCTTAACCGCCATAAGTCCTGCCAAAAGGGCATTTTGATGTCCGCGGTTTCGGCTCAACTTAATTCCCTCAAAATAATCGCTGGTTTTGGAAATTTCGGTTATAATTTCCCAGGTTTTATCTTTAGAACCGTCATCAACAAAAACAATTTTACTGTCAAAAGATATACTTCCGACCGAAATGAGTGAATCATATTTTAAAGCAAGGCGTTTTGCGGTTTCTCGTAAAACTTCTTCCTCATTATAGCAGGGGATAACCAAACAAAGCTTCATAGCGTTGTCCTTTCTTGATTTCTTTTATTTAAGTATATTTTTAATTAGTGTCATTGTCAAGGGTTAATGGAATAAATTTGTGAACTGTATCATAGAATTAACTAACCGCTTTAGGAGTTGATTGTATGAGGAGTAATGTGAGTATTCGAGCCGCCGAGTTAGGGGAGTATATAGTCGAAACCAATGCCACCGTAAGAGCGTGTGCCAAGCAGTTTAAAATTTCTAAATCTACAGTACATAAAGACGTAACCGAGCGGTTACGCAGGGCAGACCCGGAATTGTGGGGCAGGGTCAAGGTGGTTTTAGAGCATAACAAAGAAGAACGGCATATTCGCGGAGGAATGGCAACAAGGAGGAAATACAAAGGAATTTGATTTTTTAACAGATAAAAAACCGATACATTGTAGCTTTTACAGTGTATCGGTTTTTGTTGTTTTAATGTTTTATTTTGTCATGATTTTCTCTGCTAACTTTGCACCTGCCATTATACATTCGTCGCAGGTTTTTAAAGGCTTTCCGGTTGCAATACCCTTAATTTCTCCACAAATACACGAGCCGATTTCCTTTTCGAAAGCCTCGTTGATTTCACGGCAAAGAGCATAGGTTGAGGTTTTGGAATTGGGCAATAAAAGGTTACCACAACTGTTTTTCATTCCCGCAATCATTATTGCGGCGGATAAAGCACCGCAGGTCAACTTACAGCCGCCCATTCCCGCACCGAAGCCCTCGGCTATAGCCATAGCGGTTTTGCGGTCAAGTCCCAATTCTTCGGAGAAAGGCAGTAACACGGCTTGTGCACAGTTAAAGCCTTTTTTGTGAAGTGTTAACGCTTCAATTGTTTTCTTTCCTGCCATAATTTATCTCTCTTCTTATTTTATATAGTCAATATTTAATGTTGCGGTGGCGTTCAGTTCACTATTTGCAATATTGCCGTTTTGATACTCGTAAATAGCCTGAGCACCAACCATGGCAGCATTATCACCGCAGTATTTCTTTTCGGGGTAGTAAAGCAGAAATCTGTTTTTTTCACATTCCGCTGTCATTCTTTGACGCAATTCGGAGTTGGCGGAAACACCGCCCGCAATTACAATTTTTTTCATTCCTGTTTGTTCGGCAGCTTTAAGCGTGTTGGCAATAAGTATATCACAAACGCGGCGGCGTACTGTTGCGGACAACACCGGTACATCAATAGGGGTACCTTTTTGTTCGGCGTTGTGGGTTAGGTTTATGACGGCGGTTTTAAGTCCGGAAAAACTGAAGTCAAGCTCACAACCGTCAACCTTTGGCCACGGCATCGGGTATTTTTTGAAGTCGGGTTCAGTTGCAATTTTGTCGAGCATTACACCGCCCGGATAGTCAAGTCCCATCGACCTTGCCGATTTATCAAAACATTCACCTGCGGCATCGTCACGAGTTCTGCCGATAATCTCGAAATCGGTATAAGAGTTAACCTTTACAATCAAACTGTTACCGCCCGAAACAAGCAAGCATAAAAACGGTGGTTCTAATTCAGGGTGTGAAATATAGTTTGCGGCAATGTGACTTCGTAAATGATGCACCGGAATAAGCGGTTTGTTAAGTGACATAGCAAGACCTTTTGCATAGTTTACACCCACTAATAATGCACCGATAAGACCGGGGGCGTGGGTGACGGCAATAGCATCAATATCGTTTAAAGTGAGTCCCGCTTCACTGACAGCATCGTTAACTACTCTTGAAATGGCCTCACAGTGACGGCGGGAGGCAATTTCCGGTACAACTCCACCGTAAATTTTGTGTTCGGCAATTTGAGTTGCGACAATGTTGGATAAAACAGTTCGTCCCTCAACCACT
Source organism: Acutalibacteraceae bacterium (assembly GCA_045656125.1). Classification (GTDB taxonomy): domain Bacteria; phylum Bacillota; class Clostridia; order Oscillospirales; family Acutalibacteraceae; genus UMGS172. The sequence continues at coordinate 12,025 of JAZOQN010000101.1, forward strand.
GCGGCAGCAGTTTCATCACAAGAGGATTCAATTGCTAAAATTTTCATATATGTACCTTCTTTAAAAGTCTAAAGTCATAATTTTTGCTGAGTCGGTTGGATTGCGGTAGAAGTTTTTACGTTCGCCTTTGACAGTAAATCCGTATTTTTCGTAAAGACTTATAGCGGGTATATTTTGGCTTCTAACCTCAAGGGTTAAAAATTTGAGGTTTTGCTTCTTTGCAGAAGTAATCATAGTTTCTAAAATTTTAGTTGCCAAGCCTTTTCGCTGAAATTCAGGTCGGACGGCGATATTGGTAATATCACCTTCGTCCAAAACGGCGGTAAATCCACCGTGACCGACGATTTTGCTGTCCACCTCGATAACGAAATAGTGTCCGTTGCGGTTAAGTGTTTCTATAATTCCGTTTTCAGTCCAAGCCTCCGCACCCAAAGTCAAACTTTCGGTTTCGGCAATGTCTTTTGCATCTGTAATTTCGGCAGGACGAATGTTAACTTTTTCTAATATAAGCATAAACGTCCTCCAACTTTGATTTGATTTCGTCGGCACAGTGGCGGTAATCGTCTAAACTTCCACCAAACGGGTCGGGAACATTGAGAGTGATAATTTTTTCATTTGGCACACCGACGGATAATAGAGCATTAGTGTGTGAATCGGTCATAGTTACAATTAAATCCGCATTATCAACGGCAAATTGGCTTAAAGGCGTTGAACGGTGGGCGGAAATATCAATATTTTGTTCACGCATAACCTCTATTGCGTTTTCACTTGCACTGTCACCGCCGAAAGCTGAAAGTCCGTAGCTTTTAACCTCGATTTTTAACTTTTCATCCTCTGATAAACCGGCTTTAAACAAAGCCTCTGCCATTGGACTGCGGCAGGTGTTACCCGTGCAGACGAAAATTGTCAGTTTTTTATTCATTTTAACCTTTCGCGTCGTACCACGTTTTGCCGATGTTGGCATCAACCGTCATAGGCACTTTAAGTTGTACAGCGTTTTCCATTTCTTCTTTTAAAATTAAGGCGGCAATTTCTGCCTTTTCTTCGGGTGCCTCAACAATCAGTTCATCGTGCACCTGCATAATAAGGTTTGCTTCGGGGATTTCTTTTTTAAGTCGTTCGAAAACCTTAATCATTGCAATTTTTATAATATCGGCGGCGGTGCCTTGAATTGGCATATTTCTGGCAACACGTTCACCAAATGCACGCATCATACCGTTGGTGGATTTGAGCTCAGGCAAGAGTCTTTGTCTGCCGAAAACCGTTTCGGCAAAGCCTTGTTCTTTAGCGGTTTCAACTACACGGTGCATATAACTGTCAACCTCAGGATAGGTTGCGAGATATCCTTTGATATAAGCGGCAGCTTCTTTGTTAGTAACGCCGATATCTTTAGCTAAAGAGTAGGCACCGATACCATAAACAATACCGAAGTTAACCGCTTTTGCACTTGAACGCATTTGCGGTGTGACTAAATTAATCGGCATATTGAAAACCTGGCTTGCGGTGAGCGTGTGAATGTCTGTATCACTTAAAAACGCGTTTATCATATTACTGTCGTTGGCAATGTGAGCCAAAACTCGCAATTCAATCTGTGAATAGTCGGCATCAATAAGTGTGAAACCTTCTTTTGCTTTGAAGAAACGGCGTAATTCCCGTCCTTCAGGTCTGCGAACGGGGATATTCTGTAAATTAGGCTCGGACGAGCTGATACGTCCCGTTCTTGTTTCCGTCTGGTTTAAAGTAGAGTGAATTCTGCCATCCTCGGCTACCACGGCGGTTAAGCCATCACAGTATGTCGATTTAAGTTTTGTTAAAGTGCGGTATTCCAATAAATGCTCAACGGCAGGGTGTAAGGGTTTTAATTCCTCTAATACATCTGCGTTTGTGGAGTATCCGCTTTTGGTTTTCTTTTTGCAAGGTAATCCTAATTTTTCAAAAAGTGCAACGCCTAACTGTTTTGGTGAATTAAGGTTAAACTCATATCCAACTTCGTCAAAAATGGCTGTTTGCAGTTCGATAATACGCTTTGAAAGCGTGTTGCCGTAGGCGGAAATACCGTAAGTGTCAACCAAAAAACCGATATTTTCCATTGATGCTAAAACTTTGGCCAATGGAATTTCAATATCGTGAAGAAGTTTATCCTGCTTTGTTTCACTGAGTTTGTTTACTAATGTGCGGTTGACCTCACTTAAAAGTGCAATTTTAGCATATTCCTCGTCAGTTTCAGGTGCAGGGATAAGGTATTCTTCCGAAAAACGCGACAGAGAATACTCAGACGATGATGGGTTGATAAGGTAACCTGCAAGGCAGGTGTCAAAACCTATATTTTTAATTGAAATGCCGTAGGTTTGGCAAATTTTGTGTAACGGTTTTGAATCGTAAATCCTTTTTTTAACTTTTTCGTTTTCCAAGAGCGATTTTGCGGTGTTAAGGTCGCATTTTGCTAAATTTTGACCGGCTGAAATATATAAAGTTTCGCCGTCAAGCAGTATATCGCAAAGGTTTTCATTTTCGGCAGTCTTTAAAACTTCGTCAATGTGGGAAACCTCATATTTTGGAGAATTTACTTCAGGCTTTACCGATTGCACAGCCGAAAGGTTTAACTTTTCAAGCATCGAGAAAAATTCAAGTTCGGAAAGCAGTTTTGCCAAATCACCGTCTTGACGTTCTTTTGTCTTGTAATGTTCAATATCAGGGTCAATGGGGGCATAACGGTTAATTGTACCTAAAAAACGGCTTAAAAATGCTGAATCCTTACCATTGGCAAGTTTTATACGCAAAGAATCACGAATATCAAGCGAATCAAGGTTTTCGTAGATGTAATCAACACTGCCGAAATTTTTAATTAACTCGTCGGCGGTTTTTTCACCAACACCGGGGACACCGGGGATATTATCCGAAGCGTCACCTTGAAGTGCTTTAATTTCAATCATTTGTTTTGGCTTAACGCCGTATTTTTCAAAAATAACTTCGGGTGTATAGGCTGTGATTTCAGGGCGACCCATTTTGGTTGCCGATAATAAAACCTTGGTCGAGTCGGACACCAACTGGAACGAGTCGCGGTCACCGGTTGCGATTACGCAGGTGTTGTTACTTTCTTCACAAAGACGGGCTAAAGTGCCTAAAATATCGTCAGCCTCAAACCCTTCGGTTTCAAGGCAGGTGTAACCGAACAACGGCAAAAGCTTTTTTAAAATGGGCATTTGCTGTCTTAATTCGTCGGGCATAGGTTTTCTTCCTGCTTTGTATTCGGAGTATTCCTTATGGCGAAAGGTCGGTGCGTGCAGGTCAAATGCTACAACAACACCGTCGGGGTTTTCAGCCTCCAAAAGTCGGTTTAATATGCTCATAAAACCGTAAACTCCGTTTGTGTAGAGTCCGGTTTTGGTTGTTAGCAGTTTGATGCCGTAAAAAGCACGGTTTATGATACTGTTTCCGTCAATTGCGAGTATTTTCATTTGAATTTCTCCTAAGACACAATTTCACAAATATATTGTACCATTAAACACGCAAAAACTCAAACATAAATTGTAGTTTTGAAAAAAGTTTTGCGTATAATTGTAGGGGCCGACCTCCCGGCGGTCCCTACAATAAGCATTTAAACCGTTGTGAGATTACTTGTTGATATAAAAACCGCCGCAGGCGGTAAAGCTTGCGGCGGTATGGGGTTGTCGGCAGATTCTAGTTTAAATGTCTGATAGTGTCTAACGCATCTGAAAAGGCAGCGATTTTTCCTTCATCATCAGCGGCTCTTTCTAATGCTTTCATAGCCATCTCTTTCAAAGAAGTTTGCTTTGATGTAAGGTCGTCGTACATCTTTTCGTAAAGAGCGATTAGTTTCTGATTCGTTGCTTCTCTCGCTTTGATAATCTCTCCTACTGCTTTTGCTTGTTCCTGCGTTCCCACATCGCCCGGTCCACCCGATTTCATTTTTCCAAGTTCAGAAATTGCATCAGTGAGAAATGCTTGACCGAGTGAGATTTCCTCTAATTTGCCTAATATGTAATCCATAGTGAGTTTTTCGGAGCGTTGTTCCGCGGTTGAATTAAGCAAATTATCCATAGCTTCAGCAACCTCTTTGGGAGTTCCACAATCGCTGGTTTTGACAGTATCGATTTTTTTATTTTCTGACATTTCTTTGTCCTCCAATTCAATATCTGGCGGACACACTAAACATATTGTATTGTCGTCTATGAAGCGTGCCCTGCCGTTTTTAACAAGTCCTTTGGCTCTTTTTAAATAGGTAGCCTCATATTCGTTTTTGTTTTCGTCTACAACTCTGATGTTTTTTGCTATGGGTGTCATCCCCTTTATAGATTTTCGCCGTTTTTTGTTATGGGTGCCGTCCCCAAAATCATTATAGCATTTATATTTTAATTTTGCAACAGTAAAACGTTACTTATTACACTTGTTTCAAATTATCTAATATGCTATAATTATTTTAAAATGTTGTGTGAAGAGTCATCCCTTGCCTAAAGGCAGACTATGAAAATGAAAGTTTGTTGTATTTGGAGTTATTATGAAGATAGGAAATTTGGAAATTTCGGGGTATGCTGCATTAGCACCGATGGCAGGCGTCGCCGATAGAGCAATGCGTGAAATTTGCCGTGAATACGGTGCGGCTTACTGTGTGGGCGAATTGGCAAGTGCAAAAGGCATATCATTAAACGATAAAAAATCGGCTGCTTTCTTAGAGGTAAACGAAAGCGAG
>JAZOQN010000102.1:0-3410 GCA_045656125.1 Acutalibacteraceae bacterium
ATATCCCCCACTGCTGCCTCCCGTAGGAGTCTGGGCCGTGTCTCAGTCCCAATGTGGCCGTTCAACCTCTCAGTCCGGCTACCGATCGTCGACTTGGTGAGCCGTTACCTCACCAACTATCTAATCGGACGCGAGTCCATCATTCAGCGGATTGCTCCTTTGGTATCTTAGGGATGTCCCAGAGATACGTTATGCGGTATTAGCAGTCGTTTCCAACTGTTGTCCCCCTCTGAACGGCAGGTTACTCACGCGTTACTCACCCGTCCGCCACTAAGTTTTTCAACTCTTTGACCGAAATCTCCGAAAAGAAAAACTTCGTTCGACTTGCATGTGTTAGGCACGCCGCCAGCGTTCGTCCTGAGCCAGGATCAAACTCTCTGAAAAATTATATGTTAAAGCCTTAAGGCTGTAACATCTTTTCAATGCTTAATCGCTTCTTCTCAAAACAACACTTGCGTGTTATCCTGTTTATTACTTTGAGTAATTCTCAAAAAAATTTAAGGGTCCTATTTCTCAATAGTTATCGTTGTTTAATTTTCAAGGTCCGCTATGCCCTCCCGCAGGGTTTCCCCTCACGCGAGTGCCTGACTATATTACCACACCACTTCGGGTTTGTCAACTGTTTTTTTTACGTTTTTTAAACTTTTTATAAATTTTTTTGTATATTAAAATTACAATACCTTATATAATTAATTTTCGCCCTTAAAATTAGTTGCTTTTAACTCTTTTAAAGTATTGCAATTTACAAAAATGTTTGCTATTATATATTGTAATATAAGTTTAGGAGATAATTATGCCTATTAAAATACCCAACTCGTTACCGGCAGCGAAAACTCTCGAAAACGAGAATGTTTTTTTAATGACCGAAGAAAGAGCAATACATCAGGACATCCGTCCTTTAAAAATTGCAATCGTAAATATTATGCCAACCAAGATTGAAACTGAAACCCAGTTATTAAGACTTCTCGGCAACTCTCCCTTGCAGGTGGAAATTGAACTTATACAAATGGCAAGCCACGTTTCCAAAAACACATCGGCTGAACACCTTTTGAAGTTCTACAAAACCTTTGAGGATATTAAAGACCAACGATTTGACGGACTTATTATCACGGGTGCACCTGTTGAGCTAATCCCGTTTGAAGAGGTTGAGTATTGGGACGAGCTTTGTGCAATTATTGATTGGGCAAAAACCAATGTTTACTCAACACTTTACATTTGTTGGGGCTCTCAAGCAGGTCTTTACCATAAGTACGGCATCGGCAAGCGTGAATTACCGAAAAAATTAAGCGGTATTTATTGGCATGAGCGACTTGACTTCCGTCATCCCCTCACCCGCGGTTTTGACGATTTCTTCTTGGCACCTCATTCAAGATACACTGAATCTGTTATTGAAGATATCCGCAAAAACACCGAATTGATGATACTTGCCGAATCAGAAGAAGCCGGTCCGTTTATAATCACCGACCGCAACTGCCGAAACATCTTTATCTCAGGTCATGCAGAATACAGCCGTCACACTCTTATGAAGGAATATGAACGTGATGTTGCAAAGGGAATCAACCCTTCGGTTCCCTGCAATTATTTCCCCGGCGACAACCCTGATAAAGAACCGCAGTTCTTGTGGCGTTCACACGCAAATATGTTGTATTACAACTGGCTTAACCATATTGTTTATTTACATACCCCGTATGATTTATCGGAGTTATAATTGAAACAAAAAAACGCTTTCCTGAAATTCAGGAAAGCGTTTTTTGTTTAACTTTTACTTTTTACTTTTTGAGGTTTTAGGTTCAGGGATATATTTCCAAACTATAAAATGATAACTGTCTAAAATTCGGAAAAACTGTGCCAAACGTTCATACAACGGCTCGGCCTTTTCACCGAAATGTTCTTTAACCTTAACGCCAATTGCGGTGATATCACTTTCACCGTCAATCAACGGCCAAATGAAACTACCGTTTTCGTCCAAATGAACGAAACTAACTTTAGGACGTTTGAATAATTTTTGAGCAATTCTGTTCGCCCAACCGGTATTGTCAACCTCTAAAGTCACCCTGCCGTTATCCTCGGTTTTCCACCTGATATCAGGGTGATGCGCAGGTTTACGGTCGAGATAGTTTGTCGCAATTACGATTTTCTTTTTCTTCATAATTACTTATCGGTTTTCTTCTGCTTTTTGAAAACAGTGAAAGCCAAAAGGCTCAAAATAACCAAACCGAATACCAAAAGGCTGCCGATATTAGATGCCCAAGCAGGTAAATTAAGTTTACCAGACAAGTCAATTTTTTCGGCTACACCAAGGACTGCAAGAATAGCAAGCAACAAGCCTACAACACCCTCACCGGCAATCATACCCGAGCTGAAGAGGATACCATCGTTAATGATACCTTTCTTACGGTCGCTGTTTTTCATCTTATCAAATGCTAAACGAACAAGTCCGCCAACCATAATGCAAGCATTAAGTTGTACCGGCAAATAGATACCGATAGCAACCGGTAAAACGGGTAATCCTAAAATCTCAACAATAATAGCAATGAACACACCAATAAGGATAAGACCCCAAGGTAAATTACCGCCCATAATACCTTCAATAACCATTTTCATTAAGGTTGCCTGAGGGGCAGCAAGTTCTTCAGTTCCGAATTCCCAAGCGGAATCCAAAAGATAAAGAGTTGCACCAATTGCAAAAGCTGCAGCAACAACACCAATAACCTCACCAATCTGTTGCTTTTTAGGTGTTGCACCAAGCAAGAAACCTGTTTTAAGGTCTTGCGAGGTATCGCCGGCAATAGCGGCAACAATGCAAATAATTGAGCCGATTGCAATAGCTGCCCGCATACCGTGTGCACCTACGTCACCGGTAACCTTTAAAATAAGCGTAGCAATAAGCAATGTGGCAATAGCCATACCCGAAACAGGGTTGTTACTGCTACCTACCAAGCCAACCATACGTGATGAAACGGTTGCAAAGAAGAAACCAAAGATTACTACAATAAATGCACCGATTAAGGAAACCGGAATAGCAGGAACGAGCCATACCAAGAGTGTTAAAACCAAAATTGCAATCAAAACGATTTTAACATTTATATCCTGCTCAGTACGAAGTGTACCCTTACCTGCAGCAGAGAAGCCTTTTAATGCTCCCACAAAGGTACGAGCAATAAGCGGTAAAGACTTAACAAGACTGATAATACCGCCTGCAGCCAAAGCACCTGCACCGATGTAACGGATATAGGTTCCCCAGACACTACCTGCACCGCCTGCATTAAACAGTTCTGCTACGGTCTTACCCCCGGCTAATGCCGAGGTATAATCACCTGCAAAAAGCACCATTATAGGAATGAGCACAACCCAGCTTAAAAGACCGCCGGCAAACATATAAGAAGAAATACGAGGTCCGCAGATATAAC
>JAZOQN010000103.1:0-24457 GCA_045656125.1 Acutalibacteraceae bacterium
AATTCTCACAGGTCGTTGCATTGACCGTCCTATCCGTCCCTTGTTCCCGAAGGATATGAGAAACGATTGCTCTGTTGTTGCAACCGTTATGTCGGTTGACCCCGATTGCAGTCCTGAAGTAACCGCTATGATTGGTGTTTCTGCCGCTATCGCTATTTCGGATATTCCGTGGGATGGTCCTATCAGCGGTGTTAAGGTTGGTTTGGTTGATGGTGAAATCGTTATCAACCCGACTTTAGATGAGCGTGCAAAGAGTGAAATGGAAGTAACCGTTGCTTCTACCGGCGAATTGGTTGCTATGATTGAAGCGGGTGGTAATGAAATTCCTGATGACTTAATGTTCGATGCCATTATGAAGGCACACGACGTTAACAAGGAAGTTGTAAAATTTATCAACGGCATTGTTGCTGAAATCGGCAAGCCGAAGTTCGAGTTCGAGTCTAACGACCCCGACCCCGCAATTATGGCTGAAATTGAGGCTTTCTGCATTGAGGATGTTAAGAAGGCTCTTGATACCGACGATAAGACCGTTCGCGATGCTGCACTTTTGCCGATTTATGACGCTGTTCATGAAAAGTTTGACGAGCGTTTTGAGGGTAAAGAGGCTAAATTGGATGAGATTATGTATCTCGTTCAGAAGCATGTTGTACGTGATTGGTTAAAGACCGAGCATAAGCGTGTTGACGGTCGTGGTATCGACGACATCCGTCCTTTGGACGCTAAGGTTGATTTGCTTCCCAGAGTTCACGGCTCAGGTATGTTCACCCGCGGTCAGACTCAGGTTTTGTCGGTTACCACTTTGGCACCTATCAGTGAGGCACAAAAACTTGACGGTCTTGATGAAGAAACCGAGAAGAGATATATCCACCACTATAATTTCCCGTCTTATTCTGTCGGTGAAACCAAGCCCTCTCGTGGTCCCGGACGTCGTGAAATTGGTCACGGTGCTTTGGCAGAGCGTGCATTGTTGCCGGTTATCCCGTCGGTTGACGAGTTCCCGTATACTATTCGTGTAGTATCCGAAGTTCTTTCTTCTAACGGTTCTACTTCTCAGGGTTCAATCTGTGGTTCTACTTTGTCACTTATGGCTGCCGGTGTTCCCATTAAAGCACCTGTTGCAGGTATTTCCTGCGGTCTTATCACCGGTGATGACGGTGTTAAGGGTGACTTTATGACCATGGTTGATATTCAGGGTCTTGAAGATTTCTACGGCGATATGGACTTTAAGGTTGCCGGTACTAAAAAGGGTATCACCGCTATTCAGATGGACCTTAAGGTACACGGACTTACCCCCGAAATTATTAAAGAGGCTTTCAAAAAGACTCACGATGCAAGAATCAACATTTTAGACGAAATTATGCTTCCTTGTATTGCAGAGCCTCGTGCAGAGCTTTCTAAATATGCACCTAAAATGCTCACTATGTCGATTAACCCCGAAAAAATCGGTGATGTTATCGGTAAGCAGGGTAAAGTTATTCAGAAATTGCAGGAACTTTATGAGTGCGTAATCAACATTGAGGAAGACGGTCGCGTATTCATCTCAACTCTTGACACCGAAAAGGGTCAGGCAGTTATGGGTGTTATCGAGATTATTGCAGAAGGTCCTGAGGTTGGTGCTTTCTATCAGGGCACCGTAACCAGAATTATGGATTTTGGTGCATTTGTTGAGATTGCTCCCGGTGTTGAGGGTCTTGTGCACGTAAGCAAGCTTGATGTTAAGCGTGTAGAAAAGGTTGAGGATGTTGTTACTGTCGGTGACATAATTAAGGTTAAGGTTACCGAGATTGATGACCGTGACCGTGTAAACCTTTCCCGCCGTGATGCATTGGTTGAACTTGACGGTATGACTGTTGAAGAAAGTGCCGATGAGGAACGCCGTCCGAGACGTGACGGTGACCGCCGTGGCTTCAAAGGCAGAAGATAATTTACAATAAAAACATTATTTCACCCGAGGCTTAGCTTCGGGTGATTTTTTGTTGTAAAATGTTATGATTTCACTTGCAATAACGCTCAATTTATAGTATAATTATAAAGAATATGGAGAAGTGTTTCTAAATGCGATTTACAGGAGAAATTTGACTTGGAAACTAATGCAAATTTAAGCGAAAAAGAAATTGAATTGCAACGTCAGTTTGGCTTTTGCCGACGCGTTCGTGAAATAGTAAATGAGAAATACGGGTATAAACCGTTAGCCTTTGTGCATACTTACGGTTGTCAGCAAAATGTCAGTGACTCCGAGCATTTAAAAGGCTATTTGGAACTAATGGGTTACGGCTTTACCGAGGACCTTAACGAAGCCGATTTGGTGCTTTACAACACCTGTGCCGTTCGTGAACACGCCGAAACTCGTGTGTTTGGTAATGTCGGCATTTTAAAGGCTAACAAGCGTCAAAGACCGAATATGCTCATTTGTATGTGCGGATGTATGGCACAGCAAAAGGAAGTGTCAGACCGCATACGTAAAAGCTATCCGTATGTTGATATTTTGTTTGGTACTCAAGTGCGTCACAAGTTCCCTGAGTTTGTTTACAGAAAATTGACTTTGGGTAAACGTGTTTTTGAAAATCCGCAGGACGATAGTGGTATTTACGAGGGTATTCCCGTTCACCGCGACAAAACTTTCAAAAAATGGCTTCCCATTATGCAGGGTTGCAATAATTTTTGCACATATTGTATTGTGCCGTATGTCAGAGGGCGTGAATTTTCACGCGAGCCCGAAGATGTTTTGCGTGAGGCAAATGAACTTATTGATTCAGGTGCTAAGGAAATAATGCTTTTGGGTCAAAATGTTAATTCTTACGGTAAAAACTGTAAAAACAAAATGACCTTTGCTGAACTTTTACGTGAAATTAATGCCTTAAAGGGTGACTTCAGAATAAGGTTTATGACCTCGCACCCGAAGGACTGCTCGGACGAGTTGTTGGTTGCAATTTCAGAGTGTGAAAAGGTTGAAAGACACTTACATTTGCCGGTGCAATGCGGTAGTGACAGAATTTTAAAAGCAATGAACCGCCACTATGATTCTGAAAGTTATTTGAAGTTGATTAACCGAGCACGTGAACTTATGCCGGATATTCAGTTTACGAGTGACATTATTGTGGGATTCCCCGGTGAAACCGAGGAGGATTTTCAAAAGACGCTCGAACTGATTAAAAAGGTTGAATATTATTCATTATTCACCTTTATTTTCTCACCAAGACCGGGAACACCTGCCGAAAAAATGCCCGACCTTGAGTCAAAAGAGGATAAATCACGTAGATTTAGTGAAATGTTAGCTGTGCAGGAGGAAATTTCCGTAAAGCTTAACCGTTCGCTTATCGGTAAAAAGGTAAGGCTTTTGATTGAGGAGATTGACGGTGATACGTTAATCGGTCGCTCATCAGAAAATTTGGTTGTAAGAATTTCGGGCAAACCGGAAAGCCTTGGAACGTTTATAAATGCCGAGATAGTAAGCTTTGACGGCGTACTTCACGGCAAAGAAATAAAATAAGTTAAGTTGAATTAAATTAAATTGTTTAGGAGATTTTTAAAATGGATATTATTGAAGCAGCAAGAAATTTAGGCGTTGCAATGCAGGCCGATGAAAGATATGTAAAGTATATTGAGGCTCGTAAAAAGAACGACGAGGACCCCGAACTTCAAAAGTTGGTAGGTGAGTTTAACCTCGCTCGTATGACGGTTGATTCTGAATTCCAAAAGGAAGAAGCCGAGCGTGATACAGAGAAAATCAAGGAATTTAACGTTAAAATCCGTCAGCTTTACGGACAGATTATGTGTAACGATACTATGATGGAATTTAACAAAGCAAAGGCAGAATTTGAAGAGGTTATGAAGCGTGTTAATGGTATCATCGAACTTTCAATGGACGGTGAAGACCCCTTGACCTGCGAGCCTGCCTCGGGTTGCACCGGTAGTTGTGCAACTTGTGGCGGTTGCCATTAATAATTGATTATTATTTCGTTTTTATTTATCTAATCTTTAGACCGAGGTGAATCTCATGGGTGAACTGTCGCCAATGATGCGTCAGTATCTTGAAATTAAAGAGCAAAATAAAGGAAGCCTTCTGTTTTTCAGAGTGGGTGACTTTTATGAGTTGTTCTTTGACGATGCGGTTTTAGCGTCGCAAGAATTGGATATTGTTTTGACCGGCAAGGATTGCGGGCAAGAGGAAAGGGCACCTATGTGCGGTGTGCCTTATCATTCTTGCGAAGGGTATATCGGTCGTCTTATTGAAAAGGGCTACCGTGTTGCAATTTGTGAGCAAGTTGAAGACCCTGCAACTGCAAAAGGTCTTGTCAAGCGTGATATTATCCGTGTGGTCACTCCCGGTACTGTTTTGGAAGACAGCATGTTGGATGAGTCCCGCAATAACTATCTTGCCGCACTTTGCTTTAACAAAAAGGATTACGGTTTGTGTTTTGTTGATGCTTCAACCGGTGACGTCAGTGTGACCGAGATTTCGGGTAGTGATGCTGTGCAGAGAGTTACGGCTGAATTGGGACGTTTTAGTCCGAGTGAGATTATCACCACCAACAATTTGGTTGAGAAAACTGAGGTTTGTGATTTTATTAAAAACAGACTTCAATGTTGCTTAACAATGCTTGAGGATGAAAAGTTTGACTCTGATGTTGCCGAAATTGCAGTTTTACGTCATTTCGGTATTAACTCGGTGGCTGAAAAAGGCTTAACCGCAGGCTCGCTCGTGGTATCGGCTTTGGGTGCAACACTTTCCTACCTTGAGAAAACACAGATGAGCGGTTTGGAACGCATTTCTGATATTAATCTTTATACCGACAATCAGTTTATGAAGATTGATGTTACCGCAATGCGTAACCTTGAACTTTGCGAGACTATGCGAAACAAAGAAAAACGCGGTTCGCTTTTATGGGTTTTGGATAAGACCAAAACCGCGATGGGTAAGCGTCTTTTACGAAAACTCATTTGTCAGCCGCTTATGGACCGTTTGGCTTTGGAAACCCGTTACAACGGTGTGGACGAGCTTGTGGGCAACACCGTAACTTTGGGAGAGATAAGAGAACTTTTGGCGGGAATTCACGATATTGAACGTCTTATGACCCGAATTGTTTACGGTACTGCGGGCGGCCGTGAACTTCGCTCGCTTTGTGCTACGATGCAGATGTTACCTGCGATAAAAGAGCAGTTGACCACACTTAAAAGTAGGATTTTAAGCGGTATCAACAACGATATTGACACGCTTGAAGAATTGTGTGACCTTATTGACCGTGCAATTGTCGAAGAACCGCCGTTTTCGGTTCGTGAGGGCGGAATCATTAAAGAGGGCTACAATCCGGAGGTTGATTTACTTCGTTCCGACCTTAAAGGCGGTAAGGATATTATTACCGATATTGAACTTTCGGAACGTGAAAAAACCGGAATTAAAACCTTAAAGGTGCGTTACAACAAGGTTTTCGGTTATTATATTGAGGTTACCAATTCTTTTAAGGATATGGTGCCTGACCATTACATAAGAAAACAGACCTTGACTAACTGTGAGCGTTATATTACCGATGAACTTAAAAATATTGAGGCTCGCGTTTTGGGAGCAAAGGAACACGGCGCACAGTTAGAGTTTCAGATATTTGATTCGGTACGTAAAACCGTTGCCGATGCACTGCCTCGGGTACAAAAAACTGCCGATGCGTTAGGCCTTTTAGACGTTTTATGTTCGTTGGCAGAGGTTGCGGTTAAAAACAACTACTGCCGTCCGACACTTAACACCACAGGTGCATTAAACATTGTTGCAGGCAGACATCCGGTGGTTGAGCAGATTAGTTCTATGCCGTTTGTACCTAACGATACGGTTTTGGATAACGGAAACAACCGTTGTGCTATTATTACCGGACCTAATATGGCAGGTAAGTCAACCTATATGAGACAGGTTGCAATTATAACCGTAATGGCACAAATCGGCTCGTTTGTACCTGCCGAAAGCGCTGAAATCCCTATTACCGATGCGGTGTTTACACGTGTCGGCGCTTCGGACGACTTGGCTTCGGGTCAGTCAACCTTTATGGTTGAAATGAGCGAGGTTGCGTATATACTCAAAAATGCCACCTCTAAAAGTTTACTCATTTTGGATGAAATCGGCAGAGGCACGTCGACCTATGACGGTATGTCGATTGCAAGAGCTGTTTTAGAGTATGTTTGTGATAAGAAAAAAATCGGCGCAAAAACACTTTTCGCAACACATTATCACGAGTTGACGGCTTTGGAAGGTCAGCTTCAGGGTGTTAAAAATTATAACGTTGCCGTAAAAAAACGCGGTGATGATATTACATTTTTACGCCGTATTGTGCGTGGTGGTGCCGACGACAGTTACGGTGTTGAGGTTGCTAAACTTTCGGGAATTCCGAACTCGGTAATCGAGCGCGCAAAAGAGGTTTTGAGAACCTTGGAAACCGAGGGTGCCGACACTGCACCGCGATTTGCAACCGATGAAACCGATGCACAGATTACAATAGAGCTTCACGGTGCAAAGCAGTTATTAGAGGAATTAAAACTTCTGGATGTAAACACTTTGACGCCTATTGAGTGTATGACCGCATTAAACGGTTTTGTTCAAAAAGCGAAAGAAATTAAATAAGGTGGGGAAAGAAAATGAATATTGGCAAAAGATATAAGGTCTTAGGAAAACGCAGACGTGCAATTTTGGATTTGCCGTATGAAGAGGTTTTAAATACCTTTGAGAATGCATTGGCTGAGGATAACGGCTCGCGTCTTTCGGGCAGTGTTAACCGTGAAACCGGCGTTTTTAAGTTAGAATATAAAATTGTAGAAGACAAAAATGATACATATGAAAATTACTGTATGTTGGTTAATTTACAACCCACCGAAAGCGGTACAAAGATAGAATATGCCTTTGTTTATGACCGCTTAATCAGTTGGTACACAAGAATTTTGTCGATTATTTGTTTTTTGGTACCGCTTGCCGCTATGCTGACAATCTTGCTGAAATTTAATTTCACAGAGGTTATTCATTTGGCAATTTATATTCCTTTATTCTTGATTTCTCTTTTCGGAATATTCTCACTTTTCGGTTATAAAGAGAGTAAATCCAAAGTAAAACCTATGGTTAAGGAATTTGAACAACTTTTAATTTCGGCTTTTGATGAATAAATAGATTTTTTATATAAGTTAATTTGGAAGGGAGGTCGCCGTAATGTCAGTAATTAACGTATTACCTAAACAGGTTGCTGAATTGATTGCTGCCGGTGAGGTTGTTGAACGTCCGTCATCAGTTATCAAGGAATTGGTTGAAAATTCAATAGATGCAGGCTCGACGCTTATAACTGTCGAAATCAAAAACGGTGGCGTCACCTTTATGCGTGTTACTGACAACGGTTGCGGTATTGCACGTGAAGATGTTACGGTAGCATTCAAACGTCATGCAACAAGTAAGGTTTCTACTGCTGACGATTTAAACAGTATTGCTACTTTAGGCTTCCGTGGTGAAGCCCTGGCTGCAATTTCTTCAGTGTCTCGTGTTGATATGCTGACTAAACGGAAATCGGACGAATTTGGTACTGCCTATTCATCTGAGGGCGGTTCAGAAATAAGCGTTCAAGACGCTGGTTGTCCCGATGGCACAACCATAATCGTTCGTGATTTGTTTTTCAACACCCCTGCACGAATGAAATTCTTGAAAAAGGACATTGCTGAGGGCAATTCGGTTGGTGCTGTATTAGACCATATTGCACTGTCGCACCCCGAAATTTCGGTGCGGTTTATCCGTGATGGAAAGCAGGTTTTTGCAACGCCCGGTGACGGAAAATTGATGTCGGCAATTTACGCCGTGTGTGGCAGAGATTTTGCCTCATCACTTATTCCGGTTGAGGGGGAATTAGCAGGGATAAAGGTTTCAGGTTTCACCTGCAAACCTACCGCTTGCAGACCTAAACGTAATGCACAGTTTGTTTTTTTAAACGGCCGTTATGTGCGGTCGGGCACGGTTGCCTCGGCTTTGGAGGCGGCTTATAAAAATATGGCAATGGTAGGTCGTTATCCTGCTGCGGTTTTGCACTTGACAGTGCCTTATGGAGCAGTGGATATTAACGTTCACCCCGCCAAAACAGAGGTCAGGTTTTCTGATGAACGCAGAATTTTTGACTGTGTTATGTTCAGCATAAAAAATGCTTTGGCCAAAGGCGACAGTCGACCTGAAATGAATTTGCAAAAGGCTCACGGGCAGATTAGAATGACGGCAGATGAGTACCGTCAGACAGTTTTGCCGGGAGTGGATAAGGCAAAAAGTGACCCGCTTAACGCGTACACTAAAATGCTGTCAGAACAGAGCAAAAAGAACATATCGCTTTCACAAAACTCTGTGGGTGGAGGTTACCGTTATGAAGTTCCGGTGGTTAAAAAGCCTGCCGAAGAAACCAAACAAAGTTATTTCCCTTGGCAAGACGCCCAAAAGAATGACACTGAAAGCAAAAGAACAGCAACCGATATTGAGGATATTGAATTTTGTGAGTCTAAACCCAGCGAGGTTGAAATAAAACCTGAGGTTGAAACTGCAAAGGCTATTCGGTCGGTGGTTTCTGAATATGAACTTAAAAATGAGGTTGAGGCAAGTGAGATTAAGGTTGAAATCCAAGCCGAGCCTCAACTTGAAATAGATATTGAATATATTGGCGAGGCGTTTTCGACCTATATTATTGTGCGTAAGGGTGAAAGTCTTTATCTTATTGATAAGCACGCCGCACATGAGAGGATTTTGTTTAACAAGTTGAAATCCGAGGCTCAAAACCATCCGCAAATATTACTTTCTCCTGAGCAGGTCACCTTAACAAAGGATGAATACACCGTTATAACCGAAAATCTCGAACTCTTGGAAAAGGCAGGCTTTGAGATTGACGATTACGGTGACGGCACTGTGCTCGTGCGTACTGTTCCTTCTACTTTGGCAGGGGAAAATGTTTCGTCCTTGGTTTCGGAGCTTTCCGCTAATTTGAGTGAAAAAGCTACCGTTGAGGTTGAACGTTTGGAACGTATTTATGAAACCGTTTCCTGCCGTTCTGCCGTAAAGGCAGGAAATTTATCTTCCGCAGAAGAACTGATTGCACTTGCTAAAACGGTTTTAGGCTCTAAAGAAATTATGTACTGTCCGCACGGACGTCCCGTGGCGATTGAACTTACAAAACGCGAAATTGAAAAGCAGTTTGGAAGGATACAGTGATGGCAGAATTTAGAAAAGTTTTAGCTGTTGTCGGTCCTACTGCTTCGGGTAAAACAAAATTAGGCGTAGAATTAGCACTGGCTTTAAACGGTGAGGTTGTATCGTGCGATTCGATGCAGGTTTATAAAAATATGCCAATAGCCTCAGCTGCACCGACTGTTGACGAAACCAAAGGTGTACCGCACCATTTGGTTGGTTTTGCTTCAGCCTCGGACAAGTTTTCGGTTGCGGAATTTATAAAACGGGCAGGAACCGTTATTGATGATATTATTTCCCGCGGAAAGTTACCCATAATTGTCGGTGGAACAGGTCTTTATATTGATTCGCTTATTTCAGGAATTGAATTTTTGGATGAGGATTCCGATTCTATAAGGCAGGAACTTGAAAGAAAAGCTAACGAATCAGGTGTTGAGGCAATGCTTGAGAGTTTACGTGCGATTGACCCCGAAACCGCGGCAAAATATCACATAAATGACAGAAAAAGAATTTTGAGGGCTTTGGAAATTTACCGTATTCACGGTAAAACAAAAAGTGAGCTTGATAAAGAATCAAAGCTTTCAGGTGACCGATATGATTGCAAGTGGATAGGGATAACCTACCGCAATCGCGAGGTTTTGTATACCAGAATTAACCGACGTGTTGATATTATGCTTGAAAACGGATTGTTGGAGGAAGCAAAAACAGCGTTTTTAAATGAAAGCGGTAAAACTTCGGTGCAGGCAATCGGTCACAAGGAATTTTTTCCGTATTTTAAAGGTGAAATGCCGTTGGAAACCGCGGTTGAAAACCTTAAAACAGAAACAAGACATTATGCGAAACGTCAGTTGACCTGGTTCCGTAAAAATCAGAAAATCAACTGGATTTATGCCGATGAAACAGACGATGTTTTAAGTGCGGCGTTGGAGCTTATTGAATTAAAGTCGTTAGATTAAATTATTGCAGAAAGCGAGGCGGTCGAAAGTTGAATTCAAATGTATTAAAGGTGGTAAAATGGGCCGCTGTTGTATTTTTTGCAGTTTATGTTATTGCACAGATTTATTCTGCCGTTGTGGTACCGGTTACCACCGATACGGTTTTTTCGTATTCAACATATACCGGTTTTGACGCTACCGGGTTTATAATCCGTAACGAAACAGTGTTAGAGGATAATATCAGTGGTGTTTTAAGTTATGAGGTAGACGATGGTGGACGTGTTGCAAAAGGCGGCGTTGTGGCAGTGGCATATAATTCCTCTGCTGATGCGGATAACCGTGTTAAAATTGAGGAGTTAGACCGCAGAATAGCAACTTTGCAGAAAATTCAAACTTATAACGACCTTAATGCAGCGGATATTGCCTCTGTAAACCGTAATATCCATGAGGCTATTTATGGGGTGATTTCGGCAACTCAAAACGGAAAGGTTGTTAAAACCGAAAGTTATGATACACTTTTGGAGAATATGGCAAGACGCCAGATAATAACGGGAGAGGTAACCGATTTTAATGCACTTATTTCTTCTTTGAAATCTCAGCGTGACAGTTTAAAGGCTTCTTTAAATGTCGCAACGGCTGAAATTTTATCTCCGCAATCAGGTCACGTCATTTACACGGTCGATGGGTATGAGGATTCGGTTTCGGTAGAAAATTTGGAAAAGTTAGACGCTGACACGCTAAAAGACATAAAAAAAGGTGCTGTTTCCTCATCGGCAGTATGCAAAATAGTTAGTGATTATGAATGGTATATTGCAGTTGCAATGCCGTTTTCGGAAGCTCTTAATTTAAAGCTCGGTTCAAAGGTTATGATTAAAACTGACTTGCAATCGGTACCGGAGCTCGAAGTGACTGTGAAGCACATCAATAAGCAGTCGATTCAGGGTGAGGCGGTTGTGGTATTCTCGGCTGATACAATGAATAATGAATTGGCTCAATTGCGGTATTTAGATATCACAATCGTTTATGAGGAACACGAGGGCTTAAAGGTTGACAACCGTGCTATCCGTTTCGTTGATGGGCAAAAAGGTGTCTATGTTTTCATTGCTTCGCAGGTGAAGTTTTTGCCGGTTGAGGTGCTTTGGCAGGGCGAAAATTACTCAATTGTTAAGCAGGAAGCTTCGGCAGATAAAACACATCTTCGCATTTATGATGAGGTAATTGTTAAAGGAAAGAATTTGTATGATGGAAAATTTATCAACTGAGATTCTTCAAAAAATAGAGTGGTTTGACCGCAATTTTGATGATATAAACAGAAGAATAGCGTCAGCTTGCGAGCAGGTCGGCAAAAAACCTTCGGATATTATTATGCTTGCTGCAACCAAAACTGTCCCGGTTGAGGTTATTAACCATGCAATAAAAAGCGGTGTTAAATATATCGGCGAAAACCGTGTGCAAGAATTTTTAAGCAAAAAGGATGAATTGTTGCCTGATGCTCACCGCCATTTCATCGGTCATCTGCAAACCAACAAGGTTAAAGATATTGTAGGTGAGGTTGAAATGATTGAATCGGTTCATTCGGTAAAGCTTGCGGCTGAAATTAACCGATTTTGCGAAAAGTCGGGCAAAGTGATGGATATTTTGCTTGAGGTAAATATAGGAAACGAAGAAAGCAAGTCAGGTTTTTCGCCTGATGAATTGGAAGAAAAACTTATCGAAATCGGCAAAATGCCGTTTATAAAAGTCAAAGGTTTGATGACAATACCGCCGATTTGTGATAATAACGAAAAAAGTATGCAATATTTTGAAAAAATGAGCAAACTGTTTATTGACATTAGAGCCAAAATAAAGGATAATGATAATATAGATATGCTATACTTGTCTATGGGTATGTCCGGTGATTTTGAACAAGCAATCAGAAGCGGTGCAAATATCGTTCGCATCGGCACTTCGCTTTTCGGTCAGCGTGACTATTCAAAGGCAAAGTAAAATTTTTAAAACAAATAATAATCAAAGGAGATTTGAAAATGGGTTTTTTTGATAAGATTAAGGACATTATGAGTGCAACCGACGAAGACGAAGATTATGAGGAGACCGTGGAAACCTCTCGTGAGGTTCCGTCAGGCAATGACTATTATTCTTCATCTACCGGCCGTTCTTTTGAAAAGGAGAAAACCACTCAGTTTCCAAGCGAGCGTAAAGCAAAGTCCGGCACTGTTGCCCGCGTGAATTCTCAGCTTCAGGTAGCCCTTGTTAAGCCTGAAAGATTTGAGGATGCTCCCAACATTGCCGACCATCTTGCAGATGGCAGAACTGTTGTTTTGAATTTAGAGGTTGCCAACCGCGAAACTCAACGCAGATTGCTTGACTTTTTAAGTGGAGCTGCTTATGCTCACGGTGGGAGAATTAAAAAGGTTGCCAACAGTACCTATATTATCACCCCGAGCAATGTTGATGTTATGGGTGAGTTGCTTCTTGACGAGCTCGACAGCGGCAGTACATACTTTTAATTAACGCGAAAGAGTAATGGATGCTAAAGAGCGTGTAATTCTTGAAGCAAGGATTAATGACGCGATAAAGTATGCCCAAACACGTGGAGTACCCAAGTTTGTAGGTTTTCTTGATATGAGCGGTGCAGCAATTGCAGTGGCGATTGCCGAAAAATCGTATTGCAAGTTTAAACTTTACGGCGGGTATGACGGTGCTGAACGTGTAATGTTTGGTGTGTTCCCTGATTGGTGTGAGCCGGAAGATGATTTGTTTCCAATAGCAAGGCTTAAAATTCAAAACAAAGGCATTAAAGAGCTGACACATAGAGATGTGTTGGGGGCTTTAATGTCGGCAGGGATTGAACGCGATACAGTGGGTGACATTCTCATTGGAGATAAGATTTCGGTTGTGTTTGTGGTACAGTCTGTGGCTTCGCATATAAAGGCTGATGTCGTAAAAATTGCGTCGTGCGGTGTTGAAATTACAGAAGAAATTGGCAGTATAGATTTGCCGGTGGCTCGCCGTTTTGCTGAAAACAGCGGTACGGTGGCATCGTTAAGACTTGACTGTGTTGTTGCCGAACTTTGTAATTGCTCGCGTAACAAAGCATCAGCATTAATCGAAACCGGATGTGTTGCACTTCAGGGACTTGAAGTTTTGAAGGTTACGGCTGAAGTTGTAGCAGGTGATACTGTTACTGTACGTCGTTTTGGCAAATTCATCGTTGACCGGTGTGACCGAACAACTAAAAAGGGTAGGATTGCTATTATTTACAGAAAATATATTTGACTTTTCGGAGGAAAATCATGAAAACACCTGAACAAATTCGTGATATGGAATTTCAAAAAGGCCCTATGGGCGGTTACAAGCAGAGCGATGTTGAACTGTTTTTGGAAGAAGTAGCTTCACAGATTGAAATTCTAACAAAACAAAAAAATGATGCAGAGCGTAAATTGCAGGAAATGGGCAAGCAGGCTCCCGAAGCCGCTTTGACCGCTACCGGTATTCAAAACGTTTTGGTTAGTGCACAACGTGTTGCCGACCAGGTTGTTGAAGATTCTAAAGCAGAAGCAGAACGTATTATTGCTGAAGCTAATTTGAAACTCGCTGAGGCTGACATTAAAGCTCGCGATGTGATTTCCGAAGCAGAGGCAAAGGCAGTATTGCTTGGTGAAACCGCTGAAACCGAAGCTGCAAAAATTATTGCCGCCGCAGTTAAAGAGGGCGAAACAATTGTTGCCGAGGCTAAAGAAAGTATCGAACTTGAGCAAAAGCTTTATGACCGTTTGAAGATTGAAGTTTCGGATTTCCGCAAAAAAGCTTCACAGCAGTGCAGTGCTTTGGTTGAACTCATTAATCAGTTGCCAGGTGAAATTCCTTTTAATATGGAACGTTCAAAGCAGGTGCTTTCGGTTGACTTCAGTAACCCTGACGAACTTTTAAAGACCGCTGTTGAAGAAAGACTTGCAAAAGAAGCCGCTGAGGCAGAGGCTCAATTAGTTGCCGAAGCAGAGGTTGTTGCAGAACCTGTAATTGAACCAATTGTTCAAGCTGAACCTGCAAATGAGCCGGCCGTGGAGCCTGAAATTGAGGAAAATGAGGAGCCTCAACTTTCTCTCGAAGTAAACTCGACGGTTAAATTTGAAGTAGTTGAAGATGAAGAAGATAATGAAGAAAATATTCCTTTTGCAACTGCTATCGAAGAGGAAGAGCCGATAATTCAAAAAGGTCACATCAGCTTTAGCGATGATGATTTTGACGATGACGAGGATGATGAGCCTAGACTTTTCTTCCGTCGCAAGAAAAAATAATTTAAAAGTTTAATTTAGCAAAAAACTTCTCACGGTGTGCTTTTTGGCATGCCGTGAGAATGTGCCGTTAAAAGGGTGTTATCTTTTTTCGGTTATATAGTTTTAGATTGGAGTTAAAACAATGGATTACAACGAGACTTTAAACCTGCCCCAAACGGAATTTCCTATGCGTGCAGGGTTGCCAACACGTGAGCCTGAAGCTTTAAAAGAGTGGCAGGATAGTGACATTTATGGCGAATTGATGAAGAAAAACGAAGGTAAGCCGAGTTACATTTTGCACGACGGCCCTCCGTATGCTAACGGTATCATTCACATGGGTACCGCTTTGAATAAAAGCTTAAAGGATTTTGTTCTTCGTTACAAGAATATGTCCGGATTTAAAGCACCTTATGTGCCGGGTTACGATACACACGGCTTGCCGACCGAGTTAAAAGCCCGTAAAAAAGCAGGTGTAAGTTCTACTGCTCAGGTTTCGGCTTTGGAACTTCGTAAAATCTGCCGTGACTTTGCTTTGGGATTCGTTGAAGACCAACGTCATCAGTTTGAGCGTTTGGGTATTTTGGGCGATTGGGCTCATCCTTATTTAACTCTTACAAATGACTATGTTGCAAAGCAGGTCGAAATTTTCGGCAAGATGGCTGAAAAGGGTTATATTTATAAGGGCTTAAAGCCGGTTTACTGGTGTCCTGAATGTCAAACTGCTTTGGCTGAGGCTGAAATTGAGTATGCTGAGGACCCGTGTCATTCTATCTATGTTAAGTTCAATGTTACCGACGATAAGGGCGTTTTGACTTCTCTCGGTGCTGAGCTTGCTAAGACTTACTTTGTAATTTGGACTACTACTACCTGGACCTTGCCGGCTAACCTTGCAATTTGTGTAGGTCCTGACTATAATTACGGATTGTATAAGGCAAACGGTGAGTATTTTGTAATGGCGGAAGAACTTGCTGCAAACTCCTTCAAGGCTGCAAAGATTGAAGAGTTTGAACTCATCGGCACTGTTAAGGGTGCTGACCTTGAGTACATTAAATGTGCTCATCCGTTTATCGACCGTACTTCGTTGGTAATTGTGGGTAATCACGTTACCTTGGAGAGCGGTACTGGTTGTGTTCATACAGCTCCCGGTCACGGTGTTGATGACTTTGAGGTTTGCCGTAACTATCCCGAAGTAGGTATGGTTGTACCGGTTGACCATAAGGGTGTTATGACTGCTGATGCAGGTGAATTCCAAGGTTTAACCACCGAGCAGGCTAACAAAGCTATTGCAATCAAGTTGGATGAAACCGGCAATTTGTTCGCGTTAGAAAAAATTATTCACCAGTATCCTCACTGCTGGCGTTGTAAGTCGCCTATTTTATTCCGCGCTACCGAGCAGTGGTTCTGTTCAATTTCTGCTTTTGCTGATAAGGCAATTGAGGAAATTAAGACAGTAAAATGGGTGCCCGGTTGGGGTGAAGACCGCATTACCGGCATGATTCGCGACCGTAGTGATTGGTGTATTTCCCGTCAGCGTACTTGGGGTGTGCCGATTCCGATTTTCTACTGTAAGGATTGCGGTAAAGAGGCCATTACTCCTGAAACTATCGCTAAGATTGTTGCTATCTTCCGCGAAAAAGGTGCTGATGCTTGGTATGAGCTTCCCGAAAAGGATTTAATGCCCGAAGGCTTTAAATGTGAATGCGGTTGCACCGAGTTTAAGAAAGAATCCGACATTATGGATGTTTGGTTTGACTCAGGTGTATCTCATGCCGCAGTTATGGACGAGCGTGAGGAACTTTCAAGTCCTGCAGACCTTTATTTAGAGGGTGCTGACCAGTATCGCGGTTGGTTCCAGTCGTCATTGCTTACATCGGTTGCCGCTTACGGAAAAACACCTTACAAAACCGTTGTTACTCACGGTTGGGTTGTTGACGGTGAGGGCAAAAAGATGTCTAAATCTATCGGTAACACCATTAACCCTGACGATATTGTAAGTCAGTACGGTGCTGATATTTTGCGTCTTTGGGTTGCTTCTTCCGACTATCACGCTGATATCCGTATTTCAAAAGATATTTTGAAGCAGTTAAGTGAAGTTTACAGAAAAATCCGTAATACTGCTCGCTTTATCTTGGGTTGTATCAGTGATTTTGACCCCGATAAAGATGCTGTTTGCGAGTGCAAGTTGCACGAAATGGATAAGTTCGCATTAATGCGTCTTGACCAGGTGACAAATGAGTGTATTAAAGCTTATGAGAACTTTGAGTACCACCTCATTTTCCACGCAATTCACAATTTCTGTGTATTGGATATGTCTAACTTCTACCTTGATGCCGCTAAAGACAGATTGTATGTTGAGGGTAAGGATTCTGAAACCCGTCGTGCCGCACAGACCACAATTTATAAGGTTTTGCACGTACTTACCCGTCTTATCGCTCCGATTTTGAGCTTTACTTCGGACGAAATTTGGAAGTTTATGCCTCATAAGGCAGGCGACGACGTAAGAAATGTTGTGCTTAATGATTTCCCCACAGTTTCGGGTGAGGTTGACACCGAGTTACTCAAGCGTTGGGAGAAAATTCATGCTATCCGTGACGACGTCAAGAAGGCATTGGAACTTGCACGTACTGACAAAGTCATCGGTGCATCGTTAGAGGGTGCAGTTACTGTTTTTGCTTCCGGTGAGCAGCATACATTCTTAAAGAGTGTTGAGGATATTCTTTCCACTGTATTTATCGTTTCCTCGGTCGAATTGGTTGAGGGTGACGGCGGTGACCATAAGGGTGACAGTGGTATTGGTGTTACTGTTACTCATGCCGCCGGTGAAAAGTGCGAGCGTTGCTGGAGCTTTAGCGAAACAGTCGGTAAAGATACAGAGCATCCTACACTTTGTGAGCGTTGCCGTAACATTGTAAAATAATTTTTAGGAGTAAATTATGTCAGCTGTTTTAGCCATAATTTGCGGTGTTTTGGTCGTAGGTGTTGACCAGCTAACCAAATATTTGGTTACGGTTTTTATGGAGCCGGACGAGGTAATCACCGTAATTCCGTATATTTTAAATTTCAACCGCATACCGCCTAACGCAGGTGCTGCGTTCGGTGTTTTCCAAGGTCAAACGTGGTTTTTAATCACGGTTACATGCGTTATTATGATAATATGCATTGGAATGTTGATTAGAAAGACCTTTGAAAGTAAGTGTATGTTCTGGGCCTTGTGCTTGGTGTTAGGTGGCGGTATCGGTAATCTTATAGACCGCGTTTTTAGAGGCGGACACGTCATCGATTTCTTGGAGTTTGGATTTTTTGAGTTCCCAGTCTTTAACGTTGCCGATATTGCAGTTTGTGTTGGTGCAGGCTTGATTTTACTGTATTTTATAATGGATTTTGTTAAGGATGCCCGCCGTAAAAACGGTATTGCTAAAATCAATGCTACTTCAGACAGTGAGATTGAAGCTGAAAATATAAAAGTCGGCGAACAAAACGATGGCAATTGAGAAACTTTTATCTAATGTAGACGGTGTCAGGCTTGATGCTTTTATTTCGGGCGAGCTTGATATTTCACGCTCACTTGCTGCAGAGCTTATTGACAGCGGTAAAGTGACAGTCAATGGCAAGTCTGCGAAGAAAAGCAATAAGGTAATGGCAGGGAATGAGGTTTTGGTTGAAGTTCCCGAGTTGTCAGAACCTGAAGCATTGCCCGAGAATATTCCGCTTGATATAGTGTATGAGGACGACGACTTGCTCGTGGTTAATAAGCCTAAAGGTATGGTTGTGCATCCTGCACCCGGCAATCCCGATGGCACGTTGGTTAACGCCCTGCTTTATCACTGCAAGGGTAGTTTGTCGGGTATAAACGGCGTAATGCGTCCCGGTATTGTTCATCGAATTGACAAGGATACAAGCGGTTTATTGATTGTTGCGAAGAACGATGCGGCTCACAGGTCTTTAGCAGAGCAGATAAAGGAACATTCCTTTACCCGTGAGTACAGAGCTGTTGTGTATGGCAATTTAAAGCAGGACAGTGGTACTGTTAATGCACCTATTGGGCGTGACCCGAAAAACCGTCAGCGAATGGCTATTGTATATGTCAATTCAAAGCCTGCGGTCACACATTATGAGGTGTTAGAGCGTTTTGAAGGTTTCACTTACATAAAATGCCGTCTTGAAACCGGACGCACGCATCAAATTAGGGTGCATATGGCGTCTTTAGGACACCCAATTGCGGGTGACCCTGTTTACGGGCCTAAAAAAGTTATTACCAAACTTCAAGGGCAGTGTTTACATGCAGGACTGATTGGATTTATACATCCGAAAACAAAAAAATATTTGGAATTTACGAGTGAAGTGCCGGAGTATTTCATTTCGTATATAAATAGTTTAACACACAATTAAGATATTTTTGGAGGTTCAAAATGAACGAGCAAAGAAAAAAGGAATTAAGAAAACTTTCCTTACAAGCCAAAAGGCAGGTCATTATTGGCACAAACCGTGCTAAATCCGGTCATCCGGGCGGTAGTTTATCTTGTGCAGATATTTTGACATATTTGTATTTTGATAAAATGAATATTGACCCGAAGAATCCTCAGATGGAGGGTCGTGACCGTTTGGTTTTGTCTAAAGGACATGCTGCACCGGGTCTTTACGGTGTTTTGGCTGTTCGCGGTTTCTTCCCTGTGGAAGAAATTGAAAAGCTCCGCAAACCTTATGCAATGTTGCAGGGTCATCCTGATAAAAAGGGCATCCCGGGCGTTGATATGTCGGCAGGTTCTTTAGGCCAGGGTATTTCTGCCGCCGCCGGCATGGCTTTGTCTGCAAAGCACTTTGGTGAAGATTACCGTGTATATGCTATTATTGGCGACGGTGAATCTGAAGAAGGTCAGGTTTGGGAAGCTGCTATGTTTGCCGCTCATAAGAAACTCAATAACTTAACCGTTTTTGTTGACCTTAACCATTTGCAGATTGACGGTACCGTTGAAGAGGTTAACTCTCCGTTGCCGCTTGATAAAAAGTTCGAGGCTTTTAACTGGAATGTAGTTGTTATCGACGGTCATGATTTCCACCAGATTGAAGCTGCGGTTGCCGCCGCTGAAAAATGCACCGATAAGCCGACCGCAATCATTGCTAATACAATTAAAGGTAAAGATGTTTCGTTTATGGAAAATCAGGTTAATTGGCACGGTGCAGGCCCGAATGACGAGCAGGCCGCAGAGGCTTTGGCAGAGCTTGATGCCAAAATTGCCGAGTTGGGTTGAGAAAGGGTAAGGAGGAAATAGAAATGGCTGAAGTAAAAAATATTGCTACCCGTGATGCTTACGGTGCCGCTTTGGTAGAGTTAGCCGAAAAAAGAGATGACTTTATTGTTTTGGATGCCGACCTTGCCGCCGCCACCAAAACCGGTACTTTCAAAAAGGCACATCCCGAACGTTTTTATAACTGCGGCATTGCCGAGCAGAATATGATGAGTGTTGCCGCAGGTTTCGCTTCGACAGGCAAAACTGTTTTCGCAAGTTCGTTTGCTATGTTTGCCGCAGGTCGTGCTTTCGAGCAGGTCAGAAACTCCATCGGTTATCCCCATTTGAATGTTAAAATCGGTGCTACTCACGCTGGTATTTCGGTTGGTGAGGACGGTGCTACTCACCAGTGCTGTGAGGATATTGCTTTAATGCGTACTATCCCCGGTATGACTATCATCAACCCCGCTGATGCTACTGAGGCTCGTCAGGCAGTTTTAGCCGCCGCAGAGATTAACGGCCCCGTTTATATGCGTTTTGGACGTCTTGCTGTTCCGGTTGTGTTCGATGACAGCTATAAGTTTGAAATCGGCAAGGGCGTTGAATTGAAGAGCGGTACTGATGTTACCGTTATTGCTACCGGTCTTATGGTAAAAGAGGCTTTGGAGGCTTACGATTTGTTAGCTGCCGAGGGTATTTCGGCAAGAATTATCAATATGGCTACCATTAAGCCGATTGACCGCGAGATTATCGAAAAAGCCGCCCGTGAAACCGGTGCGATTGTTACTGCCGAGGAACATTCGGTTATCGGTGGTCTTGGTTCTGCAGTTGCAGAGGTTGTTACCGAAACTTATCCCGTTCCTGTTGTTAAGGTCGGTGTTGAGGACACATTCGGTATGTCAGGTCCTGCAAATCAATTGCTTGATATATTTGGTCTTCGTGCCAAGGACATTGCTGAAAAAGCAAAAAAGGCAATTGCCGCTAAAAAGTAATTATATAAAAAACAAAGGGAGACACTTCTAAAAGGAGTGTCTCCTTTTTAGCAATGGTCGTTATATCGAGCATAATAAAAATATGCAAGATATTTTGGAGGTATATTATGATAACTTATACTCCGTTGTGGGAAACATTAAAGAAAAAGGGAATGTCCACTTATACTTTAAGGGTTAAACTTAATATAAGCGGAAGTACCGTTCAGCGTTTGCGTAAAAATATGTCGGTTTCAACAAACACTTTGGATGACCTTTGTGAGTTGTTAGATTGTTCTATATCAGATATTGTTGAACATATACCAAACCATAAGTAAAAGTATTTATATATGATAAAAAGACAACCTGCTAATTGCGGGTTGTCTTTTTTTGTGTAAGGTATTATTATTTTTGTTCTTCGTGGTATTCTTTTTCGGTATTGACGTTCCAAATGGCAGTTTTGTCGGGATTTTTGTTAATAATGCAATCAACTGCCTCAAAGGCTGTTGCCATTGAATGGTCCATATTGTTGTAGCGGTGCTGACCGTTCCGTCCGATACAGTAAAGGTTCTCATAGGTGTTCAAATGCCCAATGATTTTATCCATTTCACTGTAGGTGTCAAAATAAGCGGGGTAGGCTTTCTTTATCAATTCGCGGTGACTGTCAAGCACGTCCGCCTCGTCAATTACACCGATTGAGGAGAGTTCTTTTACTGCAAAACTTGTGGCTTCGCGGTCGGTCATATTCCAGAGTTCGTCACCCTCGCGGCAGAAGTATTCAAGTCCCACCCAGACGGTGTTTTCGGGGTTGGCAACCAAATAAGGCGACCAGTTGTTGAATACCTGAATTCTGCCTAATTTCACGCTTGTATCCTGAACGTAAATCCAACAGTCCGGCACAATGTTACCAAATGTTTTATAATCGGTTTTATTTTTAAGGTTCATCTTTTTGAGCAACAAACCGACCGTCATAAAATCGCGGAATGGCAAACCTAAAGCCGCAGATTTAATATCTTCCGGCACTGTGTCACTTAAGCCGTTGACCAATTCGTTTATCGGCATCGTGGAAATAACGATGTCTGATTCTAAAGTTGCAGTGTTGCCGTCAGCATCTGTAAAATTAACCGCAGTGATTTTACCGTCTTGAAGTTTAAAGTCGGTAACTTTACAGTTGGGTTTAAATTCCACGCCGTTTTCCACGGCTTTTTTGAGTGCCAACTCCCACAACTGTCCGGGACCATATTTTGGGTAGCGGAAATTTTCAATTAGTGAGGTTTCGGTTGTTTTTGATTTTTTACCGAAAACCTTAGAAAGCATATCCTTAATAACTGCGGTGATTGAAAGACCTTTTACACGTTGAGCACCCCAATCTGCCGAAATTTCACTTGGGTGACGTCCCCAAAGCTTTTCGGTATACCCTTCAAAAAACATTGAGTATAAAACCTTGCCGAAACGGTTTATGTAAAAGTTTTCAAGCGAGGTTTCAGGGCGTTTGTGAAGTTTAGCACCAATGTAGGAAAACCCTGCTTTAACCGTAGTCAAAAATCCCATATTTTTGATTGTGTTCCATTTTAATGTTACTGGGTAATCGAAAAAGTGATTTTTATAGTAAATTCTTGAAATGCGGTCACGGTTGAGCATAACCAAATCGTCACACTCGGGGTCAGGACCGTTGGGATTAAATTCTTTCTGGCGGTTAAACACCAAATCGTCTTTAGCAGGGGAACCTTGTAAGGGCAATAACTCGTCCCACCAGGCAGTAACGCGGGGGTCTTTTGAAAAAAAGCGGTGTCCGCCAATGTCCATTCGGTTGCCGTTGTACTTCACGGTTTGTGAAATACCACCGATACGGTCAGAAGACTCTAAAACTGTTATTTCATATTTATTTTGCTTGGAAAGTTCAACTGCGGCGGTGATTCCGGCAGGACCGGCACCAATTATAATTATCCTTTTCACTCGTCGTCACGCTTTCTGTAAAGGATTAATTTTTTTGAACCAAAATTCCAACCAAAAACGAGCACTGTTGTGATAATTTTTGCAGTCATATAATGGATATTAAGAAGTCCGTCAAACAACAGCATAAACAACTCGGTTAAAATAAGGCCAATTACGCCGGTGGTGAAGTAAACCGAAAATTTGGTCGAGTGGTTTTGGTCTTTGGCTATGCCGGTAAACACAAAATGAATTGATAAAATATAATTCACAAACAATCCGCAAAGAAATGCCAATGCAACCGAAATATATTCCCCAATCCCTATAACACTATAAGAAAGCCACAGTATTGACCAGTCAACAACGGTGGATATTCCGCCAACAAAAAGATAACGGAAAAATTGTATAAATGTATTATGAGTTTTAGCCATAAACAATGCCTTAATTTTACGATGACGAATAAGTCTTATTAATTCTTTCAAGTTGAAATTCCTTTCGAATAAATTATATATCATTAGTATAACATATTTGCCGATAATATGGTAGAAAAATTTTAAAGTAAAAAACATTATAATTACAAAGCAGAGAGCCGAGGACAAATAATCCTCGGTTCTCCGCTTTGTAAAAGTAAAAAATGAAAGGATGATGAAAACAAATAAGAAGCAAAATGGCACTTATGCACAGGTGCGGTCATCTCTCTTGCAATGCGATTCGTGACGGTATACGTTACGTTTCTTTGCAGAGGATTTAGTATGGCGTTTAATGCAATCAATAACACGGTCTTCAAATTTAATTAATTTCTTTTCGTTGAAAAGACCCCAAATAATAAAACCTGCAACGGCGAATTCAAAAACTGTTTGAAGTATAAACATAGCTTTTCTCCTTTCCGAACATTTGTTCGGTATGTGTATTTTAGCACCTTTTGTGCCGTTTGTCAAGGGTTTTCTTCACCCTACATGTATATAATACTGCATATAGAGTACCATAAAAGGTGCTTTACTCAAAAGTTTTAAAAATATTTTCAAATTTTTGATTTTTTCAATTGACATACTGAAAGAAGAAAGCATATAGGACAGACAGTGATTCATACCTTTTATTGAATGGGGGATATAGTAATGAAGTTTTTGATTTTGACTAAAAAGCATCTTGTGACGGCGGGGTGCTTACTTTTAGCAGTGATTATCGGAACTGCCATTTCGGTTAATGCTTTTGCGAAGTCGGATAGACTGTTGCCGATATACTGTGTTAAGACCGAGGAGAAGAAAATAGCACTTACATTTGATGCAGCTTGGGGTGCTGATGACACCGATACATTGATTAGTATTTTAAAGCAATATAACGCGCCGGCGACTTTTTTTGTGGTAGGCAAGTGGGTTGATAAATATCCTGATGAGGTCAAAAAGTTGAGCGAGGCGGGGAACGACGTTATGAACCACTCGGCAACCCACCCATATATGACCTCTTTAAGCGAAACTAAAATGAAAGAGCAGTTGACCTCCTGCAATGCAAAAATTGAGGCGATAACCGGCAAAAAACCGACGCTTTTCCGTTGCCCTTACGGTGACTATGATAACAGGGTGGTTGCTACGGTTGAGAATATGGGAATGAAGACATTGCAATGGGACGTTGACAGTCTTGACTGGCAGCAGTCGGCGACGGTTGAGAGTATTGTGTCGCGGGTGACGGGCAAGGTCAAAAATGGCTCGATTGTGCTGTTTCATAACGATGCCGACCATACACCCGAAGCCTTGCCGATAATCCTCGAAAAACTGACCGCTGACGGTTACACCTTTGTCAAAGCCGCAGATTTGATTTATTGGGATAACTACACAATCGACAACACAGGTATGCAGGTGAAGAAGCAATAACTAAACAGGCTCCCTTGTAAAGGGAGCTGTTGAGCGTTAGCGAAACTGAGGGATTGTAAATTTGTGTTTTACTA
>JAZOQN010000104.1:0-10770 GCA_045656125.1 Acutalibacteraceae bacterium
ATATGCAAAAGGATTTTGTTGACGGTGCTTTAGGAACGGCAGAGGCACAGGCAATCGTCCCAAAAGTTTGCGAGAAAATCAGTAAATTTGACGGTGAAATTATCGTTACGTTAGATACTCATACTGATAATTATATGAACACATCCGAGGGTAATTTATTACCGGTTGAGCATTGTATAAAAGGTACTGACGGTCACGCTTTGGAGAGTAGGGTGCAAAAATCACTTGAAGGTAAAAATTATACAACCGTTGAAAAAACCACCTTTGGCTCAACTGAACTCCCAAAAATCATTGAAGATTTAGTATCAGGTGAGGATTTTTCACTTGAACTTTTGGGGCTTTGCACAGATATTTGTGTTGTATCAAATGCTTTGCTTTTAAAAGCACATTTTCCTGAAGTGCCGATAACGGTGAATTCTTCACTTTGTGCGGGTGTAACACCTGACACACATAACTCGGCATTGACTACAATGAAAATGTGCCAAATTAATGTCATTTGAGGTAGATAAAAATGTTTGATGCTAAAAGAATTAAAAATGAATGTGTTGAATGGATACGTGAGTTTTTCCGTGAAAACGGACCCGATTGTAATGCAGTAATCGGTATTTCGGGCGGTAAGGACAGTTCTGTTGCTGCGGCACTTTGCGTTGAGGCGTTGGGTAAGGATAGAGTTATCGGTGTTTTGATGCCCTGCGGTGTTCAGCACGATATTGATATGGCAGAGCTTCTTGTAAATCATCTTGATATAAAGCATTTTACCGTTAATATTAAGGACGCTGTTGACGGTCTTTCTTCTGCTTTCCCGTTTGAGCTTTCTAATCAAAGTAAAGTTAATTTACCGCCAAGAATAAGAATGGCTACCGTTTATGCCGTAGCACAAAGTTTCAATGGCCGTGTGGTTAACACCTGCAATCTGTCAGAGGATTGGGTTGGATATTCTACTCGATACGGCGATGCGGCGGGTGACTTCAGCCCTATGGCAAACCTTACAGTGCAAGAAGTCAAGGCAATAGGCAGAGAGTTGGGACTTCCCGATGTTTTAGTTGATAAAGTGCCGATTGACGGTCTTTGCGGTAAAACCGATGAAGAAAATTTAGGGTTTACTTACTTGGAACTTGACCGTTACATCCGCGAGGGTGTAATTGATGACCCCAAGAAAAAGGAACTCATTGACCGTAAGCATAAAATGAATCTCTTTAAACTTCAACTTATGCCCACATTTAAACCAAATTTATAATAAAAAACCGCCCGGAGTATTTGACTTAAGCTTTGGGCGGTTTTGTTATTCTTTGTGTTCCTTTTGTTGCTTTCTTTCGGTATGTTTTTTTGATAGGAAATTATAAAGTAAATATCCTGCAATTCCTAAAGCTCCGGCAACCGTGAAAATGATAATTGTACTTAAATATTTTTGCTCACTAAATGTTGAGCCTGCAAAGGTAGAGGTAACAACCGAGGGGATTCTGCAAAAGGTACTTATAATCATAAACGTGCCGAATTTGATTTTGGTTACACCGGCAAAATAGGTGATTAGGTCTTTTGGCGTGCCGGGAACAAAATAAAGCAAAGCCATAAACCATACCAATTTTTTGTCGTTATTCAAAAATTTCAATCTTCTGAGGTCTTTTTGGTCAATCATAATAGCGGTAAATTTGCGACCCAGAAGACGTGTTAAACCAAAAATTAAAAGTGTCGCCAAAGCTGAGCCAATAAGACACAAAACCGTTCCCATTATTCCGCCAAATGCATAACCTGCGCCGATTTCGATAAACTCGCCCGGAATAAAAGCAAATACAACCTGCAAAAATTGTATACTTAAAAACACTAATACGCTTTGGAGTCCGTTGTCGCCGATAAATTCTCTGAACTGTTCGGGGTCTTTGGCGGTTTGGATAAGTTTTGGACCTAAAGTAAGAGTGCCTAAAACCATAAGAGCTAAAAATATGGCAACCGATATTAAAAGATAGATGTTTCGTCCTGAAAAGAAGTTTTTCATTTTGGTTTTGATTTCGGTCACCGCCTTTGAATAAAGTTTTATAAAAGTATACCATTGCTTTCGACTTTTTACAACATTAAAATATTTTGAAAAAACTTGAATATAAGAATATTTGTGGTAAAATATAGATGGTTGTTAAAAAATTTGAAGAGGTGTAATATGAAACTTGATAATAAGAGAACTGTTTTAATCGGTCTTTCTTTTATGGGGATTCTTGCTTTTTGGCAGCTTTATGACCAGGTAATTCCGTATTTATTGGAAAATCAATTTGGTCTAAAAACTTTTGCCGCTAACGCTATTATGTCTATTGACAACATTTTGGCTATTTTTATGTTGCCGTTGTTCGGTTGGATTTCCGACCGTACCAACACTCGTTTAGGTAAACGTACACCGTATATCTTGTTTGGTACAATTATTGCTTCGGTTTTACTTGTTGTTTTAGGTGTGTTCACCGAACTTAACAATTTCTGGGCATTCTTCATTGTGCTTATGGCACTGCTTGTCACTATGGCAATTTACCGTACGCCCGCGGTTGCCTATATGCCTGACGTTACCCCTAAACCGTTACGCAGTAAGGCTAACGCTATTATAAATCTTGTGGGTTATTTGGGCGGTATTTTCACAACCGTTGTTATGATGTTTATGCTTAAAAGCGAAAAGCAGACAGACGGTAGCTCGAGTTATACTTCTGACCAATCATTTTTGCCGGTGTTTATAATTATTGCTGCATTTATGCTTGTTGCCGTGCTTGTTCAGACATTTTCTATCCGTGAAACCAAGTTACCTCACGTTAATGATGAGCCGAAAGAAGCACAACAGGGTGGAAAAATGGCAAGACCGGTTTTTAGAAGTCTTGTTTTGATTTTAGCTTCGGTATTCTTGTGGTTTATGGCTTATAATGCCGTTACAACCGCTTTTTCAAGATATTGTGTTAATGTTTGGGGTACCGACCTCGGCACTTCGTCAAGTTATCTTTTAACCGCAACCGTTGCCGCAATTGCAGCATTTATTCCGCTTGGAATGTTGTCCTCAAAAGTGGGAAGAAAAAAGACAGTTCTCATAGGTGTTGCTATGATGACCGTGTGCTACGCTATTGCAATTTTAATCCGTCATCAGACTCCTATAATGTACCTTATTTTCGGCATCGTGGGTATCGGTTGGGCAGCAATAAATGTTAACTCGTTCCCGATGGTTGTTGAAATGAGTGCAGGCTCCGATGTTGGTAAATATACCGGATTTTATTATACATTTTCAATGGCGGCTCAGATTACCACACCGCTTTTGTCGGGGTATTTGATTGATAATTTGGGATTCGGATATTCGGTTCTTTTCCCATATGCTGTGTTGTTTTCCGGTCTTTCTTTTGTCACAATGCTGTTTGTTAAACACGGTGATTCCAAACCGCAGAAAAAGGCTTCTGCTTTGGAAAATTTTGATGTGGAGGATTAACCGTGACCGCTTTGATGTTTATTATCGGTGCAGTAGTGTTACTTGGTATTGTTTATCTTTTTTTGATTTTCCCAAGTGTTCGTCGGCACAAGGATATAAAACTTATTAAGGGAAAGTTTATTGCTCACAGAGGTCTGCACGACATAATGGAAAACACCCCTGAAAATTCACTTTCAGCGTTTCATCAGGCGGTTGAGTTAGGCTTCCCGATAGAAATTGATATTCACTTAACTTTAGACGGTGAAATTGTGGTTTTCCACGATGATACATTAAACCGTATGTGTGGGGTTGAGGGTAGGGTTGAGGAAAAAACTTTACCCGAACTAAAAGCACTGCGATTGGGTAATACTAACGAGGAAATACCGACTTTAGAGGAATGTTTAAAAACAGTTAACGGCAAGGTGCCATTGCTGATTGAGTTTAAATGTGTATCTTTAAAATGTGCTCCGCTTTGTAAAAGGGCGGATGAGATTTTAAGAAACTATAACGGCAGTTATCTTGTTCAATCTTTTTATCCCACTGTGCTTAGGTGGTATAAAAGAAACAGAAGAGATATATGTCGGGGTCAACTCGCCGAAAATTTTAAAAATGCGAGCTTTGAAAAGAAAATGTCAGGCAATATGCTTTTTAACTTTTTGGGAAGACCTGATTTTGTGTCTTATAAACATACCGATGCCAAAAATCTTTCACGTATGTTTGTAACAAGCTTAGGTGCATATCCTGTCGGATGGACGTTTCAGTCACAAGATGAACTGAATAAAAACGGCAAATATTTTAAAACGCATATTTTTGAGTTGTTTTTGCCTGATAAAAAGAATAATACATAAAAAAGCGGCCTGCAGAGCAGGTCGCTTTTTTGCGTTGAGTTGAATATATTACGGATTGCAAATAAGAGTTTTCTTATCAATCGGAACATTGCATTTTTTAATTTCTTCCAATTGAGTTTTGGGGTCGAAAATCTTGCAACCTTCACGCTGATAAAGGTGAACATATCTGAAATGTGCCTCTGAAATTTCGGGTTCGGTTTCGGGGTTGTTTGTACCCTGAAGTCTGGTTGACATAATTACAAACATCGGCTGGTGGAAGCATTTGTAGTAATCCTTTGTAATATCAACCGAGAGGTAGCAGACATCGTCCATATAAAATTCCATATGTTCAGGTGTCCAGTCAAGAGCAAATTTGTGGTAGTTGTCTTTCAAACCGTCACCGGGTCTGCAATGTGAACGACGAAGTTCGGGACTGAAACAGTGAATACAGTCGTGACCGCCTTTGTTTTCACCGTTTTCGTCAGTGTATCCCCACCAACGGTGAAGGTTAGCGTATGCACAAACGTTGCTGCCGAAGGTTTCAACAATATCAACCTCAGGCATTACTTCAAAGCCGTATCCTGAACCTACCATCCAAATTGCAGGGATAGCGCCCATACCGGGGCCGAATTTTGCTTCAACCTCTAAATATCCGTAGAGGAAAGCCATATTATCAACAGTTCTTACAGTACCGCCGGAATACTTATGCTCGCCGTCATGACGTCCAACAATGTGAAGTTCACCGTCTTTAACGTAAGCATTTTGTTCAGTGTCGGCAAAGTCAATAACATCCTTAACCTCGGTTGCATCTTCGCCTGATGCTTTGTAAACCTTAGTCATAACGCCGACTTCGCGAGTCCATTTTGAACTATCAAGTTTGTCACCCTTAAAGTTGTCTTCCCAAACTCTTCTGTAACCGTTCATTACCATTTGAATTACCGCCTTTCAACGTAAAAATGAGGTCAATGGGAATTTCTCCCATTAACCTCATTATAAGTTTGTAAAACTCCAATGTCAACCGAAATTTAGCATATTTTTTAATTTTTGAATAGCTTTTTTACTGTCTTTATAATTTTCTTTAATTGAGCTGTTTTATTAAAGAAAATCATACCGAAGAAGAACAGTGCAATTGCCAATCCCAAACCGATAATTACTGCCAAAATAATGATAATCACTTTAAGAATTTTCCAAGCAACTGAGCCTTCACTCTTCTTGACATCATCCTTTTCGGTGACCAACATAAATTGGGTACACTCATCGGTTTCGACGGGGGCATAGCCTCCGGTTGCAGTTACCTTGTAGCAGGCAATTGAATTATCGGATTTTGGCTGATAAACGGTTATTTCCTTACCTGCCAAATCAGCGTCGACAGGCAAATATACAGTAATATTACCGCCGTAACCGTCACTTGTGAATGTTACGTCATAAGCTGAAATGATTTTACCCCAACCGGCTGATGCCGAAAGTAAAGAATATACTTCACTGTTAGGGTCAAGCGCGGATGCAGTGACTTTGGCTTCGGAATTAAAATAACCTGCGATTTTAATAGAAGAACTACGGTCTAAAACTTGGAAAAAGCCAAAACTTGAAATAGTCAGTTTGCCTTCGACAAATGTAATGGTATAGTTATCGCCCAATGAAAAAGTACCGATTGTTATTGGATAATCGCCGGCTTTGTTGCCAAGAACTCTTTCAAACTCTCCTTTAGCAGTGTTGCCGGGGAGTAATTCTTCTGAAAGAGTATAAGTCAATTGAGGCTCGGGAGCACCCAACGATTTCACAACATTATTGGCAGTGACAGTGATAGGACGCGGAGTAATGTTTGCTTTTAGTTCTATTGTATTTGAAGCAAAAGCGTACTTTGAAGCATCATTGCCGGTGAGTTTTAAACCGCTTAATATAACCTTTGTTGCTGTTTTAACATCGGGGTTATCGTACTCTGCCTTTTCAAAAGAAAATTTGACATCGTGACCTTCCTTGATGCCTAAAACTTTAAAGTTTTTATCGGTTACCGTTGCATCAAGCTTGCCGTCATAAACCTTGGTTATTGCTTCGCAACCATCGGTTGAAAGGGTGGTTTGTGGAAGCGTGGTGAGGCTTACGGTAAAGACAGGTAATTCATCGTCAGGATATAAATAATCCTCGATGTCTTCACCTTTGTGTACAGTTGTTTTTACTGTACCGGCATAAAACTTTATTTCAACCTTTGTTTCAATTATTGTTGCAAGTTTGTTAGTGCAACTGATTAATTTTAAGCAAAAATATTTATTGACCGGTGTTTCGGTGCCGAAATCATAAACTGCTTTGCCGTCAGTCTGAGTTTTTGTGCTAACTGTGAAATTGTTTAGCTTTTTTTCGTTGGTTATTCTTTCGGTATCTCCGCCTTGCAAATCTGCACTAATTACCTCAAATACAAAATCGGTGTCTTGAGGTGTTTTGCCGTCAATTTCACACTTTACTGTCAATGAATAAGGAACAGGGTTGCTGTTGCCGTCTGTTGCAAATGCCGTGAGCGGTAAAACTGCTGAAATCAAAATCAATAAAATGATAGCGATACTTCTTTTAAATTTCATTTTATGCCTCCGTTTGAGAAATAATATAAAAATATGTATTCAATCTTTTATTTTCTGTTTGTCAATAATAAACCATTCTTTTTAAAACTGCAAGAAATATAACAAAATTGTAATTTTACAGAATCGAAAATGATTACTGCAAAATAGTGTCATATACACTTGAAAATCTGTGAAATGTGTGGTAAAATATCTTAAATTATATGGGGTTTCCCGATTGTTAAGAAAAGCGGTGAAAACGGTGGCTGATTCAAGCTGTGATACCTGTGCATATTTTGTGTATGATGAAGATTATGACGGATATGTTTGTCTTGCCGATATGGATGAGGATGATTATATTAGATTTCAAGGGTTGAAAGATAAAGGCTGTCCGTTTTATCGCTTGGATGACGAGTATAAAATTGTCCGTCGTCAAAACTGATGCGGAAATTATAAAGGAGAATTATTATGGAAAAGTATGCATGGAAAGCAATCGTTTTAGAGGGAAAACTTGACGAGTATATCAAGCGTCACGACGAGATTTGGCCTGAAATGTTAGAGGTTTTATCCGAAGCAGGCATTGTTAACTATTCAATTTGGAACGTTGGCAATGAACTCTTCGGTTACTATGAGTGCGAAAAGGGTATTGACTTTGCTGCAAAGGTACAGAGTGAAAGTCCGGTTGTTGACCGTTGGAATGAGTATATGAAGGATGTTATGGTAATGGAACTTGACCCTGTTACCGGTGCACAGCCTCAATTAAAACAGGTTTTCAAATTCAAATAAACCATTAAAAACTTTGAATTTGGTGGGGTAAAGTAATGCTTTACATATTGTCGGGTATTAAGCGGAGTGAAAATCAGTGGGTTTACCGAATTGTTGATTCGGTTAAAAAACTGCTTATTCAAAAAAGAATAGATTTTATTGAAAGCTCGAATATTGACGAAACGGTAAAAAAGTGTGCTGAAACCGAAGGAATAATTATGCTTCCTTTGAGTATGAATTCGGATACGCTTGACATTGTTAAACAGTGTAGCCGAGAGGGTGTTCAGGTTATACTGCCCAATGCTATTTTAAGCTCGGGCGAGCAGTACCGTTGCCACTGTATTCAGGGTGATATTTACGGAACGGTTTCAAATATCATTAAGACGTTTAAGGCTAACGAAAAGCCGAGAATTGCGCTTTACGGTCCTAACGGCAACTCGCAAAACGATATGGTTTTGGTTGATGCTTATATGTCGAGAATGGGGAAGGAACAGTCGGCTGTTTTTTATAACGAAGGCGGTTCTTTCAAAGAAAGCTATGAAGCATTTTGCCGTGAGTCAGAATTTGATGCGGTTATTTGCGCTAATGACTATGTTGCGTATCATTTAATCGAAA
This sequence comes from Acutalibacteraceae bacterium, assembly GCA_045656125.1. Classification (GTDB taxonomy): domain Bacteria; phylum Bacillota; class Clostridia; order Oscillospirales; family Acutalibacteraceae; genus UMGS172. The sequence goes on from JAZOQN010000104.1 coordinate 8,178, forward strand.
ATTTGGAAAGGGATAACCCCGAGTATCTTGATAAACTTTCGGTTATCAGTTTTTCCAATACAATGCTTTCTAAACTTTGCAGAAGACCGTTTACGAGTCTTGACCTTGATTTAGTTTCGATTGCCAACGCTGTTGCCGATATATACCGTATGGTCAACAAAGAAAAGAAGTATTACCGCGGTGTTACGGTGTATGTTGATTATCACGTCCACGAGCGTGAAACAACCAAGGGAATATCATTTAAAAATATACGTTCAAGTATTGAAACAGATGATACCGGGTATCCGTCAGTACCACCGTATAATGCCGCTAAAATTTATGATAGTTCTTACGAGATTTCGCGTCTTGCAAATATTGACCTTACCTTGAACAAACTTTCAAAAGGGGATTTGTGGATTCTTTCGTATGTTTTGAGAAAGTATACAAGAACGCAAATTTCAGAGGCTTCGTATCTGTCACTTGAGGCGGTTAATTATCACCTTAAAAAGATGCGAGAGGCGTTTGGTTGCAGGACCACAAATGAAATGTATGAAAAATTAAATCCCGTACTTTCGGCAGAGTATATTGAGAACTTTTTGCGCGAAAGTCAGTCACTTTGAATGTGTTTTACCGCCCTTATGTTGAGGGCGGTATTTTTTGCGGTATTTTTTAGCGAAAAAGTGTAAATTTGAGTGAATATTTTACAAAATAATTGATACTTCAAATTACATCTTAAATGGTATACAATAATCGTGGGTATGTTTAATAAAATTTATGGAGGTATTCATTATGAAGTACACTACAAAAGAAATACTCGACATAGCCGATAAAGGCGGTTATGCAGTACCCGCATTCAACATTTACAATTTCGGAAGTCTTATGGGCGTTAAAGCCGCTGCAGAAGAAACCGGTGCACCTGTTATTTTCCAGGTTTACAACCGTCTTCTCAACACCGGCACAGCAAAGTATTTGATGCCTGCAATTTTGGCAGTTGTTAATGACCTTAAGACCCCCGCTGCTATTCACCTTGACCACGGTGCAGGTAACCCCGAAGTTTTAAGAGCTATCCGTTACGGCGCTACCAGCGTTATGATTGATGCTTCAACCCTTCCTTTTGACGAGAACGTTGCAAAAACCAAGGCAGTTGTTGATATTGCTAAAGAGGTTGGCGTTTCTGTTGAGGGTGAGCTTGGTCACGTAGGCGTTGCTGCAAACGGCGACGAAAATGGTAACAACACCGAAGTTGCTGCTGCAAAAGATTTCGTTGAGAAAACCGGTGTTGATTTGCTTGCAGTTATGGTTGGTACTGCTCACGGTAGATATAAGAAAGCTCCTATCTTGGCAGTTGACCGCGTAAAAGAACTTTATGAAGCAGTTGATGCTCACCTTGTTCTCCACGGTGGTTCGGGTGTTCCCGATGACCAGATTCGTGCAGTTGTTGAAGCAGGTGTTCGTAAGATTAACTATGCTACTGACGTTTGCACTGCATTCATCGAAGGTTACAAAAAGCTCGACCCGTACAGTGAACCGTTTGACGTATTGCTTTCTCATCCTGCTGATGATGTTAAGGAATATGCTATCGAGCGCATTAAACTCTTGGGTGCTGACAAGTACAACGGGTAATTACATATGTTAGAAGCTTTAAGAGAAAAGAATAACCGTTTTAAGATTTATTCGGTTAATGATAAAGAATTTAATGAGTTTGGTCGCGTTTTAAAGTTAGACAGTGCATCTTTAATAGAAAAGGCTGAGGCAATCGAGATGCCTGAAGCAGGTATTGTCTACACACCTGCCGTCCCTGAGTTGGAGGCAGACGCGTTGTTCCAAACTTTACAGGATGACTACTACGGTCAGTTGCCGATTCAGGTTGGTATCTGCTTGGGCCACAGTAAGCAGTTAAATGCTTTGGAGTGGCACACTGCAAGTGAGATTAATATCGCTATTACACCGCTTGTTTTGATGTTAGGACGCCGTCAGGATATTGTTGACGGTAAGTTTGACTCGGCTAACGTTAAAATGTTCTACCTTGAGAAGGGTGAGGCAGTTGAGGTTTATGCAACCTCAATGCACTACGCACCTTGTAAAGTACAGGATAGCGGTTTCTCTTGCATCGTTGTTTTACCGAAAGATACTAACACTGCTCTTGATAAAAAGGGTGACATCACTCTTCGTGCCAAGAATAAGTGGCTTATTGCTCACGTTGAGAATGAGCGTTTGCTCTCAGGCGGTGCCGCAGCAGGTATTTACGGTGAAAACTTTGAGTTGAAGGTTGTTGATTAATAATCATTAATTCAACTCGTTTAGTGAAAGGAATGTTTGATGATGGAAAAATGTAACGTCATTGATTTGACCGGTAAAGTAGCAATTATTACCGGTGCAGAACGCGGAATCGGTTTGGAATTAGCCAAAGGCTACGCTGCCGCCGGTGCTGATATTGTTATTGCCGGTATGATGGAGGAGGAATTTCCCAACGCCGAAGCTATTGTTAAGGCAGAAAACGTCGATTGTATCTGCGTTAAGACCGATGTTTCAAATGAAGAGTCGGTTAAAGCTATGGTTAAAGCAACCATGGAGCATTACGGTCATATTGATATTCTTGTTAACAACGCAGGTA
>JAZOQN010000105.1:0-20803 GCA_045656125.1 Acutalibacteraceae bacterium
TTTGTGGCATCGGTTGAGCCGTTGTCAAAAACTAAAAGTTTATAATCAACCTTTTTAGTGTGCTTCTTTATTGATGAAATAGCGTTTCCAATTTTATCTTGGTTGTTATATGTAACAATGCCGACTGAAACAATATTATTCACTATTATAACAACCCCCTAACACACAGTAAAATATCTATATATATTTTAACATACTATATCATTTAATTCAATAATTATTTGTGTTACATCATATATTTATTTATATTGTTGAAAAATGAAGATTACGGTGATATAATAACAAAATAATAGTTCAAGTGGGTATTAGTATGGGTTTATTGAGTGTAAGGAGAAAACTGATTCCGGATTACGCTGTGATTCCTGTTATCTTGTGGATAATAGGTCAGGCGTTGGCTTTTTATGCAACAAGGCTTTTAAACTTAGCTCTTTATGGGGATTATGAAAAATTTTTCGATTTATCGATTTACCTTGACAGTTTAATTCCGGTCATGCCAGTATGGATTTATATTTACATATTGACTTATCCGTTTTGGGTGATAAGTTTTGTTCTGATTTGCCGTGACAGTAAAGAAATGTGCTGTAAGGCACTTTCTGCTGAAATGTTAGGGAAGATAGTTTGTGCTATTATATTTATTTCACTCCCAACATTTATTGTGCGACCCGAGGTTGAAGTGGATAGTTTATCTACGTTTCTTTTGAATTTTATTTATAAGGCCGATACACCGGATAACCTATTTCCGTCCATGCACTGCTCAATCAGTTATTTTGCCGTAAGGTATGTTTTAAAATGTTCGAAAATCCCAAAATGGTATAAGATTTCAGCAGTTGTTATGACTGTTTTAATCTGTTTCTCGGTAGTGTTTACCAAGCAGCACGTTGTTTTAGACATTCCGGGAGCACTATTAATGGCGGAAATGTGTTCACAGTTAAGTGACCGTTTGAATTTTAAAAGAGTATACGAGAAACTGGATATAGGAAATTTTTATGAAAGAAAATCAAAGTAAAATGTCTGCTGAAGTCAGCAGTAAAATAGATAATACTAAAAAGAAGAATCCTCACGAAGAACACCGTAAACGAATGAGGGAAAGATATTCCATAACCGGCTTTAGCGGTATGCAGGATCATGAGATACTAGAGATGCTTTTGTTTTATTCAATACCGCGTATTGATACTAACGTATTGGCACACGACTTGATTAACCGTTTTCAAACATTTTCCGGTGTGTTGGAAGCAAGTGAAGAAGAATTACTTTCTGTAAAGGGTGTTGGAAAGAACACTGCAACATTAATAAAAATGATGATACCGTTGTTTCATGAATACAGTAAAAGCTCAAACAATGCCACGAGATTAAAAGATTCTCAAGCCACCTCAAAATTCTTACGTAAGTATTATACCGGAGTCATGAATGAGAGGGTAATGTTAATTTGTATTGATTCTTCAGGCAAGGTGTTGAGTTTTGAAACTATTTGTGAAGGGGATTGTTGCAGTTGTCTATTAAATGTCAGACGTTTAATAGAGATTTCATTGAGAAACCCTTTAACTGCAGGTGTTATTTTAGCACACAATCATCCTAATGGAGTTGCATTACCGTCAAGAGAGGACATTGACAGCACAGTTGAACTTATCAGGATGCTTGCCAATGTCAACGTTAAACTTGTTGACCATTTCATAATTGCCGGTGAGGAGTACACCTCAATGGCTACGTCGGTCAATTTTAAAAGCATTTTTAATAGATAGTATTATTAGCACCCGATTATAATTTCGGGTGCTTTTATTTTTAATTTTTGTTTTGTGCTATTTTTGTGAAAATGTGAGTATAAATTATTTCAATAACTACTTGAAATCATATTTATTGTGTGCTATACTTATTAATAAGAAATAAAAACGTTAAAAATTATGCATAAGTTTTGTATAGTTTGCACAACGTTTTGTTGCTTTCGGATATATTGCCTCAATATATTACTATTTTTTAAAGAGGATGGTCTTTAATGAAACAGTTTGACATTACTAAAATTAAAAGTATTGCTTTGTTAGGTCACGGCTCGTGCGGTAAAACAACTTTGGCAGAGTCGATGCTTTTTGCAGCAGGAATTACCGACCGTATCGGTAAAACTTCTGATGGTTCTGCAATTATGGATTTTGACGCTGAAGAGAAAAAACGCAGTGTTTCTGTATCTACTGCAGTTTATCAGTTTGAATATAAGGATAATAAAATTAACTTAATAGATGCTCCCGGTCTTTTTGACTTTGCAGGAGGCGTTAGTGAAGCTTTGACGGCGGCTGATAGTGCTGTGATTGTGCTTTCAGGTAAATCCGGCCTTAACGTTGGCTCACAGATTAACTTTGACCAGGCAAAAGCAGCAGGAGTACCGGTTTCATTCTTCATTGGTAAGTTAGATTCTCCGCGTGCATATTTTTACCGTGTAATATCAACTTTGACCGCTCATTACGGTGCAGTTATATGTCCGGTTGTTATTCCTTATGTTGAGGGTGAAACGGTTGTTTCTTATGTTGATTTGATAAGCGGTAAAGCCTATAAGTGCGACGGTGTTAAGTATACTGAAACCGATATGCCACAGAATGATGATATTACCAATATGCGTGATGTTATGCTTGAGGCAGTTGCCTCGGTTGATGAGGCGTTGATGGAAAAATATTTTGGCGGAGAGGAATTCACCGCTGACGAAATTAAAGAGGCTCTCAAAAAGGGTATGGTTTCAGGTGATATTTGCCCTGTATTTGGCGGTATCAACCAGACCGGTGCAGGTGTCGGCATTGCACTTGATATTTTAGCTGATATTGCACCGTCTGCTGCTGACCGCGAGTATAAAATCAAAAACGGTGATGCTTTGGGCACTGCTAACTGTAACCCGGCAGCTCCTGCGACTGCTGTTGTATTTAAAACGATTGCAGACCCGTTTGTTGGTAAACTTTCATACTTTAAAGTCATTAACGGAAGTGTTAAGGCCGATGCTAAACTTATTAATATGCGTACCGGTGATGAAGAAAAACTCGGTAAGGTTATGTGGCTTAAGGCCGGTAAGCAAGAAGATGCTGACGTAATTCCAGCCGGTGATATCGGCTCTGTTGCAAAGTTAGGCAGTGTTAAGACAGGTGATACCCTTTGTTCTGCCGGCTCAGGTGTTGAAATTGTCGCTGCAGAATTCCCAAAATCTTGCTTGTCAATGGCGGTTAAGGTGCTCAAAAAGGGTGAGGAAGAAAAGGTTTCTAACGGACTTGCACGTCTTTGCGAAGAAGACCCCACGTTGAGCTTTGCTACCGATAAAGAAACAAGAGAACTTGTATTGTCCGGTCTTGGTGAACAGCATTTGGATGTTGTTTCTTCTAAACTTAAAAATAAATTTGGTGTTGAAATTAAACTTGAAACACCGAAGGTTGCTTACCGCGAAACTATTCGTAAAAAGGTTAAAGTGCAGGGAAGACATAAGAAGCAATCAGGCGGACACGGTCAGTTTGGTGACGTTTGGATTGAGTTTGAGCCGTGCGATAGCATTGAAATGGTATTTGCTGAAAATGTTTTTGGTGGTTCTGTTCCTAAGAACTTCTTCCCGGCAGTTGAAACGGGTCTTCGTGAGTGTGTAAAGAAAGGTACATTGGCAGGTTATCCCGTCGTTGGTTTGAAGGCTACGTTGGTTGACGGCTCATACCATCCGGTTGACTCGTCCGAAATGTCATTCAAAATGGCTGCCGCAGTAGCATTTAAAGCAGGTATACCTACCGCTAATCCCGTGTTGTTAGAGCCTATTGGCACGTTAAAGGTTATTGTCCCTGACGATGTTATGGGTGATGTTATCGGCGATATTAATAAACGTCGTGGCAGAGTTTTGGGTATGAATCCGTGTGAGGGAAGAAAGCAGGAAATTGTGGCTGAAGTACCGTCTTCTGAAATGGGTGATTTCCCGACTGCTATGCGTTCAATAGCACAAGGTAGAGCTACATTTGAGTTTAATTTTGAACGTTATGAGGAAGCACCTCCGTTTATTGCACAAAAGGTTATAGCTGAAAAGTCAGAATAATTTTTAATGAGTCACAGTGAAAACTGTGACTCATTTTCTTTACAATATAATGTTTTTTATTTGGTCTTGATTTTATGTTTGACTTCTGCTATAATAACAAAATATTATGAGTTAATATGCGATAATGCCGTCGTTTTTCAGAATTTTGATTATAAGGGGTGGTAAGTTTGGATTTTTCGGTTATTACTAGTAAAGAAAATAAGCTTATAAAATCGGTAAAAAAACTACTTGCCTCTGCAAAAGAACGTAAGGCGACAGGACTTTTTGTGCTTGAGGGTTTACGCCTTTCTGCCGATGCCGCTATAAACGGTTATACAATCGAAACCTTAATTATCGCAGAAAGTGTTGAGGAGTCTGAGAGACTCAATGTTTTGATTGAAAAAGCAGAAACAATTGTCAAAGTGCCCGACAGTCTTTTCTCATATATGAGTGACACTGTAACACCTCAAGGGGTTATGTGTGTTGTTAAAATGCCGCAGAAGATGTCGGTTGAAAATATTGAAAATGGTAAGTACATTGTCCTTGAAAATACTGCCGACCCTGCAAATCTGGGCGCAATTGCCCGCACTGCTGAAGCTTTCGGCATTTCGGGATTAATTGTTCTTAATAGAAGTTGCGACCCGTTTTCACCTAAAAGCCTTCGCGCTTCAATGGGTGCATTGTTAAGACTTCCTATAATTACTGCTGACGATATTACCGAAACATTGCAAACACTTAAAAGTAATGGTTTTACCTTATTTGCTTCGGTTGTGAGTAATGCCGATTGTGATGTTACAAAAGCAGATTTTAACGATAACTGTTGTGTGCTGATTGGTAACGAGGCTAACGGCTTGACTGATGCTGCAATTAACCTTTGCGATAGTAAAATCACCATTACAATGAAAGGCAGAGCAGAGTCACTTAACGCTGCTGCCGCCGCATCTGTTATTATGTGGGAAATGACTCGCAGTGAGGTAATGTAATGTCGGTTGAATATTGGATTTGGTTACAGCAGGTTTTAGGATATGGAAATACTGCAGTTGGCAGAGTGATATCACAATATTCAACAGCCGAAAATTTTTATAAAGCACCTGATAGCGAGAAAATTGCAAGATGTCATTTATCTAAATCTCAAATTGCAAAACTTCATACTGTTCCACGTAAAGAAATTGCTAAAATCATTAAAGATTCGGCAAAATGTGGAATAAATATTATTACTCCGGAAGATTGTATATACCCTGAACGTTTGTTAAATCTACCTGACCCTCCGGCAGTTTTGTATGTAAAGGGAACAAGATACGATTTTAATGATAATCCAACAGTTGCGATTGTAGGACCGCGAAAAATTTCCGATTACGGTGCGGGTTGCGGTAAAGTTATTGCAAATACGTTGGCATCGTGTGGTTTTACAGTGGTTTCGGGTGGTGCGGTCGGTGGTGACAGTGCGGCTCATAACGGCGCAATTGAAGCAGGTGGTTATACAATCGGTGTTTTAGGTTGCGGAATTGAGGCGGATTACCTAAAAGTTAATGCCGAATTACGTGAAACAATCACACATAACGGTTGTTTGGTATCAGAATACCCACCGTTTCATAAGGTCACAAAAGGCTCGTTCCCTTCAAGAAACCGTATTATGTCGGGACTGTCAAACGCGGTTATTGTTCTAGAAGGCGGTGCTAAAAGTGGCACATTAATTACTGCTCGTCACGCCGCTGAACAGGGTAAGGATGTTTTCGTTATTCCGGGAAGCCCGACTTTACCTCAGTATGAGGGTTCAAATCGTTTGATTGCCGACGGTGCAAGACCTTTACTGAACGTCAGTGATATAATTAACGAATACATAAGTCTTTATCCGGATAAAATACATTCGCCTGAACGAAAAACTCCGGTGCGAGTTAAAGAAAAGCCTTCAAAATCCGAAACAGTCGCGGTTGAAATTACCGATTCAGGTGAAAATAGAGTAACTGCAAAGCCTGATAAAGGTATATTAAGTGATGAAGCGGTTGAGGTTTTAAGTGTATTTGAAAATTCGGGTGAAAGTTTTATTCCCGATGATGCAATTGAAGGTACAGACCTTTCGGCAGGCTCTGTTTTGGGTGCTGTGACCGAACTTGAAATTTGCGGATTTATTGAAGCATTACCCGGCGGAAGATACCGCCTTAAGTAATATATTCCACCAGAAAGAGTGATATTTTGTCTAAGTTAGTTATTTTAGAGTCGCCTTCAAAGGCTAAAACAGTACAAAAGTATTTAGGTAGCGGTTTTGAGGTTGTCGGTTGTACCGGTCACGTTCGTGACCTGCCGAAATCCTCAATGGGCATTGATATTGAGCATGGATTTCAGCCGAAATATCAAAACCTCGCTAACAAAAAGGAAGTTATTAAAAAGTTAAAGGATTTAGCCGAAAAGAGCGAGTTTGTTTATCTCGCAACCGACCCTGACCGTGAGGGAGAGGCTATTTCTTGGCATTTAGCACACGTTTTAGGCTTAGATTTAAGCGATGAAAACCGCGTTGTGTTTAATGAAATTACCAAATCGGGCGTTGCAACAGGTATGAGTAATCCGCGTAAAGTGGATATTGATTTGGTTGACGCTCAGCAAGCTCGTCGCGTGCTGGACCGCCTTGTCGGTTATAAATTGAGTCCGTTCCTTTGGAAAAAGGTTAAAAGAGGGTTGTCTGCAGGTCGTGTTCAGTCGGTAGCACTTCGTTTAATCGTTGACCGTGAGAAAGAAATCAGAGCTTTCGAGCCTGAAGAATATTGGACTATTGAAGCAAAATTAATTAAGGATAAAAAGAAATTCGTTACTAAATTTTATGGCACTGCTGACGGCAAAAAGGTTGAAACACCGAATGAAGCTACTGCTAATGAAATATTAGACAAGGTTAAGTTAGGTGAATTTACTGTTTCGAACGTTAAAACAGGCACAAGGACTAAACAGCCTGCACCGCCGTTTAATACTTCTACAATGCAACAGGAAGCTTCACGTCGTTTGGGTTACGACGGTAAACGCACCATGCGTATTGCCCAACAGTTGTATGAGGGTGTTGAAATTGAGGGTAAGGGCAGTATCGGTCTTATCACCTATATGAGAACTGACTCACTTCGTATTTCGGAAGAAGCTCGTGAGGCTGCTAAAACATTCATCGAAAACCGTTTTGGCAGTCAGTATAACCCGTCTAAACCGCGTTATTTTAAGGCTAAAAAGGGTACTCAGGATGCTCACGAGGCAATTCGTCCGACCTCGGTTGAAACTACACCTGAATCGGTTAAAGCATCGCTTACAGCCGAACAATACAAACTTTATAAATTAGTATGGGAGCGTTTTGTTGCTTCGTTGATGTCTGCCTGCTTGCAGGACACGGTTGCTGTTGATATTGAAAATAACGGTTACCTCTTTAAAGCAAGCGGTTATAAGGTTAAATTTGACGGTTACACGGTTCTTTACACAGAATCGCACGACGATGAGGAAGAAGAAAACAGTGCAATCCCGAAACTTTCGGTCGGGGATATCTTAAAGGTCGACGGCGTTGACGGAGTTAAGGGAGAACAGCATTTTACTCAACCGCCCGTCAGATATAATTACGCAACTTTGACAAAGGCACTTGATGAAAATGGTATAGGCAGACCTGCAACCTATGCACCTATTGTATCTAATATTGAGCAGCGTGATTATGTTACTAAAATAAGTAAAGCTTATGCTCCTACACCGTTGGGAGAGGCGGTTACCGATATTATGTGCGAGCATTTCCCGAAGATAGTTGACATTAAGTTCACTGCAGGTATGGAAGAAGAACTCGACTTGATTGGTGACGGCTCATTGGAGTGGGTTGATGTTATATCTAAATTCTATGACGGTTTTGCAAAAACATTAAAAACTGCAGAGGTTGATATGGACGGACAACGTGTTAAGGTTCCTGACGAGGAAACCGATGTTGTTTGTGAACTTTGCGGAAGAAAAATGGTTGTTAAAAACGGACGTTTTGGAAAATTCTTGGCTTGTCCGGGATACCCTGAATGTAAAAATGCCAAACCGTTAACCGGTGATATTAAAGGCTCTTGTCCTGTTTGTGACAGTAAGCTTGTTCAAAGAAACACTAAAAAAGGCAAGAAATTTTACGGTTGCGGAAGTTTCCCAAAATGTAAATTTATGACTTGGGATGAGCCAACTGCAGAGAATTGTCCAACCTGCGGAAAAACTTTGTTTAAAGGCAAGGGTAAACTTCACTGTTTAACCGAAAATTGCGGATTTGAAAAGGAAATCACCCGTAAAAGAACTACTAAAAAGTCAGATGAAGCAAATGAAGATTAAGGTAATAGGTGCCGGTCTTGCAGGATGTGAAGCGGCATACTTTTTGGCAAATTTAGGTGTAGAGGTCGAACTTTACGAAATGAAGCCTAAAAAGTATACCCCCGCACACAAGTCAGAGGGTTTTGCTGAGTTGATTTGTTCGAATTCACTAAAGGCAAAACGTCTTAACTCTGCTGCAGGACTTCTTAAATGGGAAATGGCACAATTAGGCTCTTTATGTATTAAATCTGCCAATATGTGTGCAGTGCCGGCAGGCGGTGCTTTGGCGGTTGACCGAGATTTGTTTTCGTCATTTATTACTGAAGAAATAAAGAATAATCCGAATATAAAGGTTTTTCACGAAGAGGTTACAGAAATTGACCACGATGAGTATACAATTGTTGCCTCCGGCCCTTTGACTGACGGTGATTTGTACGAGAATATTAAGTCGCTTTGTGGTGAAGATTACTTTAATTTCTTCGATGCCGCAGCACCGATTGTTACGGCTGATAGTATTGATTATACTAAGGTTTTCAGTGAAAGCCGCTACGGTAAGGGTGGCGACGACTACATAAATTGCCCCTTTAATAAGCAAGAATATGAGCAGTTTTATGAAGCATTAATTTCGGCAGAAAGGGCAATTTTGCACGATGCCGATAATCCTTTAAAGGTTTATGAGGGTTGTATGCCGATTGAGGTTTTGGCTACTCGCGGAAAAGACGCAATGCGTTTTGGTCCTTTGAAACCTGTTGGCTTGCGTGACCCTAACACCGGTCACAGACCGTGGGCAGTTGTGCAGTTACGTAAGGAAAATTCAAAAGGCACAATGCTCAATTTGGTTGGTTTTCAAACCAATTTGAAATTTGGTGAGCAGAAAAGGGTGTTCGGTATGATACCGGGTTTAGAGAATGCCGAATTTGTGCGTTACGGCGTAATGCACCGTAATTCGTTTTTGAATTCACCTAAAGTTTTAAATAAAGATTTTTCTATGAAGAATCATCCTAAAATCAGTTTCGCAGGACAGATAAGCGGTGTCGAAGGGTATATGGAATCGGCGGCATCGGGTATTATGGCGGCATATCATTTGGCTGTAAAATTAGGATTAAAAAAAGAAGTTGAATTTCCCGAATATACGATGTTTGGTGCTTTGTCGGGTTATATCAGTGACCCGACAGTTAAAGATTTTCAACCTATGGGTGCTAATTTTGGCGTTTTACCGCCATTAAATGAGCATATTAGAGATAAGCAAAAGCGTTATTTGGAACTTTTCTATCGCTCGGCCAAGTGGTTTTGTGATAATGGATTTGCAGATTGTGTCCCTGAAGTTGAAATTGAAGCGAAATCTTGAAATAATAGTCCTAATGGGGAGGAATATTAATGAAAATTGCAGTTGATGCATTTGGCGGAGATAATGCACCGTTAGAGGTAATAAAAGGTGCTGTCGCCGCAAAAAACGAATACGGTGTTGATATTTTGTTGACCGGCAATGAGAATATTATAAAGTCTGTTGCGGTTGAAAATAATATCGATATTAGCGGTATTGAAATTGCACACACTGAAGAAGTGTTTGATATGCACGACCAGCCGACCGATATTGTGCGTTCAAAGAAAAATACCTCGTTAGGACTTGCATTACAGTTGGTTGCTGATGATAAAGCAGATGCTTTTGTGTCGGCAGGCAGTACCGGTGCTGTGGTTGCCGGTGCAACCTTTATTGTTAAAAGAATTAAAGGTGTAAAACGTCCCGCGTTAGGTACAGTTTTACCTTCAAGAACAAAGAAATTCATTTTGATGGACTGCGGAGCAAACGCCGAGTGCCGTCCTGAAATGCTTCAACAGTTTGGCATAATGGCTTCACTTTATATGCAGAATGTTGAGGGTGTCGAAAATCCGGAGGTTGGATTGCTTAATATCGGTACTGAAGATACCAAAGGTACTCCGTTACAGTTGGAGGCATATAAACTTTTGAAAGAAAGTCCTGTGAATTTTGTAGGCAATGTAGAATCCCGTGAAATGCCGGCAGGTGTTTGTGACTGTGTCATTGCAGACGGTTTTACCGGAAATATTGCCTTAAAACTTTATGAGGGTGTTGCGATGAACCTTATGAAGATGATTAAAGGCGTTTTCACAACCAATTTAAAGACCAAGATTTCATATTTACTTGCAAAAAATGAAATGAAAGGTCTTAAGAAATTTGCTGACTACGGTGAGGTTGGCGGAGCACCGTTGTTAGGCGTTAAAAAGCCTGTAATTAAGGCTCATGGCGGTTCTAATGCAAAGGCTATCAAAAATGCAATCCGTCAGGCAAAATTGTGTATCGAAAATGATGTTATAAATAAAATCTCCTCTGATTTAGCATCTGTAAAAACAGCAGATGTCGAGGAATAAGGTGTTAAAATGAAAGAATTAGAGCAAATTATTGGCTATGAATTTAAGGATAAGTCTTTAATGCTTCGTGCACTTTCGCACACTTCATATATTAATGAGGTTAAAAGTATTCCCGAATCTAATGAGCGTTTGGAGTTCTTGGGGGACTCGGTGTTGTCAATTATAGTTTCGGAGTATATTTTCCGTAACTTTAAGCAGTATCCTGAGGGGGAACTCACAAAACTTCGTGCGTCATTGGTTTGCGAGAAGTCTCTTGCTGCATTTGCACGCGAAATCGAGCTTGGAAAGTTCTTGTTTTTGGGAAAAGGTGAACAGCAAAACGGTGGTAGAGAGCGTCCCTCAATTTTAGCTGATGCTTTTGAGGCATTGCTTGCGGCAATGTATCTTGACGGCGGAATGGAGGTTGCTCGCAACCACGTTATGCGTTTTATTAAGGATGAAATTAAACATCATACCGTTGAAGAGGCTTTTCACGATTATAAAACTCAATTACAGGAGATTATTCAAAAAAATCCCGGTGAGGAATTGAGTTATGTTTTGGTGGGCGAAGAAGGTCCTGACCACGATAAGCATTTTACTGTTGAAGTAAGACTTAATTCGAATGTTATCGGTCAGGGCGATGGGCACAGCAAAAAGCAAGCAGAGCAGTCTGCCGCAAAAAAAGCACTTGAATTAATGGGTCAAGTTGTATGAGTCACGCTAATATTTCGGTTTTTGTGCCGCATTTGGGATGCCCTAACCGCTGTAGCTTTTGCGACCAAAATATCATTACCGGTACAGTAAAATTGCCTAACTGTGACGATATTGAAAATGCGATAAAAACTGCAAAGTTATCGGCTAATTACAATCCTAAAACTACTGAACTCGCGTTTTTTGGCGGCAGCTTTACCGCTATTGACCGAGAATATATGCTTGAACTTTTAGCTGCGGCAAGCCGGTTTGTTAAAAGCGGTGACATTTCGGGAATCCGAATTTCAACAAGACCTGATTGTATTGATACAGAGGTTTTGGACGTTTTAAAGCAGTACGGTGTAACTGCTATTGAACTCGGTGCACAAAGTATGTGTGACGAGGTTTTAAATGCAAATAACCGAGGTCATAATGCAGAAGATGTGAGATTTGCTTCCCAGCTAATAAAGTCTTATGGGTTTAGTTTAGGTCTTCAGATGATGACAGGACTTTATAAAAGTACATACGAAACCGATAAGTTTACTGCTGATGAAATAATTAAATTACAACCTGATACCGTTAGAATTTATCCGACAATAACTTTAAGCGGTACTCAACTTGAAAGTTTGGTTAAGTCGGGTGAATACATACCGCCGACATTGGAAGATACAGTCCAATTGTGTGCGGAATTACTTGATTTGTTCGAATTACATAATATTAAGGTTATCCGCACGGGACTTCACACTATTGAGCAAACAAGATACGTAGCAGGTCCATGGCATCCGGCATTTAGAGAACTTTGTGACTCGAAGAGGTATTATAATAAAATAATTAAGCTTTTATCCCAAAAGGGTGAATATATATTGCACGTCAATCAGAAAGAAATTTCAAAGGTGACGGGTAATAAAAGAGAAAACATTTTGAAATTAGCAAGGTCAGGATATAAAGTAAGTGTCAAGGGTGACGACTCGTTAGAGCCAATGCAGGTGACATTTGAAAGGATGAATAACAGTTGTTTTTAAAGTCGATAGAAATTCAAGGCTTCAAATCTTTTGCCGATAAAACTGTGTTGAAATTCGGCAAAGGCGTAACCGCCGTTGTAGGACCTAACGGTAGCGGTAAGAGTAATATTTCCGACGCTGTACGTTGGGTTTTGGGCGAGCAATCGACTAAAAATTTGCGTGGACAGTCAATGGAGGACGTTATTTTCAGCGGAACCGCTGACCGCCGTCCTCACGGATTTGCCGAGGTCACCTTGGTTATGGATAATAAAGACCGTAGCCTTAATTTTGACAATGACGAAGTTGCAATAACAAGACGTTATTACCGTTCTCATGAGAGTGAGTATCTTATCAACAAGGCGGTAGTGCGTTTAAAGGACGTTCATGAACTGTTTATGGATACAGGTCTTGGCCGTGACGGTTATTCTATGATTGGTCAGGGTAAGATTGATACCATTGTCCGTTCAAAGTCTGATGAACGCCGCGATATTTTTGAAGAAGCAAGCGGTATATCCCGTTACCGTTACCGCAAGATTGAAGCCGAGAGAAAATTAGCCTCGGCAGACGATAATATGCTTCGTTTAAAGGATATTTTTGCCGAGTTAGAGGGCAGAGTAGGTCCTTTGGAGGAACAGAGTAAAAAGGCTGAAAAGTTTATTGAATTAGCCGCAGTCCGTAAAAAACTTGAAATCGGATTATGGTTGCATTCGCTTAATCAGTCTGGTGATTTATTAAAAGCACAAGAAAATAAAATTATGGTAGCAAAGGCTCAATATAATGATGTTGAGGGTAAGTTGCAGGATATGGCAGCCGAAATTGAGTCAGGCTCCGAGCGGTATTCTTCTTTGAACGTGCGTATTGATGAGATGCGTAGGTTTGTTACCGAAAGAGAAGAAGAAATCACCAGAATTAACGGTGAAATTAATCTTCACAATGCCGAAATTGCTCATAATAATGAAACAATTGAGCGTTTGAAAAATGACATTTCAGAACTTGAAAATTCAGACTCAAAATCGTTGACTGAAATTGAGCAACGTAAAGCGGATATTGAACTTAAAAAGGCTGAAATTGTAAAGTTGAATACTGAGGTTGCTACCTTGGAAACCGAGTTAAACGGTCTTATCAGCAATTCGGAAGTTATTTCCCGTAATATTGAGGATTTGACATTAAAACTTAACACATATTCAACCCAAATTTCTGATTTCAGAGTAAAAATGGTTACTGCACAGTCTTCTATTACCGAAATCGAAGCAAGAAATACAGTAATTGATGATTCCTTAAAGTCAAAAGAGCCTGAAAAGGAAAAGCTTGATGTTGAGTTAAAAGAACTTGACGAAATGCTTAAATCGGCTGAGAATTTGGCTGACGAAGCAGCAAACGCTTTGAAGGGCAGAGAATTGATTTTTGATTCCCGCAAGCAGAAATTAGAAGAATATAAAACAGCTCTTGACAATTCTCATTTGGATATTGAGGACAAAAAACGTCGTGTTGCGATTTTAGAGGAACTCGAGCGTAATATGGAAGGCTTAGGTCTTCCTGTAAAAGCGGTTATGCGTGAGGCTGAACACGGTGTTTTACGCGGTGTTCACGGGCCTATCAGCAAGTTGATTGAGGTTAAAAAGGAATACGCAGTTGCTATTGAAACCGCTTTGGGCGCATCGTTACAGCATATTGTTGTTGATAGTGAGAATGATGCTAAACGTGCAATTGAGTTTTTGAAGAATCAAAACAAGGGTAGAGCAACATTTTTGCCGATTTCAACTATTAAATCAAGAAGTTTGGAAGAAACCGGATTGGATAATCTTTTCGGTTATGTCGGTATTGCTTCTGAACTTTTGGATATTGATAAGAAATATAAAGCAATTATAGAAAATATTTTAGGAAAAACCGTTGTTGCAGAAGATATTGATTCTGCAGTTACTATTGCCAAAAAATACGGTTACCGCTTTAAAGTAGTAACTTTAGACGGTCAAATTGTTAATGCAGGCGGATCTTTGACAGGTGGTTCATTAGCTAAAAATTCAGGTATTTTGAGCAGAGCCGGTGAAATTAAGGAACTGAATGACAAAATTGTAAAACTGCTTGAGAAACAAGGACTTTTGACCGATAACTATAATTCTGCATCGGCAGAGGTTTCATCATTAGAGGCAGAAATTGTGAACGCTCGTGCTGAACTTACCACTGCAACTGAGGATAAAATTCGTGTTTCGGGCGAAATTAAGCGTGTAAGTGATTTGTTGACCGAGTTGAATAAATCTGTTGAAGCATTGAACGGTGAAAAATTCCTTTTGGAAAACCGTAAAAAAGAGTTACAACAGATTGTTGTAACTGCAACTGCTGAAATTGCCGAAGTTGAAAAACTCAAAGCCGACGCTCAATTGGAAATTGACGGTCTTTCGGGTGGCAGAGATACTGTTACCGACCGCAGAGAGCAATTGTCAACATCGATTACTGACCTTAAAATTTCCGTAATGCAGACCGAAAAGGATATTGAGTCGGTTGAAAACTCAATCAAACTTTTACAAGAGGCTATGAACTCAAGCGGTAGCAGAAACGAACTTTTGCTTAAAGAGATAGCTGAAATTGAGGCTAAATCTCAGGCAGAATGCACTGCAATAACTGAGTTGGATCAAAAAATTGAGGGTAACAAAAAAGAAATTGCCGACGGAAATTTAAAGGTTAACGAGCTTGTTACTGAACGCGATAATTTTGATAGAGAGTCTAGCTCAATGCGTCAGAAAGAACGCGATATGACAAGTGAACGTGAGCGTTTGAACGGTGAAATTGCACGTCTTGAGGAACGTCGTGAAAATATGCTCCGTGAGTATGATGAAATTATTAAGCGTTTGTTTGACGAATATGAATTAACACGTACCGAAGCTGAACAGATTGCAGAACCGGTTGAAAATATCGGTGAAGCAAAACGTGAGTTGCAGGAAGTAAAGGGCAAAATTAAATCATTAGGTAATGTTAACGTTTCGGCTATAGAGGAATACAAGGAAGTTTACGAGAGATACGTATTTATGAAGGCTCAAATGGATGACCTTGAAAATTCACGTCAGGAACTTAATAAACTTATCGGTGATTTAACCTCTCAGATGAAAGAGAAATTCTCTGAAGGTTTCGAAAAAATCGGCAAGAACTTTACCAAAGTATTTACCGAACTTTTCGGCGGCGGTCATGCAGAACTTGTGTTGACTGACCCCGAAAACGTACTTGAAAGCGGTATTGATATCGTAGCCAAGTTGCCCGGTAAAAATGTGCCAAGTCTTGAGGGTCTTTCAGGTGGTGAAAAAGCACTTATTGCTATTTCAATTTACTTCTCGATTATGATGTTAAACGCGCCGCCGATCTGCTTCTTGGATGAGGTTGATACTGCACTTGATGATATTAACGTTGAGCGTTTTGCAACCTATATGACAAAGCAAAACTTCGGTACACAGTTCATTTGCGTAACCCACCGTAGAGGTACTATGGACTCTGCTGATATGCTTTACGGCGTAACTATGCAGGAAAAGGGTGTTACAAAACTTTTACAGCTTGATGTTGAAGAGTTAATTAAAACTTTAAACATTGAAAATAAATAACCTTTCGGAGATTTATAATGGGATTTTTCAAAAAATTAAGCCAGGGTTTAAAAAAGACAAGAGATTCAATTTCGGGTGCTGTTGGTTCAATGCTTTCGGCGTTTACGAGAATTGACGAAGAACTTTTTGAAGAACTTGAAGAAATACTTGTGATGAGTGATATCGGTATTCATACTTCAACCAAAATCTGCGACATTTTACGTCAGAGAGTTAAAGATGAAAAGGTTAAAGAGCCTGGTCTCATTAAGCAAATGCTTGCTGAAACCGTTGCTGAAATGATTGACGGGGATAAGGAATTACACATTTCCACCAAACCGTCGGTTGTGTTTGTTATCGGTGTAAACGGAGTTGGTAAGACTACTACAATCGGTAAAATTGCTTCACAGTTAAAGTCACAAGGCAAAAACGTGATTTTGGGTGCGGCTGATACATTCCGTGCTGCCGCAATTGACCAGTTGGCAGTTTGGGCTGACAGGGCAGGGGTTGATATGGTCAAAAGTGCCGAGGGTGCTGACCCCGCATCTGTTGTGTTCGACACTATTGCCGCCGCAAAGGCAAGAGGTAGCGATGTTATAATTTGCGATACCGCAGGTCGACTTCACAATAAGAAAAATCTTATGAATGAGCTTGCTAAAATGTATCGCATTATTAAGCGTGAGTTACCGGAAGCTGATGTTGAAACCTTGCTTGTTTTAGATGCAACAACTGGACAAAATGCGGTAAATCAGGCACGCGATTTTAAAGAGGTTGCCAATATTACCGGTATTGTTTTAACCAAGTTAGACGGTACTGCTCGTGGCGGTGTTGTTCTGGCTATAATGGATGAACTGAAAATCCCTGTAAAATATGTCGGTGTTGGTGAGCAGATTGACGATTTGCAACCCTTTAACCCGACCGAGTTTGCCAAGGCTATATTCACGGAGGAAGAATAATGCAAAAGTTTTTACTTGCCTCACACAATAAGAAAAAATTAATTGAATTATCCCGCATTTTAGAACCGTTAGGATTTACAGTGATTAGCCCTAAAGACATTGAGGGTGGCATTACTGAACCCGAAGAAAACGGCTTAACCTTTGAAGAAAATGCACTTATTAAGGCCCGTTCGGGTGCAAAAGATACGGGATTGCCCACAGTTGCTGACGATTCGGGGTTATGTGTTGACGCATTAGACGGTGCACCTGGGATTTACTCGGCACGCTATGCGGGGACGGGCAACGATGACGATAATAATGCTTTGCTTTTGAAAAATCTTGAAAACATACCCGAGGAAAAGAGAACTGCACGTTTTGTATCAAGTATTGCTTGTGTTTTTCCTGACGGCAGGGAGTTTACCGTCAGAGGTACTGTTAAGGGTAAAATCGGTTACGAATTGCAAGGTGATGGCGGATTCGGTTATGACCCGCTATTTATTAGTGAAAAAGGTTGCTTTGGTTTGTTAAGTCCTGAGGAAAAGGATAGTATCAGCCACCGACATAACGCAATCGTTAAATTTGTAGAAGAATTAAAGAATTACATTTAAATTAGGGTGAAATCATGTTAAATTCAAGACAAAGAGCACAATTAAGAGGTATGGCAAACTCATATCAGGCAATTTTCCAAATTGGAAAAGCCGGAGTAGGTGAACAGCTTATTCGTCAGGTTAACGAGGCTTTAGAAGCAAGAGAACTTATTAAACTAACTGTTCTTGAAACATCGCCGTTGAAGGCCCGCGAATGTGCCGATGCTGTGGCAAATGCTACAGGTAGTGATGTTGTGCAGGTTATCGGTTCAAAATTCATTCTTTATAAACAAAGCGTTGATAACAAGCAGATTGTTCTTGTGAAATAATATGGGTAAAACAGTGTTTTTTGGCGGTACGTTTAATCCGCCTCATATTGCTCACCGCAAAATGCTTGAGGCAGTTTGTGAGTTAGATGATGTTGTAAAAGTTTTAGTTGCACCGACAAATATACCGCCGCATAAGGATGTACCTCAAATGTTTGCAACGAAAGAGCAACGCTTAAAAATGGCTGAACTTTTGTGTTGCGGTTTACCTAAAGCAGAGGTTTCCGACATTGAGTTTACAAGACAGGGTAAAAGTTACAGTTTTTACACCTTGACCGAATTAAAACAAGATTATCTCGATTTAGCAATGCTTATTGGCGGAGATATGGTAACCTCATTTGATACTTGGTTTAACTATAAAAGCATTTTAAAAATTGCGGAACTTATTGTAGTTAGGCGAAAAGGTATTGATAATTTTGATTTTGACAGTTCAGTCAATTCTTTACGAGAAGCCGGTGGGTTAATCACAGTAATTAACGCTGATTTACCTGAAGTTTCTTCAACCGAAATCAGAAATCGGATTTTAGAGGACAAGCCTTTAAATCAATTTGTTCCCAAAAATATCTGCGATTATATTGAGAAAAATTATATTTTCAGGTGACACTATGACTGTTGATGATTACAAGGTTATATTACGGCAAAATTTAAGTGAAAAACGTTATTTTCACTCCCTATGTGTTGCTGCCGAAGCCAGAAAACTTGCCGAAAAATACGGCGGTGACCCTGACAAAATGTATATTGCCGGATTGCTTCACGATATAACAAAAAATAAAACAGATATTGAACAGTTGCAATTGTGTGAGAAGTTTGGTATAATGCTAACCGCTACCGAGAAAGAGTCGCCTTTAATTTGGCATCAGATTACCGGTGCTGAGTATGTAAAGCATGAGTTATGTATTTATGATGAGGATGTTATTTCCTCAATCCGATACCACACAACCGGCAAACCGAATATGTCTTTGTCGGAGAAAATCATATTCACTGCTGACCTTATTTCTGCTGACCGAAATTACCCTGATATAAAGGAAATTCGTGCAGCTGCTTATAGGTCTTTAGAGGAATGTATCATAAAGGTTTTACAGTTTACCATTGCCGATATTGTGTCAAAGGGCAATCCGTTGCACCCTGACACATTAAATGCATATAATTATCTTTTACTTGAAAAGAAAGGAATACCGTATGGAAGCATTTGAAATTTTAACGCTTGCTGCTAACACACTTAACGATAAAAAGGCTATGGAGTTAGTAGCTGTAAAAATTAACGATATTTCGGATATTGCCGATTATTTTTTAATTTGTACCGCTACTTCAAACACTCATATTAGAGCATTAGCCGATGAGGTTGAGGAAAAATTAAAAGAAAACGGTGTAGCACCTCATCATATTGAGGGTAGAAGCTCTGATTGGTTGCTTTTAGATTACGGTACGGTTGTTGTTCACATTTTCGGTCGCAAATCGCGTGAGTTTTACTCACTTGACCATATGTGGCAGGACGGCGAACAGGTTGATTTAACGCAGATTTTAACATCTGCTATGGAGGAATAGAAGTTGAAGTACGATTTTAAGCGAATTGAAGAAAAATGGCAAAAAAGATGGGATGACGAAAAAGCTTTCGTTGCATCTGAGGACTACTCAAAGCCTAAATTCTACGGTCTTGTAGAGTTTCCGTATCCGAGCGGTGCAGGTATGCACGTCGGTCATATTAAGGCGTATTCAGGTCTTGAAGTTGTATCCCGCAAACGCAGAATGCAGGGTTACAATGTTCTTTTCCCGATGGGATTTGATGCATACGGTCTTCCTACCGAAAACTATGCCGTAAAAACCGGTATCCATCCAAGAAAAGTTACCGATATGAATATTGCACGCTTTACCTCACAGTTGAAGCGTGTCGGTTTCTCTTTTGACTGGACAAAGGTTATTGATACTACCGAAGAGGGCTATTATAAGTGGACTCAATGGATATTTTTGAAGTTGTTTGAGCATGGACTTGTTTTCCGTGACCAAGCACTTGTTAACTACTGCCCAAACTGTAAGGTTGTTTTGTCTAACGAGGACTCGCAGGGCGGTAAGTGTGATATTTGCCATAGTGATATTATCCAAAAATCAAAGGATGTTTGGTATTTAAGAATTACTGAATATGCCGATAAACTTTTGCAGGGTTTGAATGACGTTGAGTATCCCGAAAACATTAAAATGCAACAGGTTAACTGGATTGGTAAGTCTACCGGTGCATTTGTTGATTTCTCGTTTTGTGAGGCTGATGATAAATTAAGAGTTTATACAACTCGTCCCGATACTTTGTTCGGTGTAACCTTTATGGTTATCGCACCCGAACATCCGATTATTGAAAAATACCGCGATAAAATTTCAAACATCGCTGACCTTGACGCATATAAGGATGAATGTGCTAAGAAAACCGAGTTTGAGCGTACTCAGTTAGTTAAGGATAAAACCGGTGTTAGAATTGAGGGTCTTACCGCAAAAAATCCTGTAAGCGGTAAGGATATTCCTATCTACATATCCGACTATGTAATGATGGGTTACGGTACCGGTGCTATTATGGCAGTTCCGGCACACGACCAGCGTGATTATGATTTTGCTAAGAAGTTCGGTATTGATATAATTGAGGTAATTAAAGGCGGAGATATTACCGTTGAAGCCTACACCGGTGACGGTGAGATGGTTAACTCTGATTTCCTTAACGGTACCGATAAAAAGGCTGATGCCATTGAAAAGATGCTCAAATTCTTGGGTGAAAAGGGCATTGGTGAAAAGGGCGTTCAGTATAAAATGAAGGATTGGGCATTCAACCGTCAAAGATATTGGGGCGAGCCTATTCCGATTGTTCACTGTAAAAAATGCGGTATGGTACCCGTGCCGTACAGCGAATTGCCGTTGAAGTTGCCTGAGGTGGAAAACTTTGCACCTGGTGAGGGTGGCGAAAGTCCTTTGGCTAAGATTGATTCGTTTGTCAACTGTAAGTGTCCTAAGTGTCAGGGAGATGCCAAGCGTGAAACCGATACAAT
>JAZOQN010000106.1:0-5203 GCA_045656125.1 Acutalibacteraceae bacterium
ATAGAGTCTGCAGGAATATTATCTGCATCAACAACAGTTACGTCAACAGGACCGTCAATCGGGTCGGGGAAAGATTTACCTACAGTGCAGTCGATAGGAAGAAGCAACTTAACGCCGTTAGCTTCTGCCTTTGCCATCATTTCTTTACAGTATTCAACCTTTTCTTCGTCTAAAAGGGAAGTACCTACGCCGTAGCCTTTAGCTGCCAAGAAAGTGTAAGCCATACCGCCACCAACGATAACAGTGTCAGCCTTGGTAAGAAGGTTTTCGATAACGGGGAGTTTGTCAGCAACCTTTGCACCGCCTAAAATGGTAACAAACGGACGTGCGGGGTTTTCAACAGCTCCGCCTAAGAATTTTAATTCTTTCTGCATGAGGTAGCCAACTGCGGCCTCCTCAACATATTCGGTAACACCAACGGTAGAGCAGTGAGCTCTGTGAGCGGCACCGAAAGCGTCGTTAACATAGATTTCGCAAAGAGAAGCCAATTCCTTGGAGAGAGCCTCACCGTTCTTGGTTTCTTCTGCACGGTAACGGGTGTTCTGTAAAAGAACTACATCGCCGTCATTCATTTTAGCAACAGCAGCCTTTGCATTTTCACCAACAACACAGTCGTCAGCAGCAAAAACAACCTCTTTGCCCAAATGCTCGCTCAAACGAACGGCAACGGGAGCCAAGCTCAATTCCGGCTTGGGTTCACCCTTCGGTTTGCCAAGGTGAGAGCAGAGGATAACCTTACCGCCGTCAGCGATAAGTTTTTTAATGGTGGGGAGAGCAGCTACGATACGGTTTTCATCAGTGATGACGCCATTTTTCAAAGGCACGTTGAAGTCACAACGGACAAGAACGCGTTTACCTTTAACATTAATGTCGTCAACGGTTTTCTTGTTTAATACAGACATTGTTAACATCCTTTCAGATTGATAAAATTTGAACAATCTTATTTTACTTTATTTTCCCTAAATTTTCAAGATATTATTTGAATAAATTAGTGAAAATTTTAAAGTGTTATTTATTGAGAATGACTAAATAGATGAATGGACTAATTATTCTTCAATATAATACTCGTCACATTGCCAACGGATGGGATTTTCTTCGATATATTTAGAACGAACGTCATAGTCATATTGATTTCGAATGATATGCTCAAAAAACGACTTTTGCCATATTGGTTTACCGATGCTTTTGGTGATAGCACCTTTAAATTGTTTTACCATTCGATTGACCGTAGGGGCGAACTGCGTTCGCCCGTCCAATGTGCCGTTAATAACAACAATTATGTGTAAATGATTAGGCATTATAGCATATGAATGAAGCCGGACATTTTCATAGGTGTTGTGCCATATTTCAAGCTCCGATTCTACGATTTTACCTAAATCAGACAATGGTAGATTTCGCGGGCGAACACAGTTCGCCCCTACGGCAGACCAGCGGAAATTGGCAACATCAATATCGCCGTTCCAAAATAGATTCTTTCGGTTTTCGGTGCAAATTGTTATAAAATACGCACCCGGGGTACTGTAATCGTAGTCTTTTAGCCGAGTTGGTTTACGTACTGGTAGTTTTTCCATAAAATATGTACTATCATTCATCCCACTTATAGTTATGAAGCTGACCTTTGTTTTGCAATTCGGGGTAGTTCCACTGCCTTAAAACCTCGTAAACGCCTACGCACACAGTGTTGGATAAATTAAGGCTTCTAGCTTCGCCAATCATCGGTAAGCGTACACATTCATCGGGGTGTTGCAACAGTAATTCTTCAGGCAAGCCTTTGGTTTCCTTGCCAAAGAAAAGATAACAGTTGTCCTTGTATTCAATATCCGAGTGGGTTTTTCTTCCTTTGGTGGTGAAAAAGGCAAACTGACCGTCATTTTTAGAGAAAAAATCATCCAAATTATCGTAATATGTGATGTCTAAAAGATACCAATAGTCCAAACCTGCACGTTTTAACTTTTTATCGTCAATGGTAAAGCCCATAGGACGAATAATGTGCAGTCTTGCACCGGTTGCGGCACAGGTACGAGCGATATTGCCGGCATTTTGCGGAATTTCCGGTTCAACTAAAACAATGTTAAGAGTTTTCAAAATAAACACCTTCATTAGCGTTATCAGGCACAAATCCTGCTAACAAAATCTTGACAAAAGTAAAATAAACCTTTATCATTAAAACAGTATAGCATTAATTGTGCTTTTTGGCAAATGCTTTTTATTTTTGTACTTTGGGTGATAGTTTTGAGTAAAATGAAAAATTTAAATATCAGAAAATACGCTGAAATTGCAGTAAGGGGTAAGGAACCCGGTGTTTCGGATACTCTTACAAAATTTTTAAAGATAGCGTATTGGTTGGTAGCTGCGGCGGCAATTGTAACCTGCCTTACCATGATGATGGGAAACTTGGTTTGGATGAGCGAATACAAGGACGCCGTCAATGCTTCCGAGTTGGCTAAATACAACGAAAACCGAATTCAGTTTTTCACAATGCTCGCATCGGTTTTCTGTTTGGTTGCAAGTTATTTTCTGTTAAAATACAAGTTGGCAATCCCGTTCATAATTACAGGTAGTGTTGACTGTGCAATTGTATTCACAACACTTTATAATGTCAGTGTCAAGAATGATATTGTAAACGATGGTATGCAAAATTTCTGGATTATGGCAATTCCGTCTATATTGTGTGCTATACTGTCGGTAACATTGGGTATTTTGATATTTGTGACATATAGAATGAGAATACCCAAAGCTTACGACAAAATAATTTATGACCTTTATCAGTCACACACTAAAAACGGCGAAAATCCGTTAAATCCAGAAGAGTTTGAGAAAATTTGCGATGCATACCAAGGCGAAGAAATTTTCCGTACCGATATTCCTTTAAAGAAGTCTGTAAAAAGACGTAAACAAAAGCAGGAGCAAGAGTAAATTAAAACACTCCGTCCGAAGTTTTCGGGCGGAGTGTTAATTTTAAATATACTATAAAAAACGAAAAAGGCTACCGAAAAATTCGGTAGCCGTTATTTCGTCATGCATAAGACATTAGTTAGCTTTGTTAAGGCGAACGATAAGCTGAGATTTCTTTCTTGCGGCATTGTTCTTGTGAAGAATACCTTTTGAAACAGCCTGGTCAATCTTCTTTACAGCTACCTTTACAACCTCTGCTTTGTCAGCAGCGTTGTCAGCGATAGCGGCATCAGCCTTCTTAATAGCAGTCTTAAGAGCAGTGTTAAGGCTCTTGTTACGCATGTGGTTAGCTTCAGCGATGAGTACGCGTTTCTTGGCGGACTTAATATTAGGCATAATTCCACCTCCTATGAAAAAATTAGCAAGCATGTTTTTAACATACTTAACCACAGTGAGTATATAATACCACCACGTGTTTTAAAATGCAACACTTTTTTCGTGAAATTACAAGTTTTTTTAATTTTTCATTTGTATAATGTTTACATGGTAGCAAAATATAAATACTGAAGTACTTTATAAAGGAGATTTTTTGAAAATGGGAATAAGAACGGACATTGCTGTTGAATTTACTTCTGACAAAGTTTGCCGTAACCGAGAGGTTGCGGTGCATAAATACGACGTAGAGGGAATAGAGGTTACAAATGTTGAAATTTTAAGTGAGGATGCCGCAAAAGAAAT
Organism: Acutalibacteraceae bacterium; assembly: GCA_045656125.1. Taxonomy (GTDB): domain Bacteria; phylum Bacillota; class Clostridia; order Oscillospirales; family Acutalibacteraceae; genus UMGS172. The sequence goes on from JAZOQN010000106.1 coordinate 3,634, forward strand.
TGGCAAGCCGATGGGAAGGTATGTCACTTTGGAGTCTAAAAGGAATGTAAATATTTTTGATTTGCCAATGTTAACTGAACTGTTGATTGCCGAAATCAGAGGTCTTTTGGGTAGAATAGACGGAAATGTATTGGTTGTAGGCGTTGGTAATAAAACAGTTACCCCTGATGCGTTGGGGCCTAAAGCGGCAGAGGGTGTTATGGCAACACGTCATTTACCTAAAAAATTGGTTGACCGCTTAGGGTTAGAAGGTCTTCGCTCGGTTTCGGTTTTAAGCCCGGGGGTATTGGGTCAAACCGGCATGGAAGCAAAAGAAATATTAGAGGGTGCAGTTGAACGAATCAAGCCTGATGCAATTGTAATAGTAGACGCTTTAGCTGCGAGAGAAGTATCGCGTTTGGGCAGAACGGTACAGTTAAGTAATACAGGTTTAACTCCGGGTTCGGGCGTCGGTAATAGCAGAACAGAACTTTCAGAAAAAACGTTGGGAGTAAAGTGTGTTACAGTCGGAGTGCCGACAGTAGTTGATGCGTCAACACTTTCGTATGATTTAACGGGTGAAACACGTCGTGAGCACGACCTGTTAATTGTAACTCCAAGGGATATTGACAGAATGATTGAAAAATCCGGTCAGGTTTTGGCGTATTCACTGAACATTGCACTTCAACCGGATGTTGACCCTGAAGCGTTGCAATTCTGCGTATAAAGTATAACGGTATATCATATATTTTACTGACGAAATTTAAAAATCGGCGGTAATTATAAGTATGAAAAAGTTTGACAGATTACTGTCCTTGTTGGCGGTAGTGTTGGTGTTTTTGCTTGTGGCAGTGGGAATTTTTAATGTAGGAGTACAGAACATTTTCGGTAGGGTGGCGGTATTGTCTTTGGCTACTGCTTCTCCCGAAGGTGTTTATGGTTTTTTCAAGAAAACAGTCAACAGTAACGGTGCTGTTTCATCCGATGTGTCAGTGCCACAGATAAATTACATCGGTCAAACGGCGGCACCTAATGAAAACACTCAGGTTTCGGTTGCCGTAACACAGCAAAAAATGGGCAGTATTATAAAGAAATCAATGTCACCGTACGGTGCTAATACCAAGGCAAATAACGTTTATATAAACAACAAAATGGGCGAGGAAATAGATATTAATGCTGACCTTTCGGGGAAATTGGGGTTTGAAGTAACCAAATCAAACGAGCCTCAAATTTTAATTTACCATACTCACACAACCGAAGCCTTTATGGATGATGAAAGTCAATATTATACCGACTTTGATGAACCGAGGACCACTGACCCGGAAAAGAATATTGTAAAAATCGGTGAAATCATAAAAGAACAGTTGGAAAATGCGGGATATAAGGTTGTCCACGATAAAACAATTCACGATTATCCGGCGTTTTCAGGAAGTTATAACCGCTCTGCAGAAACGGTTAATAAAGCTTTAAAGGAATATCCGTCAATAAAAATAGCAATTGATGTTCACCGTGATACTATTACTAGCGGAAACGATAAAATTGCACCGGTTGTAAATATAAACGGCAAAGAGGCGGCACAGGTTATGCTGGT
>JAZOQN010000107.1:0-3198 GCA_045656125.1 Acutalibacteraceae bacterium
AGCATCAGAGAAATCTCGATTTGAACAAAACAATTTTCGACCAACTTCGCGATGATTATCCTTATTTAAGTGACAAGTCGGAGGCCAAGCGGTCTTAGGAAGACAAAGTTGGTCTGCAACTCCTTGGCTCACAGAACGACATGGCTACGATCCGACTTAGCATCAGAGAAATCTCGATTTGAACAAAACAATTTTCGACCAACTTCGCGATGATTATCCTTATTTAAGTGACGCTGCTCTTCGCAGTGCTTTGGCGTTGTTTTTGTTTAAAGGTGATGAGGTTTTCGAGAAAATTGAGACACTTTCGGGCGGTGAAAGAGCAAGAGTTGCCCTTTGCCGACTTATGTTGGCACATAACAATTTACTTTTACTTGACGAGCCGACCAACCATCTTGATTTGGAATCGCGTGAGGTTTTGGAGGAGGCTTTAAGTGGGTATGACGGAACGGTGATTTGCGTATCGCACGACCGTTATCTGATTAACCGCTTGGCAACCTCAATATTTTATTTCGAAAACGGCACCGTTAAAGCTTTGGACGGAAATTACGATAAATATTTAGAGGTGCGAGAGGTTTTTGAAACTCCAAAAGCCGAAAAGACGGCATCTGAAAACAAAAATCAATACCTTTTGAAAAAGCAAGCGGCAAAAGAACTTCGTAAACTTAAAACTGCGTTTTCAAAAGTTGAAGAGGAAATTGCACACTGTGAAGCAGAGATTGAACGTGTGGCAAATGAGTTAAGTTCACCCGAAGTTTCAGCAGATTACGAAAAGGTTACCGAACTGTCAACGTTGGCAGATGAACTTAACCGACAGTTAGAGAGCCTTATGGAACAGTGGGCTGACATCGGTGCTAAATTGGAACAGTTAGAATAATTGTGATTATTTTAAAAAGAAGGAAAGAAAATGTCAGAGGTTAAAAGTGCCGAAATGCTACGGCAGGAAAAGTTTATAAAAATGACAACCGAGCCGGTGGAAAAACTGATTTTAAAGTTGGCTATACCGACCATTATCAGTATGCTTGTTACAACCTTTTACAATATGGCTGATACTTATTTTGTAGGTCTTATCGGAAAGGGCAGTGCAACAGCAGTTCGCGAGCAGGAGGCGGCTATTGCGGCGGTTGGCGTCGTAATGTCGCTTATGGCGGTCATTCAGGCATTCGGTTTTTTCTTTGGACACGGTTCGGGCAATTTTGTGTCAAGAGCGTTGGGCCAAAATGATGTAAAATCGGCAGAAACAGTGGCAACATCCGGCTTCTTTTATGCAATCATAACCGGTGTTTTGATGACGGTGTTGGGACTTACGTTTGACGAGCAATTGGCGTCGGTGTTAGGTTGTAACCCCGATTTTTTGGAAGAAACACTTCAGTATATGAATATTATTCTTCTCGGTGCACCTATAAATATGGCGTCAATCGTACTGAATAATCAAATGCGTTTTCAGGGCAATGCAACCTTTGCGGTTGTTGGAATTTCAACCGGTGCAGTGCTTAATATAGGTCTTGACGCTTGGTTTATTTTAGGTCTTAATCTGGGCGTTAAGGGTGCTGCTTTGGCTACAATTATCGGTCAGGCAGTTAGTTTTAGCTTGTTGCTTATCGGTATTGAAAAAAGTGACTGTATTAAAATCCGTCTTAAAAACTTGCGGTTTAATAAGTTCTGTGTTTCGGAAATTTTCCGCGGTGGTTTACCGTCTTTGGGCAGGCAGGGGTTGTCCTCGGTGTCGATTGCCTGCCTTAACAATATGGCACGCGGTTACGGTACACCGGCGGTTGCCGCAATGTCGGTTGTGTCGAGAATAATGCTGTTTGCCGCTTCAACCCTTATCGGCTTTGGGCAGGGATTTCAGCCGGTTTGCGGTTTCAATTACGGTGCAAAACTGTATACACGCGTCAAAACGTCATTTTGGTTTTGTGTAAAGTGGGCGGTTGTATTTATTATTGGAATATCCATTCCGGCGTTCATTTTCTCAAAACAAATCACCGGTGTTTTCAGTGACAGTGAGGAAATTGCCCGCATTGCCGGTACTGCAATGCGTTTTCAGTTGGTGACATTCCCTGTAATGTCTTGGGTTGTTATGAGTAATATGATGCTTCAGACTATGGGTAAGGTTTTCAGTGCAACGGTACTTGCTATTGCAAGAAACGGTTTGACGTTTATTCCGGCTATACTTACTTTACCGCTGATTTTTGAGTTTAACGGTGTTATGTTGGCTCAACCGGTTGCTGATATTTTAACCTTGATAATTTCCATACCGGTGACTATAAAAGTGCTGAAAGAACTTGAAAAAGAGTCTGTTTAATAGGTGATTTTATATAGTTTGGCGAAATACGGCAAAATCACCATAAAGATTGACAAAAAAATCACGATTTTTTAACGATTTACTATTTACTTAATGTAAAAAAAGTGTTATGATATGAAATGTATGCGGACAAGTATGCGTTTTTGATAGAAACGTGCTTGTTTTGATATAATTTTGTTAAAGTTATTTCACATAAGGAGGAAATTTCCCATGGCAAGAAAAATGAAAACCATGGACGGTAACAACGCTGCTGCTCACGTATCGTATGCGTTTACCGAAGTAGCAGGTATTTATCCTATTACACCGTCCAGCCCGATGGCCGACTATGTTGACCAGTGGTCAGCTCAAGGCCTCAAGAACATTTTCGGTACAACCGTTAAGGTTTCCGAAATGCAGTCTGAAGCAGGTGCAGCAGGTACCGTTCACGGTTCCTTGAACGCAGGTGCTTTGACTACCACCTACACCGCATCTCAGGGTCTTTTGTTAATGATTCCTAATATGTATAAGATTGCAGGTGAATTGCTCCCCAGCGTATTCCATGTTTCAGCTCGCTGCGTAGCTTCTCAGGCTCTTAACATTTTCGGTGACCATTCTGACGTTTATGCTTGCCGTCAGACCGGTTTTGCAATGCTTGCAGAAACCAACACTCAGGAAGTTATGGACCTTGGTGCAGTTGCTCACTTGGCAACCATTAAGGGTCGCGTACCTTTCATCAACTTCTTCGACGGTTTCCGCACTTCTCACGAAATCCAGAAGATTGAAGTTTGGGATTTTGATGATTTGAAAGAAATGTGCGATATGGACGCTGTTGAAGCTTTCAGAAAGAGAGCTTTAAACCCTGAGCGTCCCGTAATGCGTGGTTCTCACGAAAACGGCGATATTTTCTTCCAGCACAG
>JAZOQN010000108.1:0-2341 GCA_045656125.1 Acutalibacteraceae bacterium
TTTCGGTAAAAAACGCGAAAATGAATTTGACAGTCTTCATAATAATGACATTTTTAATGAAGATGACGATATTATTGTGCCCGCCGGCAGACGCAATCTCAAAACAACTAACGTTGGCAACGGTAGTATTCAGGCTCCGCACGCCATAACTGCCGATGAACTTTTAGGCACTAAAAATCCCGAAACCATCGTTATGGAACACACCGGTCCCAATTCGGTTTACGAGCGTATTAAAGAACGTAAGCAACAATCCGAAGTTACAGCAATTGAAGATGATTATGTGCCTTCTTGGGCAACCGCTAAAAAAGAGTCTGAAACTCCTGCAACTGAAGAGAAAAAAGTCGTAGTGTCTAATATTGAAACAAAGGTGGAAAAGACACCTGCACATGTAACCTCTATACCGACTGCAAAAGTCACAGAGTCTTCACATTCGGCTTTCAGTGATGCTTTTTTAGAGCGTTGCCGTGTTGCTGTGGAAAAAGCCTCCGCAGAGGATGAGGCTGCCCGCCATACACCTCAAAAACCGATTGAAGAAATAAAACCCGAACCAACTCCCGCACCAACGGTAGCTGAAACATCTACCCCCTCGACCCGTTCGGTTGATGAAATAATCAAGATGTTACGCGGAAAAGCCGACGAAACCGTTGAAGATACCTCCCCCGCAAAAACAGCGGCCGAAACAAAAACAATTGCCGAACCCGAAACGGTTATTGACGACGAAATTTCTGCTGAAACAAACCGCAAAGTTGAAGTTGAAGTAATACCGACTGATTCCGATTCGGATATAATGCATACAACCACTCCCCGTATGGTTGACAGTGATGTCAAAGTTTACGGAAAGATTGTCAAAGGTGCTGTGATTCAGCAAACTCCCGACGGGGACGTTGAGGGTACTGAATTTGTCAAACCCAAAGTTACGCAGGATACCATTGTTGCCGAGGATAAAACAATTATGTTCGGCGACCTTGGCGATATCATTTCCAAACGTGCCGATGACGAGTTTACAACGTCAAAATACAGTGACGATGATTTTGAGGATGAGGAAGATTTTCTCGACGATACCTCTTACTACGAAATTAACGACCCTGAACTTGACGGTATTGAAGATTACAAGAGTATTAACGATGCCGCAAAACTTTTAACAAAACTGTCAGAAGAAAAATCAAACCACAAGACCTTAACCGTATTTTCACTTGTGGCCGTGGCAATAATGCTTTTGTTTGCAACATTATTTAACGGTTCGATTGCTGCTTCAAGCATACGAATCGTCAATCTGATTGCATTTGCCGCAACTCTTTTGGTTAACTACAATATTTTCTTTGATGTGAAAAAGATTTTCAAAGGACGTCCCGGTTTTGATTCGGCTGTGGCTGTGACATCAAGCATTTTACTTGTCCAGACCGTCATTTCAACCTTCGTTTATAACGGTGCTTATGACGGCTTGGCTATTGCCGGCGTTGTTTTGCTTACTGCTTGCCGTTTAACTCACCTTTTAAAGACTTCCCGCATTTTAAAGGGATTAAAACTTATCGCAAACTCGGATGACAAACGTGCTGTTGTATCGGTTTCGGGTAAAAACGCTCAAACCGTAGCTTCAGGTGCCGTGCAATCCGAGGCAATCGTCCTTTCCGGCCGCAAAGCCGTCAATATCAAAAATTACATAAAATCCTGCGAATACGCAAGTCCTATTGACCTCAAAGTGAAAACATTGTTAATTGTTGCCGTCATTTTATCGGCAGTTACATTGCTCGCAATAGGTTTCTTAATGAATTTTGGAATAGGCTTGACTGTTGCCGCTTTGGTGCTTTTGTGTATGTTCCCTGCCACAGCGTTATTCACGTGTGAATTGCCGATGTATTTCGCAACCTCAAAAGCCAATGAGTTGGGTGCTATGTTGGCAGGATATAAGGGTGCTTATGAACTCAATTTAGCAAATTTGGTTGCCGTAAGTTCGTCAGACCTTTTCCCCGAAGGCTCGGTAAGCCTTTATAACATGAAAACCTTAAGTGAAAACGAAATCGGCAAGACATTGCTTGATGCAGGTGCTGTAAGTGAAGCTGCCAATAGTCCTTTGTGCAGTATTTTCAAAAGCATTATCGGTAACGAGTATAAATCTGCTCGCCCAAAGGTTAACGGCGTTAAATATGAGGATAAAATGGGCATTTCGGGTTGGATTGGTGAACGTACTATTCTTATAGGCAACCGCAACCTTATGCAAGGACACAACGTTTCGGTTCCTCCTGCATCGGTTGACCAAAAGATTTTACGTGCAGGATACTTCCCTGTTTATATTGCAATTGACGGTAAGCCTTGTTTGCTCTTTATCGTGAAATACGATACC
>JAZOQN010000109.1:0-13029 GCA_045656125.1 Acutalibacteraceae bacterium
CAACAGTAAGCATTATAAAGTTAGTAACTCTAAATTTGTTCATAATCCAACCTACATTTAATTAAATTTAAGTTTATCCTTATATTTTATAATTGAGTATACCACATTATACTTAGAATGGGAAGTGTTTTATAAAAATCCATCTGCCGAAGATACGGCAGATGGACAATTTTGATTTATAATGATTTTAGAACGTGGAAACGCAAGACGTTTCCACAAAAGCCGATAAATCGGCTTTCAAGCAATCGAATTTCGTGAAATTGGATTGCTTTTCTACATCATTGCAATGACCGTTATCAAATTTTCTTTGAAAATTTGTTGACAAATCGAAGATTTGGTGTGGAAATGACCCTAAAAGTGTCATTTCCACGTTCAACGACCATTATAATGATTGTAGTTAGTCGAAACGTGCTAAAGCGTTTCGACAAGCCGCTTTTTAAGTGGCTTTAGCAAAGTCAAGTTGCAATTTAACTTTGCGTGACACTCATTTCAATGGAATAGGACAAATTTTTAATAAAAATCTGTCGCAAAATCAAAGATTTTGTGGCGAAACAGGATTGTTTCGCCTAACCCATTTCATTATTTACGTTGAATTTGAACTAAAGTAATTTAATAAAAAGCATATTAACTTAAAAATTATACCACATTTATTCAGATTTTGCAACTGTTGGGCATTGACATTCTTTTTGCTCATCTAACGGTAATGAGAAGCTTGGCATAAATTCTTCCAAGAACACCTTTACAGAGGGCAGGTCAATTTCCTTTACCGCTTTAAAAGTTGACTCTTTAGCGGCTTTAAAATCGCGGTTGCCGAAAGAAATTTCATCACAGCATTTAATCAGTGCGGAAAGTTTGTCAGCGGCTTTAATGATTTTTTTCAGGTGCTTGTCTTTTGGGTCAAACAGTTCTTGAAAATCCTGCTTTAAATCATCGGGCAAAAGGTTTAAAAGGCTATTCGAAGCTTCACACTCAATTTCCTTATATACCGTTTTAATGTTGTCGTTATAGTATTTGACCGGCGTTGGCAGGTCACCCGTGATGATTTCGGGTGCATCGTGGAAAAGTGCAAGCAAAGCCACGCGGTCGGCGTCAACATTACCGTTAAAACGTCGATTTTCAATAACCGCTAACGCATGTGCGATAAAGGCGGTTTCAAGAGTGTGTTCCGTAAGGGTCTCTTTACGGGTGTTTCGCATTAACGCCCAACGGTCAATATATTTCATTCTGAAAAGCATTGCGTAAAAATGGCTAATCATATTTATTCTCCTATAATTTACTGTTCCTTTATTTTACCACACGGTATTTATGTTTGCAAGAGTAAAACCAGTACAACGCAGACAGCAGTGCTTGAATTGACAAGGCAATAATCAGTCTGATAAGCGTTGAGTTGATGGGTGATGAGCAAAATTTTGCTAAAATTCCGCCTATAACACCTACGCCCAGGGGCAAAACAACCCAACGCAACAAATCTGGCGAAACATCTGTTGTTTTAAATAAGCACCTTGCACTCAAGCAAGAGGTGAAACAGTTGCTGACAATCATAATTCCTAAATAGGCTTTTATGCCGAAGATGGGCAGTAAAAAGAATACTGACGCTATGCGTATAACTGAATCAAAAGAGTTAAACCGCAACATATTCATTTGACGGTCTAATCCTTTGAGCAAGCCAGCCGTCACGCTTTCAAGGTACATAAGCGGAACTATCGGGGATAAAATAAGTATAATCTGCCCTACATCGCGGTCGCCGTAAACTGCCCAGCCTAAATCGTTAGCATTAAATAAAAATCCGAAGGTTATAAGTGTTGACAGTGTAAGGGTTGTTTTGACGGCGTAGGATACGGTTTCGCGGATTTTTAAGGTGTTTTTTAAAGCATTTGCTTCAGAAACCTCAGGAATCAGCATTGTTGAAAGCGAGGTTAAGAAACTTGCGGGAAAAAAGAGTAACGGTAGTGCCATTCCGCGTACTGCACCGAACAACTCAAGACCGCGGACTTTATTGCCGTAAAATAGGCTTAATCGCAACGGAATCAGTATGTTTTCGGCGGTGTGCAGTGCAGAAGAAAGATAACTGCTTCCGGTTATAGGCAGTGCGATGTGCAAAATTCTTTTTAAAACACCGTCTGCCGTTTTGCCTGACGGCAATTCTTTTACATCGTGGCGGTATAACAACCAATTGACTAAAAATGAAACAACTTCTGCTGTTGTATCACCAAAAAGCACTGCGGCAGCGGTAAATTCAAGACCTTTATGTGCGAATGTGCCCACAGTAACAACCGTGACGGCAATTCTTACTGCTTGTTCAAGCAATTGTACCGTTGACGGCTGAACTGTTTTTCTTCGTGCAATAAAATATCCTCTGGCACACGAAGAAAGTCCCATAAACGGAAGTGAAAAGCTTAAAATTTTTAAAGCAAGAATTGTTCGTGAGTCTTTTAATATGTATATTGCAATTGGCTTTGCGAAAAAGAAGATGATTGCGGTTGTTACAATTGCTACAAAAAGCGTGATTAAAACAGCTTTTCGCATAACCGAGAAAACGGCCTTTTGACCGTTGTGTTCTTCTTCTGATACTAGCCTTGTGACTGCGGTTGAAACACCGGCGGTTGCAAATGTTGCTGCCAGCATATAAACCGAAAAAACGAGTGAATAAAGTCCTATTCCTTCACTTTTTACTGTGTCGGCAAGCCATACTTTAAATAGAACTCCGGCAATTCTTAAAATCAAACCGGTTGCGGCTAAAATTACCGCGTTTTTTACAAATAAACTTATTTTCATTTTCATCACCCTAACTTAATTAAATTTATGCAGTATCAAGGACAAATATGGCTAGTCTTTGAATACATAATAAAAATGTGGTGAAAATAGCTACAATTATAGATACAAAACGAAAGGGATTTTTAAATGACCGGAAGTTTCAATGATGTTGCAAAAAAGTTGACTCAAACGCTCGCGACCGAGGAAAATTTTGATGTTATCCGACGTGACCTTATAATAGGTGAGCGACCTGCGGTATTGTTCTTTATGGACGCATTTATTAAAGATGAAACGTTTGAAAAAATATTTGAATTTTTGTATAAAATAACCCCAAAAGAAATTAAATCCATTAAAACAATGGAAGAGTTTTCGCTCGTAAAAATGCCGTATGTTGAGGTAGGTACCGCAAAAACGGTGGACGAGGTAGTTACGGCTGTGCTTTCGGGGCAGACGGCGTTAATTGTTGAGGGTATAAATGACGCGTTACTTGTCGATATTAGAACCTACCCCACTCGTTCGATTGACGAGCCGGACAAGGATAGGTCGTTAAGAGGCTCGCGTGATGGTTTTGTTGAAACGATGATTTTCAACTGTGCTTTAATTCGTCGGCGTATCCGTGACCCGAAGCTTAGAATGAAGCATTTTCAGGTAGGAAAGTCCTCAAAGTTGGACGTTGCTATCGGTTTTATTGACGGACTTGCCGACCCAAAGGTTGTAAAGAGGTTACAACAACGGTTGCAGGAGATAGATATAAAGGGCATATCGATGACCTCGCAGGCGTTGTCGGAATTGCTTGTGCCGACTGCGTTTTTCAATCCATTCCCAAAGGTTCGGTTCACAGAACGTCCCGATTTTGCCTCGGCTTGTATTTTAGAGGGCAAGGTTGTTCTTATAATGGACAACTCCCCTGCTGTTATGATTTTCCCAAACTCTATTGCAGATTTTTCCAAGGAAACAGATGATTATTATTTTCCTCCGCTCACCGGCACTTATGTAAGAATTATCCGTGCCGTTGTGTCGTTGATGACGGTTGTGATGACGCCGATTGTGTTAATTTGGATGAATAACCCACATCTGCTCCCCAAATGGCTTGAGTTTATAAATACAGACGAAGAATATCTGATACCGATTTTCTTTCAGTTTCTGTTATTGGAATTGTTTATCGACGGGTTGCGGTTGGCATCGCTTAATACTCCTAATACGCTTTCAAGCTCGCTCGGTATTATCGGAGGTTTGATTTTAGGAGAATTTGCGGTGGAATCGGGATGGTTTGTGCCTGAAACCATAATGTATATGGCGTTTGTGGCGATAGCCTCGTTTGCACAACCAAGCTTTGAAATGGGATATGCTATGAAGTTTTCAAGAATATTTTTGTTGGTGCTTTCACAATTTTTTGGGTTTTGGGGGTTTTTCGGCGGTCTGGCGGCGGTGTTACTGCTTGCAGGGTTCTCAAAAACCTTGAGTGGACGCAGTTATTTAAGTCCTATTATTCCGTTTAAACCTCAAGAGTTTGCAAGAATGTTTATTCGCACAGGAATAAGGTATAAAAACCATTAAATTCAGCAAAGGAGTTAATATGGATATTTTTTATGGTTGTTTAAAAGCGTTTTTGGTTGGCGGTATAATTTGTGCTATTGGCCAGATTTTGATTGACAAAACAAAATTAACTCCCGCAAGAATCCTTGTTTCATACGTGGTTGCAGGTGTTGTGCTAACGGCAATCGGTCTTTATAAGCCGTTGGTAGAATTTGCGGGTGCGGGTGCTACTGTACCGCTTACGGGATTTGGTTTTACCCTTGCTACCGGAGTTAAGGAGGCGGTTGATGAATACGGCCTTATAGGTGCTTTAACGGGCGGAATTACAGCCACGGCGGCGGGAATTACTGCTGCAATACTGTTTGGTTGGTTGGTTTCATTGATTGCAAAGCCGAAAATGAAATAATATGCAAAAACAAAATGTTTCACGTGAAACAAGAAACTGTTTTTAGCAGTGTTTCACGTGAAACATTTTTAATTTTAGCGGTTTACCTCTTTACAAATGAAGTGTAATTAAGTATAATAAATATCACAATCGTTTAAATAAAATCCCAAGGAGGTAATGCTTTGGGCAAGATAATTGCTATAATAAATCAAAAAGGCGGCGTCGGAAAAACCACAACTGCCGTGAACTTGGCGGCAGGGTTGGGCGTTTTGGGCAAAAAGGTGTTGCTTATTGATGCTGACCCGCAGGGTAACTCGACAAGCGGTTACGGTATAAACCGCCGAGAAATCGTTGCTTCAAGCTATGATTTGCTGGTGTCGGGCGGACGTGCCAAAGAGGCTATAATCAAGACGGAGTTCAAAAACGTATCGGTTATCCCGGCTAATATTGACCTTGCAGGTGCTGAGGTTGAACTCGTTTCGATTGAAAAAAGAGAAAATCAGTTAAAAACGGCACTTTGTTTGGTAAAAGATGAGTTTGATTACATATTTATTGACTGTCCCCCGTCTTTAGGTTTGATTACAATAAATGCTTTGACTGCTGCCGATGCATTTTTCGTGCCGTTGCAGTGTGAATATTATGCTTTAGAGGGCCTTTCGCAGTTGATTACAACTGTTAAACGTATTAAAATGGGCTTTAACCCTGATTTGTATTTAGAGGGTGTATTGCTGACAATGTTTGACGGCAGATTAAATTTAACCCAACAAGTTGTTGGTGAAATCAAAAAGTATTTCCCAAAAGAGCTTTATAAAACAACAATCCCCCGCGGTGTACGTCTTTCGGAAGCTCCGAGTTACGGCAAACCTATTCAGTATTACGACAACCGTTGTAAAGGTGCCGACGCTTACAACGATTTGGCAAAGGAATTTATAAAACGCAACAAGAAAAAATAATCAGAATAAAACACTGTATATTATATAATGTAAGGAGTGGAATGTATGGCGGTTAAAAAAGGCGGATTGGGTCGCGGAATGGACTCGCTCTTCACCGAAAACACGGTTGAAACCAAGCAAGCGGTTGAATTAAGACTTTCGCAGATTGTCCCCAACCGTGACCAGCCGAGAAAGGTCTTTGACGATACGGCGTTACGTGAATTGTCTGAAAGTATCAAGATGCACGGACTTATTCAGCCGTTGTTGGTCAGGCCTTTAAGCGACGGAAGTTATCAGATTGTATCCGGTGAACGCCGTTGGAGAGCAAGCCGTTTGGCAGGTCTTGAAAAGGTTCCGGTTGTAATAAAGGAAATGGCAGACAGTGAGGTTTGCGAGTTAGCACTCATAGAAAACCTGCAACGTGAGGATTTGAATCCAATTGAAGAAGCCGAAGGCTATAAAACATTAATGGATACATATTCCTTAACGCAGGAACAGGTTGCCGAGCGTGTCGGTAAATCCCGTTCAGCAGTTGCAAATGCTTTGCGTTTAATCGGCTTGAATTCGGCTGAAAAAGAGGCTTTGCAAAAGGGTGAAATTACCGCAGGTCACGCAAGAGCGTTGCTTTCGATTCCTGATAAAGAATTACGCCGTCAGGCTTTCGAGTTAGCAAAAACCGGTGCATCGGTTCGCGAGATTGAGCGTATTTCAAAGCAACAAGCAGTCGGTATCACAATGAAAAAGCCGAGGATTAAAAACAAGACTTACGTTGAAACCGAGGCGGCATTAGCTGAGCAAATTGGTCGCAAGGTTAAAATTTCGGGCAACGGTAAATCCGGCACTTTGCAGATTGAGTTTTTCAGTGACGACGATTTGTTCGACCTTGCCAAAAAAATTGCAGGAGAAAAATAAACACAACATATTGTGCTTATTTATAACATAACAACAATATATAGCGTATTTAGAATGGAGATATAAAAATGTTAGACATTAAATTTTTAAGAGAAAACCCCGATATTGTTCGTGAGAACATTAAAAAGAAGTTCCAGGACGCCAAGTTACCGCTTGTTGACGAGGCTATTACATTAGACGAGCAAAAGAGAACCGCACAGCGTGAGGCTGACGGTCTTCGTGCCGAGCGTAATGCTATTTCTAAACAAATTGGCGGTTTTATGGCAAAGGGTCAAAAGGATGAGGCAGAGGCTGCTAAGAAAAAGGTTGGCGAGTTTGCAGCACGTTTGGCTGAATTAGAGGTTTTGGAAACCGAGCTTGACGAAAAATTAACCAAGGTTATGATGACCATTCCGAACATCATTGACCCGTCTGTCCCGGTAGGTAAGGATGACAGTGAAAATGTTGAAGTACAGCGTTACGGCGAGCCGGTTGTACCCGACTTCCCTATTCCCTACCACACCGAGATTATGGAAAAGTTTGAGGGTATCGACCTTGACAGTGCAAGAAAGGTTGCAGGTAACGGTTTCTACTATCTTATGGGTGATATTGCACGTCTTCATTCTGCTGTTATTTCCTATGCACGTGACTTTATGATTAACCGCGGTTTTACTTACTGTGTACCTCCGTTTATGATTCGTTCCAACGTTGTTACCGGTGTTATGAGCTTTGCTGAAATGGATGCTATGATGTATAAAATTGAGGGTGAAGACCTTTATCTTATCGGTACATCGGAACATTCTATGATTGGTAAGTTTATTGATACCATTAACCCTGAGGAGAAACTCCCCTACACTCTTACAAGCTATTCTCCTTGTTTCAGAAAAGAAAAAGGTGCTCACGGCATTGAGGAACGCGGTGTTTACCGTATTCATCAGTTTGAAAAGCAAGAAATGATTGTTGTATGTAAGCCTGAAGAGTCACCGATGTGGTTTGAGAAACTCTGGCAAAACACCGTTGACCTTTTCCGTTCAATGGATATTCCTGTTAGAACTCTTGAGTGTTGCTCGGGTGACTTGGCAGACTTAAAGGTTAAGTCAATTGACGTTGAGGCTTGGTCGCCGAGACAGAAAAAGTATTTTGAGGTCGGCTCTTGCTCGAATTTGGGTGATGCTCAGGCTCGACGCTTGAAAATTCGCGTTAAGGGTAAGGATGGCAACTATTTGGCACATACTCTTAATAACACCGTTGTTGCCCCGCCGAGAATGTTGATTGCTTTCCTTGAAAACAACCTGCAGGAAGACGGAAGCATCCGTATCCCTGAGGCACTTCGTCCTTATATGGGCGGTATGGAAAAAATCGTCAAGAAGTAATGGGCGTAATATTAGATAAAACCGCTTATCAGTGGGACTTCCCTGTTTCCACCGCCGAGGTTGATATGTTTGACCGATTAAAAATTTCGGCTTTGATGAAACGTCAGCAGGAAATAGGCGAAATGCATTTGATTGAGTTTGGCACAAGCTCTGATAAATTGCGTGATGAACAAGGCTTTGCTTTTATATTTACGAAAATGAATATAAAGGTCACTCGCCTGCCTAAATCTAAGGAAAATGTATCATTGACGACTTGGTGCAGCGGTTTAAAAGGCGTCCGTTTTACGAGAAATTACGTTTTGCGGGATGAATTGGGCGGTGTTTTAACCGAGGCTAAAGCCGAGGTTACGGCAATTGATTTGAACACTCGTAAAATCGTAAGACCGCGTGAAATCAACGGATTCCAAGATTTTCTTTATAATGAAGATTTGGAAAATACTTGTCCGTATCCTGAAAAATTGACGTTTTTCAGTGAGGCTGACAAAACGTATAGCCGTGGCGTGCGGTTTTCGGATATTGATTTTAACGGTCATGTTAATAATACAGTTTATGCCGATATATGTTTTGATGTATTACCGCAAGAAGTTTCCCAAAAGTTGATTTCGGGTTTTGAAATTAACTTTATTAATGAAGCAATTTTGGGCGAAACGCTCGAGATTGCAGTGGCATCTGAAAATGACAGATGGCAGATTTTTGGAAAAACCGACGCTCACGATTGTTTTGCAGTAAATTTAACATTTTAATTTTAAATCCGCACCAAATGGTGCGGATTTATTTTTGTGTAATTCAGCCATTAAATTGTTTTTTTGTTAAAAATTTAACAAAATTTGCAAAAAACACTTGATTTTTGTGACAAATGGGTGTATAATACCATAAAGTGTACCAAATAGTACAGTTTAGAGGTGAAAATATGAACTGTTTTTTGTTCCAAGGATTAACTTCGGACGAGGTACAAAAGGTGTTGTCATGTTGCGGTCAGCCGGTCATGGTGTCTAAATCAAACGACATTTATAAGGTTGGTCAGGTCGGTGTTTTGCTTTCGGGCAACGCGTTGGTCTGCCGTGCGGGTGACGCGGGTTGCGAGGTGACGATTAGAAGTATATCTTCGGGCGATGTTTTCGGCGTTGCCGGTGTTTTTGGGTCATGGAAAGAGGGCAAGAGTAAAATCTTGGCTAAAACCGATTGCAAGGTTGCCTATTTTTCAGAAGATACTTTAAAAAATATCTTTGCTGACTTCCCCGCTGTTGCCTACAACTACATCACGTTTTTGAGTGATCGAATTCGCTTTTTAAACGCACGAATTGACGCTTTTTCGGCAGGCAGTGCGGTGCAAAAACTGTATGAATTTTTGTTGTCGCAGGCGGTTGACGGTGAAGTGAACTTGAGTTTCGGGTTGGCAGAGTTATCCCGTCGGCTTAAAATGGGGCGTTCAAGTCTTTACCGCAGTATCGAAACGTTGGAACAAAGCGGTTTAGTCACACGAAACAAAAATATTTTCATTGTTAAATAATATTTTGGAGGAAACAAAAATGAAAAAATTATTATCAGTTTTAAGTTTAATGCTTGTTATTGTAATGGCTTTGGGCCTTACTGCTTGTGACGGTGAAAAGGGAACCGCCTCAACTCCGTCAACCGAATCACAAGTGGCATATACACCCGTTGATATGACGGTTGCTTGTATGACCGGTCCTACCGGCGTTGGTATGGCAAAGTTGATGGCTGATTCTGCCGCTAAAACCACTGCAAATAACTACACATTTACTGTTGCGGCTGCCGCAACCGAGATTAATGTAAAGTTTTTAAAAGGTGAAATCAATATAGCCTCGGTTCCGACCAACGTTGCCGCAACCTTGTATAACAAGACTCAAGGCAAGGTAAGAATGCTTGCTGTTAACACCTACGGTGTGCTTTCTATTCTAGAAAAAGGTGATACTATTAAGTCGATTGCCGATTTAAAGGGCAAGACAATTTATTCTACCGGTAAGGGTCAAAACCCTGAATTTATTTTCAAACACATTTTAACAAAAAATGGAATTGACCCTGTAAAAGACGTCACAATCAACTTCGTTTCGAGTGAAGATTTGGTGCAAAAGCTAATTAGCGGTGAGGCTGAAGTTGCTTTGGCACCCGAACCTGCCGCAACAACCGTTATGATTAAAAATGCCGGTTTAAGACGTGCTTTAAGTATTAATGACGAGTGGTCAAAGGTTTCTAATACTCAACTTATGATGGGTTGCGTTATCGCACTTGAGTCTTATGTTACTGCTAACCCTGAAGCAGTTGCAAAGTTCTTGGAGGAATATGAAAAGTCGATTAAGTTTGCAATTGAGAATGTTGACGAGGCAGCAAAGCACTGTGCAACCTATAAAATCACCGCTTCCGAAGCAATTGCTAAAAAAGCAATCCCTACTTGCAACCTTTGCTATGTAACCGGTTCTGATATGAAAACTAACGTTAACGGATATTTGAACGTTTTATTTACTGCAAATGCAGAATCAATCGGAGGTGCAATGCCGAAAGATGATTTCTATTACGAGAAATAATTTAAAATCTGTTATATTGAAAGCCTTGAGGGTGGTTTTAGTGACCGCCCTTTGGGTGTTCCTGTGGGACATTGTGGCAGTGCTGTTGGCGAAGGACAACGAGCTGATGTTTTTGCTGCTGCCACGTCCAATTACTGTACTTCAAAAATGGCTTGAAATAGCATTTACCCGTGAATTTTCAAGGTCGGTTTTATCATCATTATTAAGAATAATGAGTGGTTTTATCATCGGTTTGGTAGTCGGTTTTTCGGCAGGCGTTTTGACTTATTCGGTAAAACTTGCTGATTGGATTCTTTCGCCGTTACTTAAAATGATACGTGCAGTGCCGGTCGTTGCGATTACTATACTGTTCTTTTCACTTTTTAAAAGCGATACGTTGCCGATAGTAATTGTGGCTTTGATGGTAATTCCTTTAATTTGGGCAACAGTGCATGACGGGTTAAGCCAAGAAAACAAAGAACTTTCTGAAATGGCGAAATTATACAGACTATCACCCAAAAAACAGCTTTTTAGTATAAAATTTCCGTCTTTGACCCCGTCATTGCTAACTGCATCGGTTAACGCGTTAGGTTTGGCTTGGAAATCGGGCATTGCTGCAGAGGTTATAAGTGAGCCTAATGTTGCACTCGGTACGATTTTGATGGAAGGCAAGGGAATGATAGATTTTAGTACTGTGTACGCTATTACACTGACGGTTGTCATTTTGAGCCTTGTGATTGAAATTTTACTTAAAGGTGTTTGTAGTAAAATCGTCGGGAAGGGGAGTGACATAAATGCTTGAACTTAAAAATGTTAACTTCTCATACGGTGAGCGTGAAATACTGCGCGATTTTAACTTAAAGGTAGAAAACGGACAGTGCGTTTGCTTAAAAGGACATTCGGGTTGCGGAAAAACCACAGTTTTAAGGTTGTTGTTAGAACTTGAAAGCCCAATGTCAGGTCAGATAGCAAAACCGCAAAATCCGTCGGTTGTTTTTCAGGAAGATAGGCTTGTTCCGTCACTTTCTTTAAAGAAAAACATACTGTTACCGTTGCCGAAAGAAAAGTATGAATTTGCGTTGAAACTTATAAACGAAGCAGGGTTAGGTGATTCGTTAAACAAACGGGTTTCAGAGTTAAGTGGCGGTATGAAACGCCGTACCGCAATTGTAAGAGCATTGGCTTTCGGCGGTGATGCACTGATTTTAGATGAGCCGTTTAACGGAATTGATGCTGATACACGTGAAATAATGGCAAAAATGATAAAACGCGAGTTTTTGGAAAAGGATAAACCCGTTTTAATGGTGTCACATATATCCGCCGACGCCGAAAGTTTGAACGCCGAAGTTTTGGAAATGGATTAAAAAGAGTTCTGTACAACAATTTGTACAGAACTCTTTTGTTCTTTAAAAGTTAAATTTTGCCTTGACGGATAAGCTCGGCTAGTTTTAACACTGCGGCTTGGGTTTTGGCATCCTTAATTTCGCCTGACATTATCATTTCGATTGCTTTTTCTAAGGGAACTTTTTCTGCTTCTAAAAATTCGTCTTCATCAGGTTCAGACTCGCCTGCAGAAAGACCGACTGCGGCATACATCCAAATAATTTCACCACAATAACCGGGGGAGGGGTAAAGCTCGCCTAATGGTATAAACTTTTTGGCAGTCATACCGGTTTCCTCTTTGAGTTCACGTATTCCACAGGCTAACGGTTCTTCATTGCCGTCACGCTTGCCGGCAGGGATTTCATAAATTATCTCGCCGTAAGGGTAGCGGAACTGTTTTACCAAAAAAATCTCGTTATTTTCGGTCAGTGCCACAACACAGACACCGCCGTTATGCTCAACAACTTCACGTCCTGCGGTCGTGCCGTTGGGTAACAGAGCCTCGTCAACACGCATATTGATTATTCTTCCTTTATAAGCGTAGGATTGGCTTATGGTTTTTTCCTCTAAATTCATACTGATTACCTTTTTTTCATAATATTAATTAAATATAATTTGAGGTTTTGACTTATGAAAACAATTATAAAACATATTGAGTATGATTGCAACAGTTTTGAGGCGGTTTTTCGGCAATTAACTGATGAATATTCTTTTTTAAAAATGACTTCAATCGGTAAAACGGTGATGGGACGCGACATAAAAGCGTTAAGGATAGGGGACAGTGAAGAGTGTATATTGTATACTGCCGCGATTCACGGCAGTGAGCGTATAACCGCCACTGTTTTGTTGAGGTTTATAGCCGATTTGTGTGAGGCTTTGAAAGTGGGCAGCAAGCTTTCTGATGTGGATGCTAGACGTGCATTAAACGGAAAAAGTGTGATTTTTGTGCCATTATCTAACCCTGACGGATGCGAAATTTCATTAAAAGGCACTGTTGGGTGCGGAATTCACGCCGGTTATTTAAGCCGTCTGTGTAACGGAAATTTCACTAATTGGAACTCAAATGCCCGCGGTGTTGACCTTAATCACAATTTTGATGCAGGCTGGGGAAAATTGCACGAATTGGAACGTAAAGAGGGGTATTTTGGACCGGGGCCGACACGATTTGGCGGTACACGTCCCGAAAGTGAACCTGAAACGGTGGCGTTGACTACACTTTGCCGAAAATTGACCGTAAGGTATGTAATGTGCTT
>JAZOQN010000110.1:0-14198 GCA_045656125.1 Acutalibacteraceae bacterium
ACAAAGGTATATTACTGCCACCCGTACAGCTCATACGAGCGCGGCTCAAATGAAAATCAAAATAAAATGATACGCCGCCACTACCCGAAAGGCGTTAGTTTTGAGCGGGTAACGCCTGCCGACACCCGCAGGCTTGAAAAATGGATAAACAATTACCCGAGAGGGATTTTTGACTATTTTACCTCCGCAGACCTCTACGAGGCGTGCGTAAATAGCCTTTTATCTGCCTAAATTAAAATTTTTTGCACTTTTTCGCATTTACCTCTTGACTTTTCAAATTAAGTTCTATTGATATTAAAATAAATACGAACCGCCGCCGTACTGAAATTACAGCACAGCGGCGGCTCGTTGTATGGGGATGAATATGGGTGGGCAAATTAAGGTGGTAAAAATCAAATATTGATTTTCTGTTTTGGGATACGGATGGTATATTCTATATAATTTTCGGTTTCACTTTTTTTAGACTCGGCATCTACCCCTGAACGCCTCATTGAGCCTATCATTTTGGAAATTGAATTTGTGAAAATTCTAATATCACCGATTGCACATTTTCGGTCGGGAACTTTATGTACAGTTATCGGCACTAAAATACTGTTAACCAAATTTTCGGTTTCACTAACCGTTAACTGCTCGGCTAATGTACGGTTTATCACCTCATCACGACGTTCTTCGGGCAACCTAATAAACGCCCTTGCATGTCGTTCGGTCAACTTTCCTGAAGTTATACGTTCGCGTTGCTCACGGGTAAGTTTTAACAATCGCAACTTATTTGAAAGCGTTGACTGTGCCATACTTAAATACTCTGCAACCTCGGTTTGAGAAAGTGAGAACTCGTCCATCAACCGTTTTATACCGTCAGCTTCTTCAAAAAAGCTTAAGTCGGTACGTTGAATATTTTCTATTAAACACATCAATGAACACTCTCGGTCGTTCGCCTTAACAACAACACAAGGCACTGTTTTCAAGCCTGCCATAACACTGGCCCTAAGCCTTCGTTCACCTGAAATCAGCTCGTACCTCTCGCCTGACCTTCTTACAGTTAACGGTTGAATAATTCCGTTTTGACGGATACTCGCGGAAAGTTCCAAAAGCTCGTAATAATCGAACTCCCTTCTTGGCTGAAAAGGTGACGGAATAATTCTGTCGGGAGATACGCTCACAAGTTTTCGGTCGTTTCGTTTACGGTCCAATAGCATCGTGTTTCCTCCTCTCGACTGCAAGTAAAATTTACCATATATTACCATAAAAATCAAGTAAAACCGTAAACAAAAAACGGACAGAAAACTGTCCGTTTTTACAATTTATAAAGGTTGTTTTGAAATTTTACCGGGGTTTCTCGGATACTTTGTCGAGGTTTGCGAAATCTTTTTCACATTTATTATGCCTCTTACTCCTAATTCCCCCAAATTAAACATATCTTTTTTATTTAAGACACCGCCAAGCACCGAAATCGCTTTCGTGGCTTCCGATGTTTCTTCTTCTGCAGAAGCACCTTTCATAGCGATAAAAGAACCTCCCACTTTAACAAACGGTAGGCAATATTCGGTCAACACACGCATATTTGCTACTGCACGTGCCACCGCAAAATCATACCCCTCACGCTGAGCAGAAGTAATATCCTCGGCACGCGAATGAATTGTGGTGACATCCAATTCTAACTCACCGCAGAGATTTTCCAAAAAGGTGATACGCTTTGCCAATGAGTCCATCAATGTCAACTTTATATCAGGTCGAGCAATTTTCATAACAACACCCGGAAAACCTGCTCCCGTGCCTATATCAATAACCGATGCACCGAAAGGGATATCGACATATTTAAAAATCATCAAGCAATCCAAAAAATGCTTAACTGCAATGCCCTCAGGGTCTAAAATTGCAGTAAGATTGATTTTTTCATTCCACGAAACCAAAAGCTCGGCATATTTTTCTAATCTTTTTAGAGCAACCTCATCCAACTGTAAAAAATCTTTACAGCCATCGGTCACTAAATTTAAAGGAAGTTGCATTGTGTCCTCCTAATATTTTTATAACCCCTCGCATAGATATTGCTTAAGGAGTGATTTTATGATTATATACACAGTCCAAAGCGGCGATACGCTCTACAGCATTGCCCGTGAATTTGGCGTTACCGTTGCGGAATTAGAACGTTTTAACGACCTACCCGACCAAAACCTTTTAACAGTTGGGCAAGACGTACTTATCCCCGTTTCGGGCACAATCCACAGAGTCTTAAACGGTGAATCGCTTTACAGTATTGCATCGCACTATGGTGTTCCGTTAGACAGTGTCATTAACTCAAACCCCGACATCAAACCACCGTATACGATTTACCCCGACCAGATTATCAAGATACCTGAACCAACAACGAAACGCACAATTTCAGTCAACGGCTATGCATATCCTAATATCAATCGCGGTGTATTACAACAAACACTACCGTATTTAACCTATCTTTCGATTTTCAGCCACCGCGTATCATCAGACGGTACTTTAGGCACGGTAAACGATTCCGAACTTATCAGTATTTCAAAGGCATCTCGCGTAGCACCGATAATGGTCATAACCAACACCGAAGAGGGCGGAGGCTTTAGCAGTGACGTTGCACACGCCGTACTCGAAACATCCGAAACACGCGAAAATCTTATAAACAATGTCATTTCAACCGCTACTCGCAAAGGTTACTCAGGTGTTGATGTCGACTTTGAGTACATTTACCCTTCCGACCGCGAATTATATAATAGTTTTCTTACCGAATTAAAGGCTGAATTACAGCCTCGCGGACTGACTCTTTCAACCGCCATTGCACCAAAAATCTCTGCAACCCAGGTTGGTACTCTTTATGAAGCACACGACTACGCTTTCCACGGCTCAATAGTAGATTACCTTATCATAATGACTTATGAGTGGGGCTACCTTTACGGTCCGCCTATGGCAGTTGCACCCTATTCAGAGGTAAAAAAGGTGTTGTCCTACGCCGTGACTGAAATACCAAGTCAAAAAATTTTAATGGGTATGCCTAATTACGCGTATGATTGGACTTTACCGTTCACTGAAGGGCGTCCTGCAGAAATACTTTCAATCAATCAAGCAATTAAAAGAGCCGACAATTTAGGAGCCGAAATTCAATTCAACCAAACAAGCCAAGCACCGTTTTATGAATACTCACAAAACGGTGTGAAGCATATCGTTTGGTTTGAAAATGCCCGAAGCACTATGGCTCGTCTACAATTAGTAAACGACTTTAACTTGGGCGGGTTGAGTTATTGGACCATCAATCAATTTTACGCTCAAAACTGGCGTGTTGTTGACAGTATGTTCAATATCCGAAAAGTTTTATGACAATTCAAAAACTTAAAACATATAAGTATTACGCATTGGGGTCGTCAGGTGTGTCCTCAAAAATTGCTTCATCGTCATAATCAAGCAGTCCTAAACTACGGCGTTTTTCAATATCCTCATCGGGATGCTGTTCATAATACGGGTCAATAATGTACTTTTTAACCTCAGGGAATACATTAAACTGAATAAGGAACATTCTGAACGATGGGAATAAAAATGCACCGACTAAAATCACAATCGGAATGCCTACCGCAGGATTCATAGCAAAAACCCAGAACATTGCTAAATAAATAAGCGACAAAGTAATGCCAATAATTAAATTATGTTTAATACCCAAGGTTGCAAAAAGCCAAGAGTTTTTGAAAAGCGTTTTAAACTTAAAATCAAATGTAATCATCAGCGTATACTGATAAAATTTTGCAAAACTGAAAACAGTATAAAAGAACGCACCTGCGGCAAAAATTACCGCAGCAAAAACTTTGTCGATATGATCGTTTATCCAAGCAATAATTAACACATAAAAATTAGCTGCCAATATGGCAAAAATCAAAAGATTAATAATGCCTAACGGCAAAGCTTTCTTCCAATTTTTCTTTATAGCGTCAAAAAAATCAGAAGTGGCGAAACTGTGCTTATCGCGGGCTGCCATACGGCAAACGTATGCCATACCAACCTGACCCAAGCCTACTGTTACTAATGGCAAACTCAACAGAACGCACCAAAACTGTGCAGAAATCAGTTTCCAAAAATTACGGAAATACAACTCAAAAAAGCGGAAGAAACCCCTCTTTTGACGCTCGTTTTTTGACACTCCCTTGCCGGGGGTGTCATAATTTTTACCGAAAAGTCCCATTATCTGCCACCAAGCCTTCTGACTTTAGTCTCTTTTTGGGTGCTTTTATAAAGCATCTTAGCAACCCACGAGTCCTCGTTATAACAAACAAGGTATAAAACTCCGCAAAAAACAACGAATAGTGCAACGTACAATCCTGAAGAAATAACCCACCACCAAGGCACTGACGCCAAATTGGTTTCGGGACCAACCATTAAGTCATTCACAGGCTTAACAGGGCCTAACGCGATAAATCGGTAAAACCAGAAAAACCAGTCCGCCGCTTTAGTTGACGGCAAAAATCTTAATACAAGTGCAGCAACATAAAATGCAACCGACGGTACCGATGCCATTAAGCCTATTTTGAATCCACGAGATTTGTCTAAAACAGCACCGTCAAAATCTCCACTGTTGCGGTCTTTAGCAGCAGTATTAGCCAAAACCGTACCAACTGTGCAGAAAAGAATGCCCAAACTGCAAACAGTACTTAAAACAACTTCAACAACCTTTGCACTTTTCGGCATATCGGTCAAAACTGACATATAACGCTTGTCTTTATCGGGTTTCTCAGGCAATTCATCCTTGTCAATATAGCCCTCATAAGTACCGGTCGGATTTTCAGATGTTACAGAATAAACATCATAACCTTTAACTTCAGTAGAAAAACTTCTTAAAAGAAAGAAAAACGAAAACTGCACAAACATACACAGTATAGCACTAAACAAAGCCATACCTATCATTTTACGAGCGGCAGAAAAGTTGCTCATTTTGTCACCTCAAACGTATTTTAATCAAAAAGGGTAAACGACCCCAACACCGCTTAAAACGGTGTCATTTTCGCTTACCCTCAAATTCCTACTTAAAGCAGATTATTCCTCGGCAGCTTCAGCAGTTTCCTCTGCGGGAGCTTCTACGGGAGCCTCAGTGGCAGCTTCTGCTGCCTCTTCGGTCTTTTCAATAAGAGCACGGATAGAAAGACTTACACGCTTCTTATCAAGGTCGATATCGATAATTTTAGCGGTAATTTCCTGACCAACTTTGAGTTCGTCAGCCGGCTTTTCAATGCGACGGTCAGCAATCTGCGAAATATGAACAAGACCGTCAACACCTGCAATAATTTTTGCAAATGCACCGTAAGTAGTCATGCTTACAACCTTGGCAGTAACAACATCGCCAACGGCATATTTTGCCTTGAAGATTTCCCAAGGATTCTCGTCAGCCTTCTTGTAGCCCAAGGAGATTTTCTTTTTCTCTTCGTCGATAGCCTTAACGTAAACGTCTAAAGTATCGCCAACACTTACAACCTCGTTCGGATTCTTAATGCGTTCCCAGGAAAGTTCAGAAATGTGAACCATACCGTCAACGCCGCCCAAATCAACGAATGCTCCATAGCCGGTCAAAGACTTAACGGTACCTGTGAAACGGTCGCCAACCTTAACGTCTGCCCAGAACTTCTGCTCTGCTTCAGAACGAAGCTCACGAAGAACTGCACGTGCAGAACCGATAACTCTGCGACGGGGACCGATTTCAATAATACGGAACTTAATAGGCTGACCCTTTAAGACCGACAAATCTTCAGTTCTTGATAAAGTTGCCTGAGAAGCAGGGATGAAAACTCTGATGCCTTCATAGAAAGCAACAACGCCACCCTTAACAACATCAGCAACAGTAGAATCGATAACTTCGCCACTCTCTTTTGCGGCCATTACCTTATCCCAACCTGCGATAGCGTCAAAACGCTTTTTGGAAAGCATAACGGTGCCTTCCTGGTCGTTTGTTCTCATGATAATAAGGTCAAGCTCATCGCCAACCTTTACGGCCTCAGTAAGCTTAACGCTGGGGTCGTTAGAAAACTCTGCTTCGGTAACATAACCGGTATGTTTTCTGCCGATGTCAACCTGAATCTCAGTAGGAGAAACTGCGAGAACGATGCCCTTTACCTTCTGGTCTGTATTTGAACTGCTTTCGGTTGCATTAAGCATCTCCTCGAAAGTCATTTCATCGTTGATAATGTCCTGCTGTGCAGGTGTTTGCAAATCTTGCATGGTTTTTAGAACCTCCTTTATTATACCGGACGGAGTCGATGCTCCGGCCACAACTCCAACAAGGTTAGCCGAGCAGAAAAACGAACTGTCTATTTCTTCGGCTGTTTCTACGTGAACGGTCTTTTCACAAACACTTTTGCAAACATCATAAAGTTTACAGGTGTTAGAACTGTGTTTCCCGCCCACTACAACCATAGCATCACATTTAGATGCCAATTCGTAAGCTTCTTGCTGCCTTTTTGAAGTAGCATTACATATTGTATCAAAAACAATCGCATTTGTATATAGTTTTTTTAAAAATTTTTCGCATTTTTTCCAAAGTTCTGTATTAAACGTGGTTTGCGACACTACACAAATGGATTTTTCTGCCGAAATATTGCCGGATTTCGACAATTTTTCCAAGTCTTCCAAAGACTCAAAAACAAAAAACTCTCCCGTACAGTGACCGATTATGCCTTCTACTTCCTTATGATGTCGGTCACCGGCAATTAAAACTGTCTGCCCTTTTTCGCCGGCCTCGGCTACCAATTTATGAATTTTTGCAACAAACGGGCAGGTTGCATTAGCAACAGTTAACCCTAATTCGCTTGCTTTTTGGGTAACAGAATTTGCCACTCCGTGTGAACGAAGTACCAAAACCTCGTCCGGCTTCACTTCTTCGGGGCTTTCAACAAT
This sequence comes from Acutalibacteraceae bacterium, assembly GCA_045656125.1. Classification (GTDB taxonomy): domain Bacteria; phylum Bacillota; class Clostridia; order Oscillospirales; family Acutalibacteraceae; genus UMGS172. The sequence goes on from JAZOQN010000110.1 coordinate 6,892, forward strand.
CCTTGCTCCCCTTTTATTTAAATCCTCAACCAATTGCGGATTATGTATTATAGGGCCCAAGGTCGCAACCTTCTTGCCCTCGTTCAGTAAATCCTCTACCATTTCAACCGCTCTGTTTACACCAAAGCAAAAACCTGCGGTAGAGGCTAATATAATCTCTTTCAATTTAAATTCTCCGTTTAACAACATTTTCCATTGCCAAAACCGCACCGTCTAAATCGAGTTCTGAAGTATCAACGATAACCGACTCTTCTGACGGTTTAAGCGGTGCTACCGCTCTGGTCATATCCTGCTCGTCGCGTTTAATTAAATCAGCCAAAACATCCGAAAACTCGACGTCTTGACCTTTTGAAATCAACTCATCATATCTGCGTTTTGCACGAACTTCGGGTGAAGCAGTAAGAAAAATTTTAACCTTTGCATCGGGCAAAACAACCGTCGCTATATCTCTGCCATCCATAACAACGTTATGCTCTTTTGCCAATTTTCTCTGAAGCCCTAACAAAAACGCTCTGATTTCAGGGATTGCCGAGGTAACAGAAGCCATCATAGAAACTTCGGGTGTGCGGATAAGGCTTGAAACATCTTCACCGTTTAAAATAACCCTTTGTTCACCGTCAATATACTTTATATCAACCGAAATTTTACCGATATGCTCCACAACCGCCGACACGTCTTGCGGATTGATGTCGTTTTTAGAAATGCTCAATGCAACTGTGCGGTAAAGTGCACCTGTGTCAACATAAATGTATCCTGTTTTTTCGGCCAACTTACGGGCAATTGTGCTTTTGCCTGCACCTGCAGGTCCGTCAATGGCAATTGCGACTGTTTTTTCTTGCATAACATAACTCCAATTTACTAAATAAATTAATATTTACTTCCTGCCGATTCACCGGCTGAATATCCGGTTGAAAAAGCAATCTGAAGATTAAATCCACCGGTAAAAGCATCAACATCTAATACTTCACCTGCAAAATAAAGTCCCGAAACGATTTTAGATTCCATAGTTTTGGGATTGACCTCTGAAAGTGTGATACCGCCTTTTGTAACGATAGCCTCGTCAACCGGTCTAAACCCGGTCACCGTCAGGCTCAGGTTTTTCAATAACTTAACCAAACCAAGACGTTGCTCACGGGTAATTTGGTTGATTTTTGCACTCGGCTCTATTTTCGATAGTTTTACTATAATAGGTATCAATTTTCGCGGCAACAGTTCACCTAGCGAATTTATAAAATCTTTATTTTTATTGCTCTCAAAATCACGAAGCAACCGTTCGTCTAATTTTTCCTCTGAAAGTGCAGGTTTAAGGTCAATTACGACTCTAAACTCTTTACTTTCAGGCTCTTTTATATACGCCGATGCACTTAAAACCACGGGACCCGAAAGTCCGTAATGTGTAAACATCAACTCGCCAAAATCGGTGTAAACAGGTTTATTGGACTCACCCTCAAACACCGAAACACTTATATTTTTAAGGCTCAACCCTTGTGCGTCAGAACACCAACCCTCAGCCACATTTACGGGAACTAACGACGGACGAAGCGCGGTCACAGTATGTCCAACCGATTTAGCAAGACTATAACCGTCTCCGGTAGAACCTGTTAACGGATACGATAACCCACCGGTTGCAATAATAACACTGTCGGCTAAAAATTTACGTCCGCTTTCACAATTAACACCGGTGACTGCACCGTTCTCTAAAATAAGCTCCGTCACACGTTCTTGCAGTATCTTAACGCCCATATCCCTGACAGCACGTACCAAAGCGTCAACAATGTCAACCGCCTTGTCACTTTCAGGAAAAACTCGGTTACCGCGTTCAGTTTTAAGCGGTACACCGTAACGTTCAAAAAAGTTCATTGTATCAGCCGAAGAAAAGTTTGAAAACGCGGAATACATAAACCGACCGTTGCCGGTTACCGCATTTACTAAACCGTTTAAATCGGTATTATTGGTAACGTTGCACCTACCCTTGCCGGTTATCATAACCTTACGGGCAGGCCTTGGGTTACGCTCTAAAACAGTAACATTCGCACCCAAACTTCCGGCAGAATAAGCCGCCATAAGCCCTGCTGCACCGCCGCCAATTACCAAAACAGTCGCCATATTCCACCGTCCTTTTAAAAACTAAAACAACCTACTTGCCTGCTTTTTCAATCCGTAATAAAGCGGCAAACCTAATACTGAACAAACAACAATTTCACCTATTGCCACCTGAAGAGCAATAACCAAAAAAGCAACAAGTGTGAAACTGTCACCTAAAAGCCAAACAATCTCAAGTCCAACCAAAATTGCATTAAATAATGTTGACAATATAATACTTAAAAAAGGAGTTGTTTTTTTGCAAACTCTCGCAACAATTCTTATTGACACCGCCGACAGTAAAGTCGCCAACGTACCAACTATAACGTCGATAATCCCCAAAGGACTTCCAAGGTTGCCTATAACGCAACCGATAGCAAGTCCTGGTACTGCCGCCGGAGTGAAAACTGCCAAAATATTTAAAGCTTCAGACAACCTAAACTGAACTCCCAAATACGCTAATCCAAGAGTTGCCGACACATAAGTCAGCACCGCATACGCCGCTGAAATTAACGCCGCTGTCACGACAAAACGTGACAGCGAAGCCCTTTTATTCATAAAAATTCCTCCGTAGTTTTATTTTAAGTCAGGATTTTGCGAACTGACTTTATTTAAATGCTTTACTGTTTACTTTTCCAAATATTTTTGATATGCACCGACCGCCAACGCATCGCACCGTTCATTTTCCTCGTGCCCTGCGTGACCTTTAATCCAATTAAAGGTCACCTTATGACGTTCACACTGAACCAACAAAAGTTCCCACAAATCCGAATTAAGTGCAGGTTTTTTATCGGCTTTTCTCCAGCCATTTTGTCGCCAAGACTCTGCCCAGCCTTTAGTAATTCCGTTAACAACATACTGTGAATCGGTGGTAAGTAAAACTTCACACGGCTCTTTAAGTAAGGTCAACGCTTCAATACAAGCGGTCAACTCCATTCGGTTATTGGTGGTCTCTTTTTCTCCGCCTGAAAGTTCTTTTTCAGAAGCGTTATAACGGAGTACGGCACCCCAACCGCCCGGACCGGGATTGCCCGAGCAAGCACCGTCGGTAAAAATATATACTTTTTTCATATTACCAATACTTCCTGTAACTTCCGACTACTTTACCCAAAATTTCCATATAATCAGGATAAATCGGGTCAAAATCGGGGTTTTCAGGCAATAAATACGGCTTTTGACCGTTCTTTTTCACCAATCGTTTAACAGTAGCCTCGTCTTCAATTAAAGCCACGACAATATCACCGTCACGACTTTCAAGCTCGCGGTTTGCTATGATAATATCGCCGTCCAAAATGCCGGCATCACGCATACTCAATCCCTTAACGCTTAAAGCAAACAATTCATCCGAACGCTCATTTGTTACAGGGAACGGAATATAACCTTCAATCTGCTCAACCGCCAAAATCGGAACTCCGGCAGAAACTCTGCCGATAACCGGCACCATCGAGGTGTTTTCGGTGCCTGCTAAACGGATACCTCTTGAAGATTTTGCATCCCTAATGATATAACCTCTTTCCTCTAACACCGACAAAGCTGCATGCACAGTCGAGGTCGAGGAAATTCCCGTAGCCTCACAGATTTCTCTGACTGTCGGCGGAAAGGATTTGCTCATGACCTTTTTAAGATAATTGTATACTGCTTCCTGACGTTTACTTAAATTTGTATCAGCCATCAATTAGCCCTCTTACTTACTTTTTTCTCAAATCTCAGCAGCGATTTTCTTAATAAAATCTTTCAACTCATCCTTAACTTCAGGATGCTTCAAGCCAACTTCAATGTTAGCTTTTAAAATACCGAATTTGTTTCCCATATCATAACGGATGCCGTCAAAGTCAACACCCACCATACCGTCACGACGGGCAATTTCAGCCATCGCATCGGTCAACTGTAATTCACCGCCGGCACCGTTAGGTATTGTTTCTAAAACATCGAAAATGTCAGGTGTTAAAACACAACGTCCCAAAATTGAGTACAATGAAAAAACCTTATCCAATGACGGTTTTTCAATCATATCGTCAATAGCGTAAACATTGTTTTCAATGTTCTCAACCTTCATCGAACTGTATTTAACAATCTGTTCAGGTGTTACTTCTTTAATGCCGACAGCACATTTACCGTGCTTTTCGAATGCATCTATAACCTGACCGACAACGGGTTTTTCGTCATTTATAATAACGTCGTCACCATACAAAACAGCAAACGGCTCGTCCTTTACAAAACTTTTAGCACAAAGCACGGCGTGGCCCAATCCTTTAGCCTCTTTTTGACGAATAAAGTAAATGTTAGCCATTTTAGCCACCGACTTTAACTCATTCAAAACATCTTCCTTGCCACCACGTTGTTCCAATAAACGCTCCAACTCAAACGAATGGTCAAAGTGGTCTTCTATAACACCTTTACCGCGGTTTGTGATAATCAAAATATCCGTGATTCCGGCAGCAACCGCCTCTTCCACAATATACTGTATTGCCGGTTTATCAACAATGGTTAACATCTCTTTCGGCACAGCTTTTGAAGCCGGCAAAACTCTTGTGCCTAAACCTGCTGCGGGAATAATCGCTTTACGAATCATAAGAATTCTCCTTTACCAAAGTATTGATGCTATAAATTCAGGCAAATAACTTTCTGCCAATAAAATTACAACCATCCACAACAAACTTACCGAACCTGCGGTACTTAATGCAACGTCTTTGTCCTCAATTTCAGGATTTAAAGTTATTTTTTTGACACTATCAAGGGTGAATCCTCTGTAAAGCCAGTCTCCAAAACGGCCAACCAAAATCATTATGCCGAATTCTAATATTGCACCGAAAAACATCATAATCATCGGCACAAGACTGAACTTATCAAAATTTTCGGAAATCAAAGCATAACTGCTGCGAATTCCCTCACCCGACTCTAATAAAACTTGTTCATACTCTATTAGAAAAGGGTAACCGCAAATACCTGCAGCCAAAGAAAGAACAAAGAAAATAACACCGTAAAGGTACATTTTTCTTGAAAAACACCATGCTGCCGGCGACACAAAAGCCGCCCAGTTCCATGAGCCTTTTTTGTACTTTGTCAATGCAGCAAATCGTGGCACATAACGTTGCGAGTTGGGTCCTACAAACTTTGCAATATCCTGAACCTTAACGCCTTCAATTTCACTATCCTTCGGCAAACCGCCGTAAGCATCAATATTAAAAGGCATACCACCCTGAAACACGTGAGGTCCGCCTTTATGATACTGTGAGCCATTCGCACTGTCACTGGAATACGGCTGACCGCAATAAGGACAAAAACTGCCGTCATTCGAATGTGACTCACGTTTACAATAACTACAAACCTTTGTTGCCTTTTCTTGTGTTTCGGCATCTTGGTTTTCAGTTTCCTGCTTTTTCAATTTGTCATACTGTCGTTCGGTACCGTGGTCGACCTCAACACCGCAATGGCCGACAGTGTTCCAACAGTCTTTATGATGTGGAGCGCCACATTGAGGACAAATCACAACATCGTCATCCTCAAAAAGATACCCCTTACAGATTTGACACTGTTTATTTTCTAAATCTTGCTTCATATTTTTTCTTTCTCCGTCTTGAAGCGGATTTTTTATCGAAAGCTTGAAAAACCGCCTCAAAATATTCGTTACCGTAATTGTGGAATTCACCGTTTTTAATCATTTGCCTTAACTTATTACGGTGTACCCATTTAGCCTCGCTGACTTCTTCCTTTTGTAACTTCAAATCAGACACAGGCAAAGTTCTGCAAACCAAAAATACATTCAAAATCGAACTTTTTCTGACCATATTTTTGACAGGCTTTAAGTCCTGCTCGGAAACCTCAATTCCCATTTCCTCAGCCAACTCACGCTTGGCTGCTTCAATTGCTGTCTCTCCGGACAAAGCACTGCCGCCTATTGCTGCCCATTCACCCGGCATAAGCGGTTTTGAAAAACTTCTGCGTTGAATTAAAACTCTTCCGTCATTACCCAAAACCCAAATATGCACAACTAAATGGTATTCGCCTTTCATAAGGCAGATTCTTTTTCGCTCAACCGTTTTTCCGGTGGGTTCACCGTTACGGTCAAGAATATCCCATACTTCCATACAAAAAACTGCCGTAGTCCTTACGGCTCTCCTCGAATAAATTCCGCACTCTTTGTGCAGTTGCAGACCGTTTTTGAAGCAAAGTTTTTGCTTTAATCCTTAATATTTAAGGTTACAATCTGCCACAATACATACTTTTCTTTATTGTACCAAACTTTTGTTCGATATTCAATATATTTTTTACGCCCTATAAAGAATTTATAAAATATTTACACATTAAACCTTGCTTAATGTTGCCTTGATAACATTAATGAGGTATAATATTAAAAAACAATTATTTTAAAGTCTTAAAAATAAGGAATGTTTTATGAAAGATAATAAAAAACGCCACAAACTATATTCTTGGTTTAAAGAATATTTCGTCGGCTACCGAAAGCAGTTTTGGTACATCGCCGCTATGATTTTAACCTTTTTATCAATAGTCATAATGGCTGTATCAATGGTTTTTATGTATTTAGGGAACAATACATCAGTGGCTTGGTTTTTGCTTGCTTGTCCGGTTTTGGTTTTTGGAATACTTACCGCTGTTTCAGTCAAAAAACGTTACGAGGAAGCCCTTGCTTATGAACGAGAGCCAATACCGATGTTCTGGCACATCCGTTATGTGATACTTTTGTTACGTGAATTTATTGCACGTCACGGACTTTGGAGGTTTATATTTATTACTTTAACTGCCATTTCGTTAGTTGTAACAATCGTATTTGCCGGAATTTGCGGTCACTTTTATCTTGAACGCGACGATATCGAAAGAAATATAGAATATATGTCTAACAACGCCGTTTATGACGAATACAGAGCTTTGTGGGAAGAAAGTTATTTGAACGGCGATTTAGAATCAGCTAATAAGTATTATGAAATAATGGAAGAATACCAATCAAAAAATGCTGTGAGCTATGCACAAATCAAAGAATTTACAGAAAGCCTTAATGAAAATCTTGTAAAGCTCGGCATATCGGCCGCTGTAACGGCATTTTTAGGTGCAGTAATGATTGCATATATTTTAAGACAACGTCGATTGAACACTTTAAACAATTAAATATCTTCAAAGAAAAAACACGGACTACTCTGAAGAGTAAGTCCGTGTTTAATTTTACTTAAAGAATACCGGCAACGGCTCAAGGAATACAATATCGTCAC
>JAZOQN010000111.1:0-9623 GCA_045656125.1 Acutalibacteraceae bacterium
CGTACCGACGGGAGATTTATCTCCCTATGGGCGATTCTCGTCCGGGTCACCAGAAAATGAAAACACTCATCGTAAGATGGGTGTTTTTGTTTTATGCAAGAATCAGAGAATCGAACAGAGCACGAACGAAGTGAGAATAACAGTCCGGTGGACTGTTGTGGTGCTCGCGTGCGTACCGACGGGAGATTTATCTCCCTATGGGCGATTCTCGTCCGGGTCACCAGAAAGCAAAAACACTCATCGTAAGATGGGTGTTTTTGTTTTTGTTTTTGTTTTTGTTTTTGTTTTGATTTTGATTTTAACTATTTTAATCTACCTATAATTAATAAAATTTTTATTGTAATACTTGGACTTATAGGTCATTTGCCGGTCTAATTTTTTAAATCCCATTTCCTCTAACAACGTCGGTGTCGATGAAAAGAGATTTGTCCCTAATCCTAATCGGTCGCCCTTTATTTCACAACCCATTGCCGCCAATGTTGTGGGGAAAATGTCCATAGCCGAAAACTGTCGGTTCTTCACATTGACTGCAGTTGCTGATGCATTAATTATACAATTATACACGAATCGCTCATAATCTTCATCAACATTTCGGCTGATGTATCCTGCGTCCATAGTCGTGTGGTCGCCCACAATTACAATCGCCGTATTTTCAAAAAACGGCTGTGCTTTTATCCATTCCACGAACTCACCTAACTGACGGTCGGCACAGGATATAACATTCTCATACTGCTCTGAGTAATTATCCTCACATTCACTGCAAACATATCCGCCTACGTGATGTGTATCAACTGTTTTAATAGAAAACGCAAACGGCTTATCGCCCTCTGCAATTTTAGTAAGTTCCTGCTTGGCATAAGAATAAAGCAGCTTGTCCTCATAACCCCACCAAACCTTATAATTATGAGGAAAAAGTTTATCGTCACGTGCGGCATAGTAGTCATAAATTTTGTTAACACCGTGCTGTGTATAATACACATTGGAGTTAGCAAAGTGCGAGTCGCACCCCATCATAACCGCCTGATAATATCCATTATCTCTTAAAACTTCATATAAGGTTGTGGCACCAGATAAAAACTCCTCCTTACCGTAGGTGTTATCAGCTGTTCCAAATGGCACCTTTAACGGAATACCTGCGGTGTGTGCAACCATTGAACCGGCAGTCCAAGTTGTGCCTGCAACCGACTTACTGCCTCCAAAACCTGAATTGTTTGAAAAGCTTATGTTTTCCTGTGCCAATTTTGTGGCGTTTGGAATAAGATTATAATCCAACGCACCGCCTTGGGATTTGTCAGAATAGGTTGTTTCAAGCGACTCAACCGAAATAAAAATCAAATTTCTTTTATTTTCGGGGAATATAATCTCGGCAGTGTTGGGGTCTACATAGTATTCTTCAAAAACGGTGCTTGAATGTATCTGATAGATAATATAACTTATTAAATCTATTTTAATTGCCGCTGTAATTAAAAGCACTCCCGAAAGCACCGATGACACAATAATCTTAAATTTATTCTTAATTGGGAGAACAGTGAACTTTGATTTTTTAAACAACGATACAGTCACTGTCTTTTTGCGATAAAAAAAGATGATAAACGATGTTGCTACCGTAAAAATCACGGTTGGCAACAGACCCTTTAAAAGATAACTTATTATTAATCCGGATTGAACGCCGTCCATTCCGCCGGTGAGCGTAAACCACACTGAGTCGAAACCGGTTTCACCATATGTTACGGTATACCAAAGTACAGCAAAAAACGCCGCATAGGCAAACGCCAGCAGTGCTGTACAAAGTATTACAGTTACAAGTTTTGGCTTAATAGTAGCCGTAACGTTATCTTTTCCTTTCATTGTTATCCTCACAATCCACAATATAGATTTAGATATAAATATTATACCCTTTTATTAAAAATTGTCAATAATTGCAAAACAGCGAGCGACAAAAGTCGCTCGCTGTTTAAATTTATATATTGAATTACGGACGGAGTCTGTCTCTGTCACGCGGGAATGCGGTTGCCTGCTTGATGTTGTCAAGACCTAAAATATTCTGAACAATTCTCTCAAGTCCCAATCCCATACCGCCGTGAGGAGGCATACCGTACTTATGCATGGTAAGATAATCTTCAAACTGGTCAATATCCATACCGCGTTTCTTCATTTTCTCTACCTGCTCGGCGTAGTCGTGAATACGCTGACCGCCAGTGGTAACCTCCAAGCCGTTAAGCAACATATCGAAGCTCAAAGTGAACTTGGTGTCGGCAGGGTCCTCCATTGCATAGAAAGGACGCTTTACGGTCGGGTAATGTGTTACAAAAACGATAGGTGCATTGTACTCTTTCAAGAAATACTCACCAAGCCATTTTTCCTCTTCAGGTGCAAAGTCAGGCTCTAACAATGCGCGTTTGCCCTGCTCACCGGGGTGATGGTCTGCAAACAACTGCTTTGCTTCCATAAACTTAATTTTGGGGAATGTAGTAAGCTCGGGCAAGCGTGCGTCTTTACCTAAATACATCTCCAATTCGGGAGCGTACTGCTCATTCAAAACCTTAAACATATACTGGAACATTCTTGCTTCCAATTCCATTAAATCTTCAAAGGAATTGATGAAGCCCATTTCCAAGTCCATACCCTGGAACTCGTTTATATGACGGTTGGTGCTATACTTTTCGGCACGGAAAACCGGACCTACAGTGTAAACCTTCTGGAATACGCCAACCATAATCTGCTTATACATCTGAGGACTCTGGTTCAAATATGCCTTATTGCCGAAGTAATCAACCTCAAACATATCGGCACCGCCCTCAGCGCCCGATTCAACCATTTTCGGCGGAACAAACTCGGTAAAGCCTTCCTCACGTAAGAATGAACGGAAAGCATACTGTACGCCGTCAGCAATCTTCAAAATTGCACGGATTTTAGGGTTGCGAAGTGACACAATACGGTTATCAAGCAAGGTTGCGAGGTTAAGTTTCTCCATCTTGCGGTCGTTACCGATTTCAACCGGCGGAATTTCAGCCTTGCCGGAAATACGGGTCATATTGTCAATACGGATATCGAAACCTAAACGGCTACGCTCCTCGGCAATCAAAGTACCGTCGATAACAACACATTCCTCAACCGAGAAATCCTTAACATCGATAGCCGATTTACCCTCTTCCCAAATGCACTGGAACTGCTGTCTTGCTGTACGGATAATAACGAAAGCAAAACCGCTCATTTCCTTAATTCTGTGAATAGTACCTTTAACGGTAACCTTGTCGCCGTCTTTGATGGTACCTGCCTTGAAACCGTCAATAATATATGCGATTTCGGTGGTATCTACTCTTTTTTCGGTGTTCAAAAATTCCATTTCCATATCCTCCTCAATTTATAATTTAGCCAATTCTTCGGCTACTACTTTATTAACTGTATCGGGCTTTGCCTTACCGCGAAGTTGTTTCATTACCTGACCGACAAAGAATCCGACAACCTTGGTCTGACCTGCTTTGTACTGCTCGACAGTGTTAGGATTGTTAGTAAATACAATTCTAACTGCCTCACGAATAGCGTCAGTATCATCAACCTGCTCTAAATTGTTGTCCTTGATATACTTTTCAAGGTCAAACTCGCCCTTTGTAAAGAACATTTCTTCAAAAACAACCTTACCGGTCTGCTTATTGATGCGGTCGGCAAGCACGATTTTTACAAACTGTGCAAACAACGCTGCCGAAAGAGAAATATCCTCAGGCTGAACGCCTTTTTCATTCATAAAATACATAATCTGGCTCATAATCCAGTAACGTACTTCTTTAGCATCACCGCACAAAGCCACAGTGTCCTCAAACAGCTTTGCCAAATACTTCGAGCCTGCGATAATCTCGGCATCTGCCTTGGCAATACCAAACTCTGCCTCGTATCGCTTTACCTTTTGGGAAGCAAACTCGGGCATAGCGTCGGTATATTCTTTAATTGTTTCGTCGGCAATAGAAATCGGCGGAATATCGGGTTCAGGGAAGTAACGGTAATCCTGTGCGTTTTCTTTTGAACGCATTGCAAAGGTTTTACCCTTATTATCGTCCCAACGGCGAGTTTCCTGAACGATTTTCTCACCCTTTTCAATAGCCTCAATCTGACGTGCAGATTCAAATGCGATTGCACGCTCAATGGCTTTGAACGAGTTAATATTCTTCATCTCGGTACGGGTGCCGAATTCGGCAGAACCCATAGGACGTACCGAAAGGTTAACGTCGGCACGCATTGAACCCTCCTGCATCTTACAGTCGGAAATGCCGAGGTATTCAAAGGTGGTTTTCAATTTTTCAAGGTATGCGATAACCTCTTCTGCGGTTCTAAAGTCAGGCTCAGAAACAATCTCAATAAGCGGGACACCACAACGGTTATAGTCAGGGAAGGTTGCCTCACCGAAAGCCGAGTGAACCAACTTACCTGCGTCCTCTTCCATGTGAATTTCGTGAATTCTGACAGTTTTTTCTTTGCCTGAACGGGTCACCAAATCAACATGACCGTCTCTTGCAAACGGCAAATACAACTGTGAAATCTGGTAAGCCTTAGGCAAGTCAGGATAAAAATAGTTCTTACGGTCGAACTTATTATAGCGTGTAATATCGCAATTCAAAGCAAGACCTGCTTTAACGGCATATTCAAGCACCTTTTTGTTGAGTACAGGCAAAGTACCCGGCATACCGGTACAAACCGGACAACAGTGAGTGTTAGGTGCGCCGCCGAATTCGGTTGTGCAGGAGCAGAAGATTTTTGTCTTGGTAGCCAACTCAACGTGGACTTCAAGACCCATTACTATTTCCCATTCCATCTCACTTCACCTCCGAGTATTTTTTGTGGAAATCGGTAGCGTTCTGGAAAGCGTAACCGGCATTTAACACCTTTTGCTCACTCAAAACCTGACCGATAAGCTGTGCACCAATCGGCATACCCGATTTATCAAATCCGCAAGGAACCGACAATCCCGGCAAGCCTGCAATATTGACCGAAACAGTGAAAATATCCGAAAGATACATCTGCATCGGGTCAGAAAGACTTTCGCCGATTTTCGGTGCAGTAGTCGGTGCTACAGGACACAAAATCAAATCATAATTTTGGAAAATTTCATCAAACTTTTGCTTGATAACCGCCTTGACCTTTAAGGCCTTGCGGTAGTAAGCATCGTAATATCCGCTTGAAAGCACGAATGTGCCGAGCAAAATTCTCTTTTTAACCTCATCACCAAAGCCTTCGCTTCTAGTTGCATTATAAAGGTCAACCAAGCCGTCGTAATCCTTTGCTCTGAAACCGTACTTTACACCGTCAAAACGGGAGAGGTTGGAGCTTGCCTCAGCGGCAGCAATAATATAGTATGCAGGAATTACATAATCAAGGAACGGGAGGCTGATTTCTTCTACAATCGCGCCCTTTTCCTCTAAAACTTTGGCAACGCTCTTTACCGACTCGGCAACTTCCGAGTCAAGACCCTTGGTTTCAAAGCACTCTTTCGGCAAGCCGATTTTCATGCCCTTAACGTCAGCAGTCAAGTTTTTCAAATAATCGGGAGTGCCGACATCCAAAGAAGTTCCATCGTTTTTGTCAATACCGCAAATCACGTCCATTGTAGCGGCACAGTCGGCAACATCCTTTGCGATAGGTCCAATTTGGTCAAGTGATGAAGCATAAGCAATAAGACCAAAACGGGAAACAGTACCGTAGGTGGGTTTCAAACCGGTAACACCGCAGTATGCGGCAGGCTGACGGATACTTCCGCCGGTATCGGAGCCAAGTGCAATAACAGCCTCTTTAGCGGCAACCGAAGCTGCGGCACCGCCTGAAGAACCGCCCGGAACTTTGGTTAAATCCCACGGGTTTTTAGTTTCGCCGTAAGCAGAGGTTTCGGATGTACTGCCCATTGCGAATTCGTCCATATTAACTTTGCCCAAAACGATTGCGCCCTCGGCTTCCAACTTTTCAACAACGGTAGCGTTGTAAACGGGTGCAAAGTCACCCAAAATTTTAGATGCACAAGAGGTTTTAACACCTTTAGTGCAGATATTATCCTTAATTGCAAATGGAACACCTGCTAAAGGTCCGGTAAGCTCGCCGGCATCAATTTTTGCCTGTACTTCCTCTGCTTTTTTGAGCGCTTCCTCGCCGTTGACAGTGATATAAGCATTTACTGCCGAATCAGTTTTAGCAATGGAATCCAAAACCGCCTTAACAGCGTCAATTGCGGTGATTTCTTTATTCTTGATTGCCGCACCGATTTCAAGGGCGGTCATATTTAAAATATCCATTATTTTGCCCTCCTTATTCTACGGTTTTCGGCACGATGAAGGTTTCATCGGTGTGTTCGGGTGCATTTTTAAGAATTTCAGCCCTATCGTAAGAAGCCTTAACCTCGTCCTCACGCATTACGTTGGTAATGCTGAAAACGTGTGACAACGGCTCAACATTTTCGGTGTCAAGTTGATTTAAAATTTCCATATAATCAACAATTGCACCGAGTTCTTTTTGCATTTTTTCGGTCGATGCCTCGTCAAGCTTAATTCTTGACAACTCTGCAACATATTCGACCAATTCTTTGGTAATCTGCATTTTGTTTACCTCCCAAATTAAAATAAAAAAAGACGTCTTATCCCTAAAATTCAAGGGACGAAAGACGACTTCCGCGGTACCACCCAATTTAACTGCAAAAAAGCAGTTCACTTTAAAGAAATTAACGCTTATCTCACGGACGGGTCTAATCAGCAAAGTTGCCTTTCTTCCGTCGGCTAATGACTGTTTTTCACTTAAACCTTTTTATCGGCTCACACCTGCCGCCGACTCTCTGAAAAAAGAAAAAAGTTACTCGGTCACTTCTAACGCCTTTAATCCTTGATATTATATGCTATTATTTCCAATTTGTCAAGTTATAAACAAAATAAAATAAAATCGAGCCGTAGCTTTCGCCACAGCCCGATACTGACTTTAACAAATAGTGATTATTCTACCTCAACCACAGGAGCCTCTGCCTCAACAGGTGCCGGCTTTAAGTAATTGTAAGCATTTGTCATGGTTGCCTGCATATAAGGAGTAATCCAAATATATGCGATACCAAAGGTAATAGCACCAACAAATGCCCAGCCGATGAATGACAATGCCAAAACAAAGAGTTCCATTTTGTGACCCTCGGTCATTTTCTTGGACTCGGCAATGCACTCGAGTGCGGGTTTGCCCTTGTTTTCTGCTAAAACATACATTGACATCGAATAAGAAATGCTTTTGATAATACCGGGGATGACGAATAACAATGACCAAAGGAATGTAAATAAGCCAACCAAAAATGTTACCTTGAAAGCAGCCCAGAAATCATCAAAACCGGTGAAGGCATCATTAAGTTCAGGAGTATTGCCCTTAACAACATTAAGGTAAATTCTTACAACGCTCAACGCAAATGCAGGGGTAACGATAACGGTTGCTGCCAACGAGCCCACAACAGGAATAAGTCCCAAAATTACACTTGCAATGCCGGAAATAACTGCAATCACCAAAGTAATTACAAACAAAATACCTATTTTGCCCTTAATCTGCTGTTTCGCCGCCATTTTTAATTCTGCTCTGTTCATAAAATCTCTCCTCAATAGCCTTAGGCTAAAATATTCAGGCAAATTACCTGTATTTGTATTTTATCATATATTATGACAATTTTCAATATTTCTTCTTCAAATTTGCCAATTTTTTCACATTGTTTATCATTATAGAATTTTTATTTTATTCGCAAAAAAATCTTTACTTTTTGATATTTATATTGTAAAATGATTACATCAAAGGATTATTATATCTTTTATTTTTGGAGGTTGTACTTATGGAAAAATTTGTACCGGTTGTTGTTATTAAGGAAATCGGTGAAACCGAGAAAATTTTAACTGCATTAAGAGCCAACGGCATCAACTGTGCCGAAATCACATTCAGAACTGCTTGTGCCAAAGAAGCAATTTCGTTAGCCTGTAAGCTTTTCCCGGATATGTCGGTCGGTGCAGGTACCGTTATCAATGCAAAACAGTGTAAGGATGCTTTGAAAGCAGGCGCACAGTTTATTGTTTCTCCCGGTCTTTCTGTTGATGTTGCAAAGGTTTGCAAAAAGAATAATGTTCCCTACTACCCCGGTTGCGTAACTCCTACCGAGATTATGCAGGCTCTGGATTTAGGTATTACAACCGTTAAATTCTTCCCGGCCAACGTTTACGGCGGTTTGACTGCTTTGAAAGCACTTTCTGCTCCGTTCCCGCAGGTTAAATTTATTCCCACCGGCGGTGTTGACAGAAAGAATATTGACGAATTTTTGGCATTCGATAAGGTTGAAGCCATCGGCGGAAGCTTTTTCGTAAAAGAAGCTCTTGAGAAAATGGAGGAAAAATAATATGGCAAAGAAAGTTGTTACCTTCGGTGAGTTAATGTTAAGATTAGCCCCTAACGGCTATTACAGATTCTTTCAAAATGACCAGATGCAAGCAACCTTCGGCGGCGGTGAAGCCAACGTTGCAGTATCGTTAGCAAACTACGGACTTGACTCTGTTTATGTAACCAAGTTACCCAAGCACGCAATCGGTCAGGCTGCTGTTGATTCATTGCGTTACTTCGGCGTTGATACATCTAAGGTTGTTCGCGGTGGCGAGCGTGTTGGTATCTACTACCTTGAAAAAGGCGCTTCACAGCGAGGTTCTGTTTGTATTTATGACCGTGCATATTCTGCAATTCAAATGGCTGATAAGGCTGATTTTGATTGGGATGCAATTTTCGAGGGTGCTGATTGGTTCCACTTCACCGGTATCACTCCGGCATTGGGTCCCAATTTGGTTGAAATCTGCCGTGAGGCTTGCATTGCCGCAAAGAAGAGAAACGTTAAAATTTCCTGCGACTTAAACTATCGCGGAAAATTATGGACTCGTGACCAGGCTCGTGCCGCTATGACCGACCTTTGCCAGTATGTTGACGTTTGCATTTCCAACGAAGAGGATGCAAAGGACGTATTCGGCATCGAGGCAGAGGCTACCGATATCTATGCAGGCGAGCTGAACCACGAGGGCTACAAGTCTGTTGCCAAGCAACTGGCCGATCGGTTCGGCTTTGAGATGGTGGCGATCACCCTTCGGGAGAGCCATTCTGCCTTCGACAACGGCTGGAGCGCCATGCTGTATAACGTGGCGCAGGAGGAATACTGCTTCTCCAAGAAGTACGACCTGCACATCATCGACCGGGTAGGCGGCGGTGATTCCTTCGGCGGCGGCCTGATCTACTCGTTGCTTACCGGCAAGGACACTCAGGCGGCGGTGGAGTTCGCCGTGGCGGCCTCCGCTCTGAAGCACTCCATCGAGGGCGACTACAACATGGTCACCGTAGCTGAGGTGGAGAAGCTGGCAGGCGGCGACGGCTCCGGACGGATCCAGCGCTGATACATCTCCTTTACAAAAAACGACACCGGAGACCGGGTGTGGTCTCCGGTGTTTTGTATCGGTCAGAAGCGTAGCAACGCCCTCCAGAGAAGATCGCCGCACCGGTGTGCGCACCAATCCACGATGACCGGATGTTTCAGGGGAGGTCCCGGATATCGAGGTCCCGATAGGGGTAGATCCGTTTCCAGCCGTCGGAGGTCTTTTGGATGG
>JAZOQN010000112.1:0-8166 GCA_045656125.1 Acutalibacteraceae bacterium
ACAAATAACCGATTCATTTTATCTATTTACAGTATTTTTTTGCTAAATTATAGATAAGTCTGAACTGGCTGTGAGATGTATCCTGATACTCGTCTACCATTATATACTTGAACCGACGCTGATAAAAATCCACCGCCTGACGGTTTTCTTTCAGCATTTTAACGGTATTGACAATCATATCGTCAAAATCCATTGCGTCAGCATCTTTTAATGCCTTTTGATAAGCCGCATAAGCCTTGCCAATTTTTGAAAGACGAACATCAACCGAGTTAATCTCCATAAACTCATCAGGGTCAATCAACTTGTCCTTAGCATTGCTTATAGCGTTAAGTGCCGATTTAATCGGTATCATTTTTTCGTCAATGTTAAGGCTTTTGTAAACTTCTTTCATTACTCTTTTTTGGTCATCGGTATCATAAATTGTAAAGTGGGAAGAATAACCTATTGAGTCACCGAAACGGCGGAGCATTCTACCGCAGACAGAGTGAAAAGTGCCTGCCCAAATGTCAAGACCCTCGTCACCCAACATCAGTGCAATTCTTTCTTTTAATTCGCCTGCCGCTTTGTTGGTAAAGGTAATGGCTAAAATCTCCCAAGGAGATGCCGCGTCAACCGAAAAAATACCGCCGTTTTCAATTTCACTGTTTTCGGCGGCGGCTTTGGCAGCTAACATATTAACCTCATTAATAAAGGGAGGCACAAACTGTGAGTTATACGCATCACCGAATTTTACCAATGATGCGATCCTGTTTACAAGCACAGTGGTTTTTCCGCTGCCGGCACCGGCTAAAATGAGCACCGGACCTAAAGCCGTAGTAACGCCCTCAAACTGCTTATCATTCATACGGCTGAAGTATTTCTTTATAACCTCACGCCTCAAATTTATAAATTGTTCATTTATTTCAGACATACCGTTCTCCAAATTAAAAATTAGCACAATTATTATATCTTAATATACGACTCTTTTCAACTGTAATTTGGTTGAAATTTATAAATTGAATTTATAGAAATGTCCTTGGTTGACACACACAAAATCAAAATATGCTATTTTTTTGTCGAAAATTATCCATATATTGATAATATGTTTGACAAAATACAGTAAGTTGTGTATAATGTTACATAGAGTATTTTTGAAATTTTGCTTTTCTCCAAAAAATATTATACTTTAAATGTTTTACCATTTTTGGTACATAGATTTGCGGGAATAATATTTTAGCATTAAAAAATGTTGGGAGTGCATCCTGTTTGGAAAAAATAATCGTAAACGGAGGAAATAGGCTTGAAGGCACAGTTGCTGTCAGCGGTGCTAAAAACGCTGCTGTTGCAATCATTCCTGCTGTGCTGTTGTGCGACGGCGTTTGCCGTATTGAAAACGTACCTGCTATTTCCGATGTTAATGTTATTATTAAAATTTTATATGAGCTGGGTGCCTACGTTAAGGTTATCGACAATACCACTGTCGAGATTGACCCCTCTCACATAAATTCACATATTTTATCGGCTTCAATGTCTTCAAAAATGCGTGCCAGCAGTTACTTTATCGGTGCAATGCTTGGTCGCTTTAAAAAAGCAAAGGTTGCCCCTCCGGGCGGTTGCGATTTCGGAGTAAGACCGATTGACCAACATATAAAAGGCTTTGAGGCTTTGGGTGCTACCGTCACGATTGACGGCGGTATGGTT
The DNA here is from genome assembly GCA_045656125.1 of Acutalibacteraceae bacterium. Lineage (GTDB taxonomy): Bacteria > Bacillota > Clostridia > Oscillospirales > Acutalibacteraceae > UMGS172. The sequence goes on from JAZOQN010000112.1 coordinate 1,681, forward strand.
CATGCTTACGCTACCGAACTGATTGGTAGTTCTATCTATCTTGATAAAGTCTCGGTCGGTGCAACAGTTAACATAATGTTGGCGGCTGTTAAAGCCCGCGGTTTGACAATTATCGAAAACGCGGCAAGAGAACCGCATATTGTTGACCTTGCCAACTTCTTGAACTCGATGGGTGCTAATATTATGGGTGCCGGTACCGATGTTATTAAAATCCGCGGTGTGAGTTCGCTTCACGGCACAACCTACAGTGTAATTCCCGACCAGATTGAAGCGGGTACTTATATGATTGCCGCAGCAATCACAGGCGGTGATTTGACAATTACAAATGTTATTCCGAAACACTTGGAGTCGATTTCGGCAAAACTAATCGAAGCCGGTGCAGAGGTTTTAGAGTATGATGAGGCTGTACGTGTTATTATGAACCGCCGTCCCAAAACCTGCAACGTTTTGACTATGCCACACCCCGGCTTCCCTACCGATATGCAACCGCAAATGACCACGCTGTTAGCATTGAGTGACGGTGTAAGCGTTATGACCGAGGGCGTGTGGGATAACCGCTTTAAGTATGTTGACCAGTTAACACTTATGGGTGCCAAAATAAAGGTTGACGGTAAGGTTGCAATTATCAATGGCGTTGAAAGTCTTAATGCCGCGCCCGTTAAAGCGACCGACCTTAGAGCCGGTGCCGCAATGGTTTTGGCTGGCCTTGCCGCAAACGGAAAGACCGAAATCGAAAATGTTGAATTTATCGACCGCGGTTATGACAATATCGTTGAAAAGCTTTCCGCCGTCGGTGCCGATATTCGCAGAGTTACCTATATTGACCCGCTTGCAACCCGTTCAGCAGTTTGATTAAAACAAAACACTATTGCCTATGCTACCGCATAGGCAATTTTTTTAAATTGTATTTTGAGGTGTACTATGTTCAAAATAATGTTCGTCTGCCACGGGAATATCTGTCGTTCGCCTATGGCGGAGTTTGTTTTCAAAGACCTTTTGGAAAAACGCGGTTTGACCGAAAAATACTATGTTTCCTCCTCAGCAACCAGCACCGAGGAAATATGGAACGGTATCGGCAACCCCGTTTACCCGCCCGCCAAAGCAGAACTTAAAAAACACGGCATTTCGTGTGACGGAAAACGCGCCGTGCAGGTCACTCGCGAGGATTATGTAAACTACAACCTCCTCGTTGTTATGGACTCCAATAATATGCGAAACATTATGCGGATTATCGGCTCTGACCCCGATAAAAAGGTTCATAAACTTTTAATATTTGCAGGACAAGACCGCGACGTGTCTGACCCTTGGTATTCGGGCGACTTTACCACCTGCTACAACGATATTCTTTTGGGTTGCACCGCTTTGCTCGATACGTTAGAGAAAATTAAGTAAAATACAATATATTGTCAAAATTTTGTGTTTTTGCACTTGTAAAACACTAAAAAGTATGTTAAACTGTATAAGCGAAAAGGGTTTCTGCGAAATTCGTTTCGCTTATTTTTTTTGAGGAACAATTTGAAGTTTAGAGTAAAAGAGGTAAGACCATGTATCGTGTCGGTTTTGATAATGACAAATATTTGCAAATGCAATCTGAACATATTCAGGAACGCATAAAGAAGTTTGGCGGTAAACTGTATTTGGAGTTTGGCGGCAAGTTGTTTGACGATTATCATGCCGCACGTGTTTTGCCCGGCTTTGCTCCCGATTCCAAAATCAAGATGCTTGCTCGCTTGAAGGACCAAGCCGAAATTGTCATTGTCATAAATGCCGCCGATATTGAGAAAAACAAGGTCAGAGGTGACCTCGGCATCACATACGACCTCGATGTTTTGCGTCTTATTGACGCTTTCCGCGGATTTGGTCTTTACGTGGGCAGTGTTGTACTTACACGCTACACAGGTCAGTCCTCGGCTGACGCTTTTGCAAACAAATTAAAGAATTTAGGTGTTCCCGTTTACAAGCATTATCCGATTGCCGGCTACCCTTCTAACCTTAAATTAATTGTTTCTGATGAAGGCTACGGCAAAAATGAATATATTAAAACCACCAGAAACCTCGTTGTTGTTACTGCACCGGGTCCCGGAAGCGGTAAAATGGCAACCTGCCTTTCACAGCTCTATCACGAGCATAAACGTGGTGTTATGGCAGGATATGCAAAGTTTGAAACCTTCCCAATTTGGAATTTGGCTTTGAAAAACTCGGTCAACTTGGCTTACGAGGCCGCAACTGCCGACCTTAATGACGTTAATATGATTGACCCGTTCCATTTGGAAGCCTACGGCGAAACCACCGTAAACTACAACCGCGATGTTGAAATTTTCCCCGTTGTCAAGGCTTGTATGGAAAGAATGTTGGGTAGTTGTCCTTATAAATCACCCACCGATATGGGTGTTAATATGGCGGGAAACTGCATTTTCGATGCCGACGCCGTAAAGCAGGCTGCCGATAATGAAATCATCCGCCGTTATTACGATGCACAGTGCCGCAAGAGTAAGGGCGAAGCAGACGACACCGAAACTATGAAAATCGAACTTTTGATGGAGCAAGCAGGCATTAATATTGCCGACCGTAAGGTTATTGCAGCCGCAAACGAGCGAGCCGAAGAAACCGGCGCTCCCGCCGCCGCAATCGAGTTGCCCGACGGACGTATTATCACCGGCAAGACAACCTCCCTGCTCGGTGCAAGCTCGGCACTTTTACTTAATGCTTTAAAGGCTTTGGCAGGAATCCCTAAAGAAGTCCGCTTAATTCCACAAAACGTTATTGAACCTGTGCAGGAATTAAAGGTAAACGCCTTGGGCAACCACAACCCGAGATTGCACACCGACGAAATTTTAATTGCGCTTTGCATTTCGGCAGTTACTGACGAAAACGCCAAAAAAGCAATGGACAAGCTTTCGGAATTACGTCATTGCGAAGCACACAGCTCGGTTATGTTAAGCACCGTTGACACTAACGTGTTTAAGAAATTAGGTGTAAACTTAACATTAGAGCCAAAATACCAAACCAAAAAACTTTATCACGGGTGAAATTAAAAACTTTTTTATAAATCATATTTAAAAGATAAAACCCTCTCTGCTAATTTTAAGCAGAGAGGGTTTTGTTTTTTTATTTTTAATCTTCTTCTAATAATTTAGACGGCGATACTTTGAGCACTTGTGCGATTTTAAATAAGGTCTCCAAAGAAACTCCGCGAACAGTACCCGTTCCTTCTATCTGACCAACAAAACTTACGCTTTTGTCAATAAGCTCAGCAAAGTATTCCTGTGTAAATCCCGATTTTCTTCTATAATATGCAATCTTTAAGCCAAGAGTAATATACTTTTCCGGAAATTCTGTTTTCATTTTAACGCCCCTTTTTCTTTATACATATATTTTATAGAAAAAAAGGGTAAATTATTATAATCCAAAATTGCAGATATATTTACTTCAAGTGAAAGATAATGTATAATGAGTAAAATATTATTTACTTTGGAGAAATGTATATGTCAAAAACACCTGCTGTTTCTTCGGTCATAGAAAGATAAACGAAACCGAAGAATTAAAATCAAAACTTATTGAGATTATTGAAAAACTGATTGTGAACGAGAATGTTGATACATTTCTTTTTGGAAGCAAAAGCCAATTTAATAGCCTGTGTCTTGACACAGTAGCCCATATAAAAGAAAAATACCCGCACATAAAACAAATTTATGTGCGAGCAGAATTTCCGTATATCGATGAGCATTATAAAAATTACTTGCTGGAAAGCTATGAGGATACTTATTACCCCGAAAAGATAATCAATTCAGGAAAAGCATCTTACATTGGGCGTAACCGCGAGATGATAGATAACAGTCGCTATTGCATAGTGTATTATGATGAACAAAGTGTTCCAACTACTCGAAAAAGCGGTACCAAAATCGCCTTGGATTATGCCATAAAGAAACATAAGAATATTATTAACATCTTTAATGCTTAAGAAATCTTTTTATCCTTACACAAAAAAGTCCCCACCGAAAATCTTTCGTAAATTCTCGGTGGGTATCAATTCTGAATCTCCATTGGTCTGTACCTCGCATATCTTAAATTATCTATATACAAGTTTGACACTATTAAATTGTAATTGTTTGGTTTCTAAATGTTACTCAATCTACTCTCGGATTTACCTATCTAAAACTTATCAGCCTGACGTTTGTTTCATACAATAACGCACATTTAATTGACCCTTAGTTCATCGGTAACACCAAACTTCAATAATCTGTGATTTTATGCCCCTAATTTAACTGTACTTCGGACTCACCCTTTACTGTTTAATAAATCCTAAAATGTACTAAACTGTATTTCGGACTCATTCCTTTTCAAATTTATCGTTTTGAGATTTTTAAATTAACTGTTCTTTGGACTCATTCCTTTCTATTCTATTTCCACCAAAATGCACCGGTGGTTCATCTAACATTTTCATCGGAATCAGTCCCCTTTCTTACCCTTTCGACGTCGAGGTTATTTGTGTTTTTTGTCTTTCCTTTGACTACATTATACACAAAGTGCGGACATTTGTCTATTCGCAAATTCCACAAACTATCAAAAAAATCTTTGTTTATCTCGTCAGTTGACATTTTCATTTAAAAATGATAAAATAGATTTGTTGATTGGTTTTAAAAGCGGTTCGCGTATCACTTACGCGGACCGCTTTTTGTATATTGCGACCTTTTCGTGCAACAATAACCCAAAACGAAAAGGCGGTAAAAATATGGCTAAAAGACAAGGCAAACGCACTACTGTTTTGGAAAACGGTGTATATATCGGCTCATACTCTGCGGCAGTCGGTCCAAAAGAAGCTGATGGACCGCTTGCAAAATACTTTGACAAAACATTTCAAGACGAGTTTTTAGGTCAAAGCTCGTTTGAAAAAGCGGAAAGTCAATTACAAAAAATATCGGTCGGCACAACCTTGAAAAAGGCCGACCTCTCCCCCACTGACATTGATATGATTTTTGCCGGCGACTTGTTAAATCAGTGCATCGGCAGTGCTTACGGCTTGCGAGAACTTAAAATTCCGTTTATAGGACTTTACGGAGCTTGCTCGACAATGGCGTTAAGCATAATTATGGCGTGCACGGCGGTTGAAAGCGGTGCGGCAGATAAGACAATTGCCGTTACATCATCACACTTTTGCAGTTCAGAGAGACAGTTCCGTTTTCCGTTGGAATACGGTGGACAGCGTCCTCCCACAGCACAGTGGACCGTCACCGGCTCAGGCTCGGCACTACTAAGCCGAAGTTTAAAGGGCATCAAGGTTAATGCGTATACCGTTGGCAAAATCATCGACCTCAATGTCACCGATATGAACAATATGGGTGCCGCCATGGCACCTGATGATGTTAAAATAAGACCATACCCAAGACAAGAGGGTATGGTCTTTTTCTACACACAAATTCAGTATTTAAGGGGGTTCCGAGCACTTTTTAAGTGATTATAGGTGCATAAAAAACACAGAAAACACCGCAATAGAGTGTAGGTAACTATCTTCACTCTGTTGCAGAAAAAAGGAGGAATAAAAATTGTTTTATGATTATTTGGTCAAAACATTCGGGTACGATTCTCCGTTTGCTTTTTCGGAAATTGATTACCCAATCTATTCTCGTTATCAAATCAGCAGAGGTCTAAGAAAACTTTGTGAGGATAAAAAGATTGTAAGATTTGAAAAAGGATTATATTATATCCCGAACAAAAGAAATTTTGGCATTAGTATTTTTAGACCAATAAAAGTTGTTGAAAAGAAGTTTATACAAGACGGTGAAAATGTTTTCGGATACTATTCAGGTAGTTATTTGCAATACGAACTCGGCATATCTAAACTCAAACCCGCCGTTATCGAAATCTATACCAATGAAGAAAGCCGAGATTTGCATAAAGTCAAGTTGGGCAATTATCAAATTGCTCTCCGCAAACCACGAACTAAAATTGATAAATTTAACGCACCTGTCCTTTGCTTTTTAGAACTAATGAACGGTACCGATGTAGAAACCCTTGACGAGTATAAACGAAAATTAATCGCTGATTATATCAACGAAAACCGAATCACCCAGAGGCAAATCACTAAATACATACCGTATTTTCCCGATAAGACCTGCCGAAATTTAATTGAAAGCGAGGTAATCTACCGTGTCCCGCAGTAATAGTTGTATGGTTTGTACATACCTAATTGAACTTGTAGCAGGAATAATGACCGGTTACATATTTATATATCTTGATGATGCTATAGTGATGAGATTTGCACTGTCGATGCTATATATCCCCGCAGCTCTCGTCCTTGTGGACGCTAAATCGAAAATGGTGCGATTTCTTGTCTACCTTATGCTAACCGCTGTCTGCCTGTGGGGCGTGTTTTACGCTATCTATTGGCGCCGACCTTTCGGATTTTCTCTTATCTTTTGCGCCATTGTCGGTTTTATCTACTATGTAATATTCACCGATAAAGCAACAAAGGATAAAATGTCAAAA
>JAZOQN010000113.1:0-35608 GCA_045656125.1 Acutalibacteraceae bacterium
TGACTATTTGTTTGTTGACTGCCCCCCAGGCACAGGCGATGTTCCCCTAACCGTTTTCCAAAGCCTTCCGCTTGACGGTATCGTTATTGTAACTTCTCCGCAAGATTTGGTTTCAATGATAGTTAAAAAGGCTTGCAATATGGCTTCAATGATGAACATTCCCGTACTTGGTATGGTCGAGAATATGAGTTACGTTAAATGTCCCGATTGCGGTAAGGAGTTTAACATTTTCGGTGACAGTCATTTTGAAGAATTGTGCAGTGAGCAACAGATTATGCCGTTAGGCAAAATGCCGATTGATACAACTTTAACCGAACTTTGCAACGTTGGTGAATTTGAACGTTTTGATGTTGATTATCTTAAAGCTGCAGCGGATATGATTGAAACGGCAACTAAATAATAGTAAAATCAAAAAACCTCCGAAAAAATTCGGAGGTTTTCGTTTTATTATTCTTGACCGATTTTTTTGATTTTCGGACATTTGAGCTCAGGTACTCGGATTTGCGGAGCAGCCCAATAAACAGCGTTTCTGATAATTGTTTGAACATTGCTATCGTGGAAAATCGGGTATGTTTCGTGGCCCGGTTGGAAATAGAAAATACGTCCGTTTTCTCTGTGGAAAGTGCAACCGGAACGGAATAACTCTCCACCTTCATACCAACCCATAAAGATTACTTCATCGGGGTTGGGAATGCCGAACGGCTCAGCGTAGGTTTCAACGTGTGGGAGTTCAAAATATCTGCCAATACCTTTTGCAATCGGGTGGGCAGGGTTGATGTTCCAGACACGTTCCATATCTCCGTTTTCACGCCAACTTAAGTTGCAGGAAGTACCCATCAATCGTTTAAACGGCTTAGAGTGATGCGCCGAATGTAACGCGATAAAGCCCATACCTTTTAAAACAGAAAGTTGAATTCGTTCAGCAACTTCTTCGGGAACTTTGTTATGTTGCATATGACCCCACCAAATAAGTACGTCAGTGTCGTCTAAAACTTCTTGTGTCAGTCCACATTCGGGGTCATCAAGCGTTGCAGTTCTGACCGATATATCGTCACTTTTCAAAAATTCGGCAATACAGTTTTGGATGCCATTGGGGTAAATTTCTTTTGATTGAGGATTGGTTTTTTCGTGGTGAAATTCGTTCCAAACGGTTACTTTTATCATATATATCACTTCCAAAAAATATAGTAATATCATAACACCGTATTGTGTTATTTTCAAGAATATTAAACTTTAGATACCAAATTGATTTTACACTGTTCTCTGAATATTTGCATTAAGTGGCTGACAGACAAAGCGGTTTTGTTTAAAGTTTCAAGTTCATGACGTGATTTTGTATCGGTAATGTAACGGTAAAAATCTGTTGCTTCATAACTCATAAGTTCAGGCTTTTCGGGGTTGTGGAACAAAGGCTCGACACTACCGTCTTTGGCTATAAATTGGGCGTTTCTTAAAGTGGAAATTGATGGCATAACGATTGTTCCGTTTTCACCCACAATCTCACTGCCTAAACGTGATTCACCCGTTTTTGACCAAGTGAGTTCTACGTTTAAATCATTATAATGTAATATAGCACCACCCTCACCGTCAGCGCCTGTGTTAAGAAAACGGCAATAGGAATAAACGTCCTTTGGCTCACCGAACCAATAAACAGCAGGGTAGACACAGTAAACACCTAAATCCATTAAAGCACCAGCTGCCATTTTTGGGTCGAAAATATTTTGATGTTCACCTCGTAAAAGTCCGTCAAGTTTACTTGAACGTTGCGAAAAATCGAATCTTGCGTGACTGATTCTTCCTAAGTTTTGGATTGTTTTAAGCACGGTTTCCCACGCTGGGATGTGTGGACCCATAATCGCTTCCATATATATAACACCGTTAAGCTTGGCAAGTGACTGTAATTCCTCAAGTTCTTCGGGTGTTACCGTAATCGGCTTTTCACACAGTACGTGCTTTTTGTTTTTAAGCATTAATTTGCTTTGAGAATAATGAAAAGCGTTGGGACTTGCAATATAAACTGCCTCAATTTCGGGGTCAGAGGCTAATTCCCGGAGGTCGCAAACTACTCTTTCGCAACCGAATTTTTTACCAAATTCAAGTCCTTTTTCATGATTTCTTGAATAAACGGCAGATAACTCGAATTTGTCTTTGAGTAATTCGCAACCCAGTAAGAAGGCTTCAGTTATCCAACTTGTGCCGATGGTGGCTAATTTAATCATATTGTTATCCTTTTTTTATTAGTTTTGTTTTTAATATACCATATTATCTAATATTTTACAACAAAGTTGAATAATGTACTTGAAAAATTTTTTCTAACAAAGTATTATGTATATATAAGGTTTTGACCTGAGAATTGGAGGTAATTTAATATGAAATTAGGCGTTTTTACAACACTTATGAGCGATATGCCTTTTGCTGACGCTTGTAAGTATTTCAAGTCAATCGGTTGCGATATGATTGAAATCGGTTGTGGCGGTTATCCAGGCAATGCTCATGCAGACCCCGAAGTTTTACTTAACGATGAAGCAAAGTTTAATGAGTTTATGTCAATTATTAAGGATAACGGATTAGAGGTTAGTGCTCTTTCTTGCCATGGTAATCCTGTTCATCCTCAAAAAGACCTTGCCGAGATGTATGATAAGACCATCCGCAACACTATTTTGTTAGCTGAAAAGATGGGTCTTCACCAGATTAATACATTCTCCGGTTGCCCGGGTGATTCTGAAGGTTCAAAATATCCCAACTGGGTAACATGTCCTTGGCCGGAAGATTTCTTGGCTATTTTAGATTGGCAGTGGAATGAAGTTTTAATTCCTTATTGGAAAAAGACTGTTGAGTTTGCAAAGGCTCATGGTGTTAATAAGATTGCTTTTGAGTTGCACCCCGGTTTCTGCGTTTATAACACTCATTCATTAAAGAAAATCCGTGAGGCAGTAGGTCCTGAACTTGGTGCTAACTTTGACCCGAGCCATTTGGCTTGGCAGGGTATGGACCCCGTTAAGGTTATTAATGAAATGGGTGACGCTATTTTCCACGTTCACGCAAAGGATGCAAGAATTGATAAGTATAACACTGCAATCAATGGCGTGCTTGATACTCAGAGCTATGGTGATTTGAAGAACCGTTCTTGGTTGTTTAGAACTGTTGGTTATGGTAATGATGAGGCATTCTGGAGAGATATTATCAGTGCATTAAAGACTAACGGTTATGACTATGCAATAAGCATTGAACACGAAGATGCTTTAATGAGTAAAACTGAAGGCCTTGAAAAAGCCGCTGGTTTCTTGAAGAGTTTAATTATTGAAGAAACCGCAGGCAAAATGTGGTGGGCATAATTTTACGGTGATTTTTAATCGGAGCATAAGAAATTATGCTCCGATTTTTTGAAAATTTAAGGAGGTGGGTCGATGAACGGAAAAATGAATAGTATTCCTGTGAGTGACGGCAGAGAAGTTAGTGTATTGCATTATGATGTTATCGACTCTACCAATCTTGAGGCGAAACGTCAAATAAAACAAGGTGCAAAGTGTCCTTTTGTTGTTGTGGCCGATGCTCAAACTGCAGGCAAGGGCAGAATGGGACGACAGTTTTATTCACCCGATAAAACCGGATTGTATATGTCTTTTGTATATGAGCCGGAAACCGATTTTAAAGATAGTGTGACAGTGACTTCTGCCGCGGCAGTAGCGGTGGTTCGTGCAATTGAAGAATTGACCGACTTAAGTTCTAAAATCAAATGGGTAAACGACATTTATATTGATGATAAAAAGGTTTCGGGAATTTTGACCGAGGCGGTAACGGGTGACAAAACCTCGATAATTGTCGGCATTGGGGTTAACATAACAACTGATAAATTCCCTAATGAAATAAAAAACACTGCCACTTCATTGAATCAGGCAGTGGATAAAAGCAATTTGCTTTTGAGTATTGTTAAACATCTTTTAGAATTGATAAGTGGCTTGCCGCAACGCACATTTTTACCTGAATATAAACAAAAATCAATGGTAATCGGCAAAGATGTGTGTTTTATCAAAGACGATATAACCAAAGAGGGGATAGCGGTTGACATAAACCGAAACGGTGCGTTGGTGGTGCAAACTGCCGACGGTTTAGAAACCCTTTCTACCGGTGAAATAACATTGAGAGTAAAATAAAAGCGAAGTAAAGGTAAAACTTTACTTCGCTTTTTACTTTTTAACTTATTATTTCACCAATACAATAGTCATTTTCTGTGTCGGTGATAGTGACAGTGACGATTTCACCTTCAATGGCGGTTAAGTTGGGTACTTTTACTCTTGTATAGTTTTCGGAATATCCTTCCCAAACCCCGTTAGTTTTGGTTTCAAGTAAAACTTTTGAAGTAGTGCCAATTTGCGAAGTTAAAAATTCTTTTTCGGTGCTTTCGCATATTTTTTGCATTATTTTAGCACGTTGCTGTGCAATTTGAGGGTCAACCTTATCGGTGCGTTTTGCGGCGGCGGTGCCTTCTCTTACCGAATAAACAAATACGTGCGAGCGAGCGAAACCGATTTCTTTCATAAAGTTGCAGGAGTTTTTAAAATCTTCGTCACTTTCACCCATAAAACCTACCATTATATCGGTAGTGATAGCGGGGTTTTGGAATTTTGTCCGTATTCGTTCCACTAAATCGCGGTAAAATGCTGTGTCATATTTGCGGTTCATTTTCTTTAATGTTTTATCGCAACCGGATTGCAGTGATAAATGAAACTGCGGGCAGAATTTCTCATTTGCTGCCAATTTTTCGAGTGCTTCGTCACTGATTTGGTCACATTCAAGCGAACCTAATCTTACGCGTTTTATGCCATTAACACCCGATACAACTTGGACTGCATCGCATAATTCGTCACCTGTGTCAAGTCCGAATGCCGAAAGGTTAATGCCGACCAATACGACCTCTTTGTAACCTGCTTTTGCCAAATTTTCAGCCTCTTTTTTTATTGAGTCTAATGACCTGGAACGAACACGACCGCGGGCGTAAGGAATAATGCAGTACGAACAAAAACGGTTGCAACCGTCTTCAATTTTTATGTATCCGCGTGTGTGCTCGGTAAGTTTTGATACACCGATGTCGGTGTATACTTTTTCGTGCGGAGTGACGCAAACACGGTTAGTCTGTTTATTCAAGGAATTTATACACAAATCGGGCAAAGTGTTGTAGTGCGAGTTGCCGATGATTAAATCAGCCTCTTTTATCTCTTTACATTCTTCAGGGAAAGCTTGTGCCATACAACCGGTCAATACAATTAATGCATTCGGCGATTTTCGGCGGAGCTTTCTAACGGTTTGCCTTACCTTGCGGTTGCTTTCAGCGGTTACGGTGCAGGAGTTGACGATTATAATATCTGCAGTTTCACCTGAAGGCATAACGGTAAAACCCTTTGCCTCAAAAATTTCGGCAAGAGCCTCAGATTCATATTGATTAACTTTACAACCAAGAGTGCTAAACGAAACCGTCATACAATTGCACCTCCCAATAAAACTAACTTTTAATCATTATAACTTAATTCGAACAATCTTTCAACAAAAAAATCACCCAACCGTATTTTTGACGGTTGGGCGAATAAGTTAATTTATTTGCCTATAATTTCCTTATACATTTTAATATATGCACTTGCTGATTTGCCCCAACTGTTGTCGCAGGCCATTGCACGTTTTTTGAGAACTTCCCAGCCTTCGCGGTTTTTGTAACCCTCAACTGCACGGTAAACGGTGTGAGCCATATCGTGTGCATTATAGGAACTGAATGTAAAGCCGTTGCCTTGATTGTCACCGCTGTCTGAAACGGTGTCTTTAAGACCTCCTGTTTCACGGACAATAGGGATTGTACCGTAACGAAGTGCAATCATCTGAGCCAAACCGCAAGGTTCACTCTTGGACGGCATGAGGAATATATCGGCACCGGCATAAATTTTGTGGGCTAAGTCGGGTATAAAGCCCAATTTTAATGCAACTTTGTCAGGATGTGCTTGCATTTGAGAATGGAAATATGTTTCAAACTCCCATTCACCGCTACCAAGTATTACAACCTGAACGTCTTGTGAAATAATGCTGTCAAATACAAATTTGACCAAATCAAGACCTTTATGAGTTACCAAACGGGTGACCATACCGATTATAGGTACATCATCGCGTTGGGGTAAACCCAACATTTTTTGAAGTTCACGTTTGTTGGTAGCCTTTCCGCTTGTGTCCTCTACACTGTAGTTTTCCCAAAGGTGAATATCAGTAGCAGGATTATAAACATCAATATCTATACCGTTTACAATACCGTTTAATTTAAATGAACGTTCGCGAATGATTCTGTCAAGTCCATGTGCAAACCAGGGGTCTTTTATTTCCTCGGCGTAGGTGGGACTTACAGTAGTTATGCGGTTGGCACATTCAACAGCACCTTTCATAAGGTTGACGCAGTTGTCATACTCAACCAAATTTGCAGATTCAGGCGGTAGACCCAAAACATCACCGATGAGTTCTGTGCCGTATTTACCTTGATATTGAATGTTGTGAATGGTGAATACGGTTTTTATATTTTTATACGGGTCAACCATTCTGTAAAGAGTGTCAAGGAAAACAGGTATTAAAGCTGTTTGCCAATCATTACAGTGGATTATATCGGGTGTAAAGTCTATGTGCGGTATCATTTCCAATACGGCACGTGAGAAGAAAGCAAAACGCTCTGCATCATCATAATGTCCGTAAAGTCCGCCACGTTTGAAGTAATATTGGTTGTCGAGCAGGTAATAAATAACCCCGTCGTGTTTGGCTTCAAATATTCCGCAATACTGCCTACGCCAAGCAACCGGAACTGTGATGCTTGTTATAAACTGCATATTGGCACGAAGCTCGTCACTTATACCTTCGTACAAGGGCAAAACAACGCGACAACCGATAAGTCTTTTACGTAAAGCCTTTGGCAAAGCACCGGCTACATCAGCTAAACCGCCTGACATAGCATAAGGATAGGCTTCACTTGTTGCATATAATACTTTCATAATTTATCTCCTGTGCTTTAAACTTGAGCGTTTTTGCGAACATAGATAGGATAAGTGACAGTACCGCGTAAGGTTTTTCCGGCGGTCACTTTAACTTTTTTGTCCAAGGTTACACATTGAAGGTCAACATTATCCTCAATAATGGAATCCTGCATAATGATACAGTTTTCGATTACGGTGTTTTTACCAACCTTAACACCGCGGAACAAAACACTGTTTTTAACTGTGCCTTCAATAACACAACCGTCGGCGATAATAGAGTTGTTAACCTCACTGTCAAGACCGTAAACTGTTGGCATATCGTCACGTGTTTTTGTGAAAACGGGACGTTCTTTACAGAATAACTGCTGTCTCACTTCAGGACTGTTTACCACGTCGTTAGTAGTCTTAACATAGGTTTCGGGACTATCCATAATAGCAGCATATTCTTTAATTTCATATCCTCGAATATCGAATTTAGTGATATTAGGATTAAGAATATCACGTGCTAAGCTGGTGTAGTTGTGTGCATGACCTTGGTTTACAATATCTATCAACAACTCGCGTGAAAGGATAGTGATATCAAGACTTACATTGCAATCGGCTTTTTCAAAAGCGGAAAAATTAATACCGGTAACCTTATCACCGTCTAATTCAAAGTTCATAACGTCGTAATGGTTTATAGGCATTGTACCTTTTTTGTATGCAATAGTAATGTCTGCACCGCTTTCAATATGACGGTCAATCATTTTGCTTAAATCAATATTGGCAATGACGTCGCCGTCACACATTACAACGTATTGTTCAACTGATTTCTTTAAAAAGGTCATAGCTCCGAATAGTGCATCAACATGACCGGTATAAACCTTTGCTTCAGTGTTGGAATAAGGTGAAAGGAAGAATAAACCTCCGCTTTTTCTGTCTAAATCCCAAGCCTTGCCAGTGCCGATGTGGTCCATCAATGACTGATAATTAGCTTTTGTAACCATACCGACCTTAGAAATGCCTGCATTAACAAGGTTAGACAAAGCGAAATCGATAATACGGTAACGTCCGCAGAATGGAAGTGAACCCATTGAACGTTTTTCGGTCATTTCACCCATTAAATCGTCATGAGCGTTAGGGAATACTATTCCTAAACAGGTGTTTTTTCTCATTGCTTGTCACCGTCCTTAACGTTTTCTCTAATCATAACACCAGCACTAACTTTTGCGTTCTTTCCAACATAAAGTCCTGCACCGACAACCGAAACGCCCCATTTTGTGAGGTCTGCTACATCCTCAGGACGCTCGCCGATTGAAGCACCCTCGTCAACAACCACGTTTTCGGCAACAATTGCATATTGTACCGAAGCGTTTTTCTTGATTGTGGCACCCGGCATAATGAGAGAATCTTTAACAACTGCACCTTCTTCAATAGTGACACTTTCGAACAAAATTGAAAAATCAACAGTACCCGAAACGTCGCAGCCCTCGGTAATAAGGGAGTTCTGGACCTTTGCTGTGTTTGAGATATATTGCGGTGGTGCGTTGGGAGTGCGAGAGTAGATTCTCCACTTCGGGTCGGAAAGGTCAAGTTCTACTTTTGGGTTGAGTAGGTCAAGGTTGGCTTCCCAAAGCGAGTCGATAGTACCAACGTCTTTCCAGTAATTTGCAAAACGGTAAACCACCATTTTCTGTTTGTCGTTAAGCATATTTGGGATAATGTTTTTACCGAAGTCGTTAGAAGAATTGGGGTCGGCCTCGTCTTCTTCAAGGTATTTTTTGAGTTTATTCCAAGAGAATACATAGATACCCATTGAGGCCAAATTAGACTTAGGCTCTTTCGGTTTTTCTTCAAACTCATATATAGTACCGTCAGGATTGGCGTTCATAATACCGAAACGTGAGGCTTCTTCCATTGGCACCTCAATTACAGCAATTGTACAGTCAGCATTTGATACTTTGTGTTGTTCAATCATTTCACTGTAATCCATCTTATAGATATGGTCGCCTGAGAGAATAAGCACGTATTCAGGGTCATAACGCTCAATGAACGGAATGTTCTGATAGATGGCGTTTGCAGTGCCTTTGTACCAATCTCCGCCCTTGTTGTTTTGGTAGGGAGGAAGGATATGCACGCCACCGTCGGAACGGTCTAAATCCCAAGGCTTACCTGAACCGATGTAATCATTTAATTCAAGCGGTTGATACTGCGTTAAAACGCCCACCGTATCAATGCCCGAATTCGTGCAGTTGGAAAGAGGAAAGTCAATAATGCGATATTTTCCGCCATAAGGTACGGCAGGTTTTGCTATTCTTTGAGTGAGTACACCCAGTCTACTTCCTTGACCGCCTGCTAACAGCATGGCGACACATTCTGTTTTTTTCAAAGCTTGTCACTCCTTAAATTTTTTGTCAAAGCTTTTACCGGCTTTAATTTGCGTTTTAATTTGTAATACATAACCGACATTGCGGGTATAGTAAACTCTCCTGACTGTTCGAAACCGTGCATGGATTCCAAAGAGGTTTTTATGAGTTTATTAGCTTCAATACCGTCACCGCCAAAATCGGTACTGTCGGTATTGAATACAAGCTCATATTCACCGTATTCGGGAAGCCCAAGTCTATAGTTTTCACGCGTTACGGGAACAAAATTACAAATTACAATTATATCGTTAAGGTCACGGTCAGTTCTTTTGAAAGCAATAACACTCTGGTCGCGGTCATCGTTGGAAATCCACGAAAAGCCTTCCCACGAGTAGTCAATCTGCCACATTGCCGCATTATCTTTGTAAAACTTGTTTAAAGATTTTACAAAATTCAGCATTTCCTTATGCTTGTCATATTCCAAAAGTAACCAATCAAGTTCTTGGCTGAAGTTCCACTCAATAAACTGTGCAAATTCGGTACCCATAAATAATAGTTTTTTGCCGGGGTGTGCCATCATATAGGCATAAAATGCTCGCAGGCCTTTAAACTTATCGTTATAGTCGCCCGGCATTTTGTTAATGAGTGAACATTTGCCGTGAACAACCTCGTCGTGTGAAATGGGTAATACAAAGTTTTCCGAAAACGCATAGAAGAACGAGAACGTCAAACTATCGTGATGATATTTGCGATGAATCGGGTCGAGCGACATATACCGTAACGTATCGTTCATCCAACCCATATTCCATTTGAAATTGAATCCCAAACCACCCTTGTCGACGGGGTGGGTGACCATTGGCCAGGCAGTCGATTCCTCGGCAATCATCATTGTGTTAGGATATTTTTCGAATACCGCCATATTAAGTCTTTTTAAAAACTCAATAGCCTCTAAATTCTCTTTACCACCGTACTGATTGGCAATCCACTCGCCGTCTTTACGATTGTAATCAAGATAAAGCATTGAGGCAACGGCATCAACACGAATGCCATCAATGTGGTATTTATCGTGCCAGAACATCGCATTTGAAATAAGAAAACTTAAAACTTCTCCGCGTCCGTAATCGAAAACCTGAGTACCCCATTCTTTATGTTCACCTTTTCTGGGGTCGGGATATTCGTAACATGGGCCACCGTCAAAGTGATATAATCCAAACTCGTCTTTAGGGAAGTGTGCCGGTACCCAATCAACAATAACACCGATATTATGCTCGTGCATAATATCAATAAACTCCATAAAGTCTTTAGGAGTGCCGTAGCGGGAGGTGGGTGCATAATAACCGGTAACCTGATATCCCCAAGAACCGTCAAACGGATGCTCCATAATAGGTAATAACTCAATATGAGTATAACCCATTTCGGTCACATATTTCGCAAGTTGTCTAGCAAAATCCTTGTAGTTGAAGCAGTTGCCGTCGGCATAACGCTTCCAAGAGCCGGCGTGAACTTCATAAATGTTTACAGGACTTGAATATATATCGCCGTTTTTCTTGCCTTCTATCCACTTGTCGTCACGCCAAGCGTAGTCTTCAATATCATATACTTTCGAGGCGTTCTGTGGTGCAGTTTCAAAATGATAGGCATAGGGGTCACTTTTTAAAGTAACTTTGCCGTCTTTAGATTTTATACTGTACTTGTACACGGAATATTCCGGTAATTTTTCGACAATACCTTCAAAGACACCACCGCCTATATGAAACATATTGTAGCGGGTGTCGTCCCAATCGCAAAAGTCGCCCGTTACACTGACGCTTTCGGCATTAGGTGCCCAAACTCTGAAAACCGTTTTGCCGTTTTCGGTGTGACATCCTAAAAATGAGTAAGCGTCAAAGCACATACCGTCTTTGAATTGTTGTAGTTTTGCGTTTAAATCCATATTCTCACTCCAAACCCTTGGAAATTATAATATATAGTTTATCCAACTTTTACTGTTAAAATCTTCCTAATATTATTTTAGCAATGTTAATTGAAAAAATCAATAGAAATTTTAGTGTATTTCCATTTATCGTAGGGAAAATTCAGGATAAAATTTGTTAATAATGCACAATTTATTACAATTAATGTGTATATTCGACATTGTTTCTTGAATTAGATGTAGAAGTTGAGGAATTTGAAGGTTTGGTGATTGACTTTTTATGAACAGTGTTTTACAATAACCTTGGGGAGTGATTTAGGAATGAGTAATTGTAAAAAATTCGTTTTTGTTTTTATTTCATTATTGATTATTGTTCTGTTTTTAGGAACAGGCATTACCGCCTTTGCAAAGGAAGATGAAACAAACGAAGTGAAGGTTGTTTCAGAGAAGGAAAACAACAATAAAAAAAGTAAGGCAAATAAAATTGAATTAGACAGTTCAATCACCGGAAAATTGTCGTCCGAAAAGGATGTGGACTGGTATAAATTTTCGTCTTTAGGTGAAGGTAAACTTTTGTTTAAGTTTACACACGAAGCGGACAGCCCTTATGTATATTGTTGGTATGCAACGGTTTATGATACCGATGGTAAAAAAGTGCTTAATGAGGGAACACTTTCCGGACGCGACCCAACAGATTTTTCTGTAAGTGATTTAAAAGAGGGTACATACTATTTAAAAATTTCGAAGATTTCCGGCGGAAATCCGTTAACTAACGGTTTTTCAAAAGAAAAATATACCGTTGCGGTTTCATTTGAATGTAATTTGCACAGTGAACTTTTACCGTGGGAAACAACTATTGAACCTGATTGCAAGAATAATGGTGAAAGAGTACAGAAATGTTCTGTTTGTAAGCACGCAATTGTAAGTGAGGTTTTACCAAAACTTGCTCATAATTATAATGAATGGTCAATCGTAGATGAAGCATCCACATTTAATATTGGTGAGAAAAAACACACCTGCGTTTTGTGTGGAACAGTATCTACTAAAATATATTTGGCAACCACCACAAAGATTTTACTTATTGTGGCAGGCGTTTTGATTTTAGCACTTATAATTTTTGTAATAATCAAAAAGGCGCGTGAAGAAAAGTCTTATTCTTCGAGTTATAGAAGCTCTTATTCGGGTTCTTCGTCTTCTTATTCAGGCTCTTCGTCTTCAAGTTCGTCATCGTACGGTTCTTCGAGTTCGTATTCCGGTTCGTCGAGCTATGATTATTCTTCAAGCGGCTCGTCATACGATGATGATTTGCCGACAAGTGTTTATAATAGTTCATATACCAATGTTGGCGGTATTGATTATGCCGTGCATACGACCGATGCCGAAGGATATTCAACAAGTTCATATTATGAAGATGCTGAAGGATATAAACATTCAACCGATGGTTTAGATGTGTCCGAACCATTCAACTGGCTTGATTTGTAATTGTGAAATTGAATATAAAACAAAAAAGCACATCGCGAAAGCGATGTGCTTTTTGCTGGCGGAGTAGAAGAGATTTGAACTCTTGAATTAAACTGCCTAAAACCGCTTGGTTACGCGGTATCTCTTACGAGCGTGTGCAGTTTCGTGTGAAGTTGTAATTATCTTTGTGTTAAAATAATTATCAAATTTTTTTGAATATGCCGTTTGCTCAGAACTGAACGTTTGTTGGTAAATTGTTTGCAGGGTGGTTTGGGTTTCCCAACCACCACGCTCCATTGCATATTTGTCGGGCATTACTTTAAGCATCATGGAAGCGTTAGCGTGTCTTAAGTCGTGAAATCGGCAATGTGGAATATTGTTATCTTTAAGTAGTTTACGAAACTTCTTGCCGATAGTGGAATAATGTATGGTTATAACATAATCTGTTTTTTTAGGTAGTTTGTTCAGAACATCTCTTATGTATTTTGGAAGCAAAACTTTGCGAACAGAACTTGCAGTTTTTGGTGTGCCTTCGCTGGCTTTTCCATTTGATACTACAATAGCATTATCTATAATAATATAATCGTCGTGAATTTTGCTCCACTTAAGTCCGCAAATTTCGGAAAGGCGTAAACCTAACCACGACGCTAAAAGCACAGGGACCTCAATATCGGTACCTTTTGAGGCGGTTATAATGTTGTTTAAAACAACTTCATCGGGAGTGTTGTATATTGTTTTTTGTTTTTTTGGCATTTCTACATTTAAACGATTGCCTGTAAAATAATAAATAACCGAAACAAAAAACGCTGCCGCCGATTTTACGGTTTTAGCGGCATGGTTATTAAGCATTTTGTTTATTTCATTATTAATATCATTTTTAGATATTTTATCTATCTTAACAGACATCAAATTTTTAAAGTAATTGCGTTTATATTTTTCATAGGCTACTTTGGTGCTTGGTTTGAGTTGATTTGATTTAACTTCTAAAAAACGGTCAATAGCTGTTGACAAGGTGATGTCAACATCGTTTGTTTGTTCCGAAATATCAGCTTGCCAGTTTATTGCCATTTGCTCCGCTTTTCTTTTGTCGATATCGGTGAAACTTTTACGGATAAGATTTCCGTTGACGGTTTTGCTCGCTTGTACGCGCCAGGAACCGCTTGGTAATTTCTTTGCTTTGGGCATAAAAATAACTCCGTTCTTGATTTTTTTAGAACAGAGTGGTACAATATGGTTGAAAGTTGGTAGCTTTCATATTGTACGGCTCTGTCCGTGCACACTCCCTTATCCTGTTCCAGCGGGGTAGGGGAGCTTTTGATTATTACTCGTCATTGCTATAGAGTATTTTTTTAATTTTATTTGAAGTTGAAAGGAGAATAATTTCTAATTGTCTGAGGTTATACAAGAAAGTATCTCTCTCTTCATTAGTAATAATGTGTTTTTTATGTAGTTCGGTTATTTCATAACAATAATATTTATTATAATCGTTATATTTGTTGCAATTTAGTGCTTGCGAAATCTCAAAGTGAAGATTTTGAAAATCAGAAAGTGCGGTGATATCATTTTGCACATTTTCATCACTTTCTATTTTCTTTATAATTTGTGTATATCTACTTTGTGATTTTTCAATAAAATCTGTATTGCCTAAAACCTTGCGTAGGTCTTGTAGGCGGTCTAAATTTTTCTCGTATAGATATTGCCAAAAAGCACCTATTGTGCCAATAATGTTACCTGCAATCATAGAAAAAATTTCAAGGTTTCGAGTTAATGTGAATTCATAACAAATAATACCTATTGAAATACCTAAAACAATTAACGAAGCTATAAAACTTTCAAAGAACGGTCCATCATCGAATTTCTTTTTAGCAATAAGTATACACCAAGAAAAGAAAATCCAAGTTGCTAAAGTTCCTGCGAAAACTGCAAAAATTATAATTAAAACATTCATATACGGTAATATTTATCCTTCGCTATAATAATCCAAAGCCTTTTGCATAAAGTCTTCGGTTACGTTAAAATATTCAGCTAATTCATAGCGGCTTTCTCGGCCGCTTTTGACAGCCTTTTCCAGCTCGTCCTTCGGGACGAGCTTTTTTATTGCCCATTTATCCGCTCGGCGTTCGTGCTTCGCTCTGATATCCAATTTTGAATATCGGTTGTAAAACGAACCTGTCATACAATGACCAAGCTCGTGTGCAAGGTTAATCTTTTCTTCAGTATCTGTATTTAACATCATAGGATTGATGCCAATATAGTAACTATCGCATTCTGATACAAGCGACATACTTTTAGTGACAGAGGTATCGATACTAATAACCTCTACACCGTTATTCTCTGCCACTTGATACAGGTCAAGGAGTGTTGTTGCCATTTTCTCTTTTTCTTCTTTCTTTCTCGGCAACGATTTGAGCAAACCGTTTCACGTCCTCAAACGCTTCATCGGATATGTGCTCAGCATCACCGCCGAATAATGCAAATTTAATAAAGTCGTCGGGGTTGGTCTCGACTTCGTTGCCCAACAAATAATCGACAGTTACCTTAAAATAGTCTGCAATTTTTATAAGGATTTCTTGCTTGGGAACATTGCCGTTCTTCCAATAGTTTACTGTCGCTCTTGAAACGTTCAACTCAAGTGCAACGCCCGTAGGTGTTTTACCTACCCTCTTACATAGTTCAGAATACTTGTCAAAAAACATAGTTTTACACCTCTAATTTTGTGCATGTCCACAAAAGTTAGAATTTTCGAATTTTACCCCTTGACAAGTTCTATACTTCAAATTATAATAAGGGTGCAGTTCAAAATTTCTAACTTTAAAACCCTCTACGATAACGTAAGGGATGTGAAAATGATTGTTCGCAACATCATAATATCACAATAGTTAGAAAATTACAACTATTTTTTAGAAAAAATTCGAAAAATCGAGGTGATTTAATGCAGAATTGGATTTCTCAAGTTGTTGGCAAAATGCACGTGAACAAAATCACGCAAATTGAGGTAGCTAAAAAGATGGGCGTTTGTAACGATTATGTTTCTATGATTTTGACCGGCAAAAAAAGTCCTAAGGATGCGGAACAGCGTATCAACGAAGCTATCGACGCTATTCTTTCCGACCGCAAGAATAGTGTATCAGAGTGAGAGTCCTTAAAATAGGACTTTGGTTGGAGGTAAAAAAATATGTCAAAATCAAAAATGGTGTTTAAAACACCGAAGCCTAAGGAAGTGTCCGGGTCGCCGATTATACGATTGAGACCCGAAGTTGCAAGCAAGATTTACGAACTCGTAGAGCAAACCGGACTAACGCCGAGTCAAGTTATTCAGCAGATGTTGGATTACATAGGTGATGATTACGAAATCAGATAGGAGGAATACAAGTGCCAAAGGTTTGTTTGACGGCCGAAGATAAAAGGCTGAGGCGGTTAGAACAGGCAGAGTTAGAGTTTCGAGGAATACTCGGGAAATACAAAGCTATGAGACGTATCCCGGACAAGACATATGCTAAAAAGCTGAACATTACCGCTCCGGCTTTGAGTCGTAGGATGCGTGACCCGATGAATCAATTCAGCATTGCTGATTTTATTGTTCTAATTGAGACTTACGGTGTGACTAATGAAGAAATTGTAGGGATAATACGGAAAGGAGTGAGTGGGAATGAATGATGTTACCGAAATGGCGTTAATTTTCATGTGTATCGCAGTTTTAGGAATATTGGTTTGTTGGTTAATGGACAAGGTAATAGAAGCTGTTAAGCGTACAATACGGTTTCATAAAACAGTTGCCTGTATTAAAGCTGAAAACGAACGACTGAGACGCGAGAACAAACAGTTGAAAGCCATTAATGACATTATGACCCAGTATGAATTCTTTATTAAATAGGAAAAGCCGCCTTCGGAATGACAGTTCCAAAAGCGGCGACAAAGAAAATGCAAGTATCAAATTTTCTTTGTTTTATATTAACACGTTTGAAAGGAAAATGCAAGTATGAAATGTAGCAAAATAAAAATCAAGTCACTTTTCGGAATTTCGGAAATTGAGCTTGATGGAAATAATATAGAAATCACCGGTAAAAAAGGAGCCGGTAAAACAAGTATATTGGATGCAATCAGGTACGCTCTTACTAATTCAAGTCGAAGAGACCTCGTTGTTAAAAACGGTGAGACTGAGGGCGAGATAATTGTCGAAACTGACACCGGTCTTATGATTGACCGAAAAAAGCGAACCAACAAGGCTGATTTTGCTTCGATTAAAGAAAACGGAACAAACGTTATGCGTCCCGAAACATTTTTAAAAACAATTTTCACTCCGTTACAGCTTAACCCTGTAGAGTTCACGCAGATGAGCCGTCAAGAGCAGAACCGTGCAATTTTGGACCTTATTGAATACGATTGGAATATGGAAACCATTCGCGGTTGGTTCGGTGAGATACCCAAGGGTGTCAATTACGAACAGAACATATTGCAGGTACTCAATGATATTCAAGCAGACAACGGTGCATATTTTCAAAGTCGTCAGGATATTAACCGTGAAATCCGAAACAAGCAGGCATTTATTGCTGATATTGCAAAAGATATTCCTTCGGGATATCAAGTCGAAAAATGGGAGACATACGATATTGGTGAAAAATATGCTGAATTGGTAAAACGTCAGGACAATAACGGAAAAATAGAACGAGCCAAGAGCTTTCTTGAAGGACATAATGCAAAGCTCAGGGGATTGCAAGCCGACCGTGAAATAGCGGTAACCGCCGCTGCTCAACAAATTGCATCGGAGAAGGATGACCTTAATTCACTTATTGCAAGACTTAAGGCTGAAATT
Source organism: Acutalibacteraceae bacterium (assembly GCA_045656125.1). Lineage (GTDB taxonomy): Bacteria > Bacillota > Clostridia > Oscillospirales > Acutalibacteraceae > UMGS172. The sequence continues at coordinate 17,527 of JAZOQN010000113.1, forward strand.
GTTGCTGCAGAGGACAAGCTCGGCACCCTTGATGATAAGCTCCATGACAAGGTTAAAGTTATAGATTCAGACCATCAGGCCAAAGTGACTAAACTTAATGCTGATATGGGTGTGGCAGAGCAGTACGCAAATCTTGAGGTACTTCCGACCGCAGACCTGCAAGCCGAGATTAGCGAAGCCGAAGCAATGAAAAAACATCTCAATGAATATCGCAGAATGAAGCAGATGTCGGCAGAATTAGAGGAACTGAAGGTCCGTTCGGATGAGTTCACTCGAAAGATAGAACTTGCACGTGAACTGCCCGGCAAAATACTTGAAACAGCAACATTGCCGGTTGAAGGACTTACGGTAGAAAACGGTATTCCTCTTATTAACGGATTACCAATTTCAAACCGTTCAGACGGAGAGTTGCTTGAATTATGTGTAGATATTGCTATTTCAAATCCGAGTGGTCTGCAGATAATCCTTATTGACGGTGCTGAAAAACTTGATGATACAAGCAGAAACAAACTTTATTCAAAATGCCGTGAAAAAGGACTTCAGTTTATTGCAACAAGAACCACAAACGATGATGAACTTATCGTTACTGAACTGTAAAGGAGTGTAATTATGACGCATTGGAAAAAATTGACTAATCCTAATTATTTGGGTGCTTATTCGATAGAGGACGGCAAGGACCTTATTCTCACCATTGGAACAGTTGGTAATGAAATGGTGGTAGGTCCAGACGGCAAAAAAGAGGAATGTACCGTTTGTCATTTTGTTGAACGCGGTGTAAAGCCGATGATACTTAACGCTACTAATATGAAGATGATAACTAAACTTTTGAACACACCGTACATCGAGCAATGGGCAGGTCACAAGATACAGATAGGTGTTGAGAAGGTTAAGGCCTTCGGTGAAGTGGTGGAAGCCTTGAGAGTAAGAAACAAATTACCTCAAGTAAGAACAGAACCATTACCTAAATGTGAAAAATGTGGTGCAGACATCACCGCCGCACATGGAATGACACCTGAGCAGTTGGTAGCCTATACAGAAAAAGGATATGGGATGAAACTCTGTTCAAAGTGTGCAGTTGAGGCAAAGAAAGCAAAGGAGGAAGTGCAGAATGATACTGACGAATGAGAATTACTTCAGCCGTGAGGCTGACAAGGAATATATGTCGGTCTCACAGTTTAAGACCTTTGAGGAATGCCCGGCGAGGGCAATGGCGGAGATTAACGGAGAATATATTCGTGAAGAATCCACAGCGTTGCTTGTAGGCAGTTATGTTGATGCACATTTCAGCGGTACTCTTGACCTTTTCAAGGCACAGCACCCAGAACTGTTCAAACGTGACGGAAGTCTTAAATCTGAATATGTACAAGCCGAGCAGATAATCGCACGTATTGAGAGAGATAATTTGTTTATGGAATATCTCATGGGCGAGGACCAGGTCATTATGACCGGTGAGATAGAGGGTGTAAAGATTAAAATCAAAATCGACAGTTTACACTCTGATAAAATAGTCGACCTCAAAATAATGAGAGACTTTGAGCCTATATACAAGCCTGAACAAGGGCGGTTGCCTTGGTTTGAGGCTTGGAGGTATGACTTACAAGGTGCAGTATACCGCGAGATTGTCCGTCAGAACACCGGTCTTACACTTCCGTTTTATCTTGCGGCGGCAACTAAAGAAAAGGTTACCGATATAGATATCGTACACGTTTCGGACGAATTGCTTGATTATGAATTGGAACAGTTCCGAAAGAAAGTTCCGTTTTATGATGCTATCAAAAAAGGCATAGTTGAACCGGAACGTTGTGAAAAGTGTGATTACTGTAAGTCCACCAAGGTATTAACGAGACCTACCGAGAGTAAGGAGTACATAAATGAATAAAGTCATTATCAAAGGCAGATTGACAGCTGACCCGGAATTATCCAACACAAGCACAGGTGTGGAATACTGCAATTTTACTGTTGCTGTTGACCGATATGTTGGTAAGGATAAGGAAACCGAAACAGATTTTATACCTTGCAAAGCCTGGCGTCAATCAGCGGTATTTATTAATAAGTATTTTGCCAAAGGTAAGGAAATATTGGTTGAAGGTAGCATCCGTTTTGATAAGTATGAAAAAGACGGAGAAAAAAGGACGTTTGCCAGTGTTTCGGTCGACCGAGCTGAATTTTGTGGCGGAAAATCTGATACTAAGCCGTCCATAGATGTAAATCCTGAACAAAATTCTTCTTCGTATTCAACTGCAACAGCTTCAAGTGATTTTACCGAAATTGGCTCCGATGATGATTTGCCATTCTGATGAGGTGTGATATGGAAATTCAAATCGATACAAGAGAAAAGCAGAGAGCCATTGTCAAGGTTTTGGATGAGTTTGACCGACAAGGCGTAAAGCACGTTTCGTCAAAGTTATACGTGGGAGATTATATGAGCTTTGACAATCCGCGTATTATAATCGACCGCAAACAAAACCTTTTTGAGGTTTGCAACAACGTCTGTCAGCAACATGACCGTTTTATTTCCGAGATAAAGAAAGCTAATGATATCGGAATTAAGCTGATATTTTTAGTAGAACATGGCGGTAAAGTAAAATCGCTTGATGACGTTGCTGAGTGGAACAACCCTCGGTTAAAAACATCACCGTTGGCGGTTTCGGGGCAGAGATTACACAAGATACTGTCGACTATACAAAAGAACTACAATGTTGAGTTTCTTTTCTGTGACAAACGGAACACCGGAAAGCGGATAATTGAGTTGTTGCAGATATGAAATATGACATTGAAACATTAAGAGCAGCCAACCCGTTGGTAGAGAAGGTCAGAGAATACGGCATAAACTTAAACTCACGTGGGTATGCCGGATGCCCTTTTCATAACGAAAAGACTGGCTCGTTTAAGGTTTACCCTGATGGTACATATCATTGTTTCGGGTGTGGTGCTCACGGTGATGTTATAGATTTTGTAGCACGTATTGAAAACATTGGGTTTAACGAAGCCTGTAAGCGTCTTGGCGGTGAGTTATCCTTTTCAGGATACAGAGCCGCCAACAAACGCAAAAGAGTCGCAGAGGACAAAAAACGTAAGATTTCCGAAGCGTGGGACCATTACTATGCCGCGTTGTCTGATTTTGAAAGCAATGAGGCGGTAATTGAAAGTATGAAACCGTCATCGCCGGAGGAAATTCCGACAGACGTTTGGGCAAAGGCCTTGTGCCGCAGAGCCGAACTGGAACATGCACTTCAAATTGCAGAAACAAAAATACAACAGCTTGAAAGGAGGAATACGATATGAGAGATTACAGCGTTTTATCCCAAAAGGAAATATTTTCTGATGAGGTTATAAACGAAGTAATGGAGGAAACAGACGGTGTGACACGTGAACAAATGAAGTTTGACCTTATTGACCGTGCCGCCGATTTTGGTAAAAAGTTTGAAACAAGGATGGTATCTCTCCTTAAAGTTGCTGAAAAGGAATTGAAAAAGGCTCAAAGTAGTACATCAAAAATCAACACGGATATAGGGCCTCAAAATGTAACTCGTTTTATAGGTTTGCCCTCTCAATATCAGAACCTTAAGTGCGGAAAGTGGCAGGCAGACATGAGTGGAATAAAGGATATAACAGCTCCTTATGGTGACCAAATGATATGTGCACATCCTATTTTGCCTGTTGAGACGATTATAAATGTTGATGGCGGTCCGCAAAAAACCAAATTGCTTTTTAATCGAGGCTATAAATGGGAGGAGTTTACGGTAAACAAATCAGTTATAAGCGGTAGAAACAAGATAACAGAACTCGCTGATGTAGGTATTGCGGTAAATTCTGAAAATGCAAAAGGTCTTATTAAATACCTTTCTACAGTTGAAACCTTGAATTATGACGAAATGCCGAAGGTAAGAGCTACCGCCAAAATGGGATGGTGTGAGGATGGCTTTATGCCGTATACATCAGACCTTGAATTTGACCGTACAAGCGGTTTTGACACTCTCTTCGATACCGTTCAGCCACAGGGCAGTTTTTCGAAATGGATAGATTTTGTAAAAGAGGCACGCAAGAGTGGACGTATTGAACCGAGATTAGCTTTGGCTGCATCGTTTGCAAGTGTATTACTTAAAGTTTGCGGTCTTCTACCGTTTTGGGTCGATTTTTGGGGAACGTCTGGTGGAGGTAAATCAATTTGCGGAATGTTAGCCGCCTCTGTTTGGGCAGACCCGGAGTTTGGTAAATATATTTCAAAGTTTGATTTTACAGCGGTTGGTATGGAAGCAAAGTCAGCGTTTTTAAATAATTTACCGTTTGTTATTGATGATACGGCCGAAATGAAAAAACGCCTGAAAGATGATTTTACGAGCGTAATATATCAGCTCGCATCAGGAAGCGGTAAAGAACGAAGTAATGTAAAGCTCGCACTTGCCGAAAAGAAGACCTGGCTAAATTGCATTATATGTTCAGGTGAATCACCAATCGTATCCGACCAATCTCAAGCAGGTGCTATTAACCGTGTTTTAGAATTTGAGGTTGACGAAGGACATATATTCGAGGACGGTCAAGCAGCCGCTACATTGCTACGTGCAAATTACGGTTTTGCAGGTTCGTTATTTGTTAATACAGTAGATATTCTCGGTAAAGAAACAATTGCTGAAATGCAACGCGAACAATTTAACGCTATAAAAAGCGATAACTACGAGGATAAGCAGTTATTATCGTTATCTGTGTTGCTTACAGCCGACAAAATCGCTACAGAACATATCTTTAAGGACGAGATATATCTTTCATTTGAAGACTTAGAAAAAACTCTTACAGATAAAAATACGATGTCTGAGAATGAACGATGTTACGAATATATACTTGGAGAAGTTTCGGTTAATTCGGTTAAGTTTATGGAATGCCGGGGCGATAACTTTGGTGAAACTTGGGGCAAGTATATTTCTGACAAAAAACATGGCGGCGAGTTTGTTGCTATTTTGGCAAATGTGATGCAGAGAATGTGTCAGTCCGGCAATTTCAATCTTAAAGCGTTTACAGCCTGGGCTATAAAAAAGGGTATATTGCAGGTTGATAAGGCTAATAAAAAAGCAAGTAAGCTTGTAAAGATGCCAGACGGTCACCCTCAAAGGTGTTACGTGCTAAAACTCCCTGATACACCAATTGGTGTGTTTTTTAGAGGAGTTTGAAGACGATATTATAATTTAAGCGTCAAAAAAGTAACACAGTAACACCAAAAACACCGAAAAAGGGTACCCCTATATAAAAATAAAAATTTTTTAAAAATTTTAACATACCCCTATATAAGAAATTTCAAAAAAGGTGTTACGGTGTTACCAACCCCGAAAAACCGCATAACAGTGCGGAAAATCGGGTAACACCATAGGTGTTACCAACGTGTTACCGGTGTTACCGAAAGGAACAGTATGGAAAAAGCAGATGTAATAAAAGCTTTGAACAATTACGTCATGTTTGACGGAATTAAATACAAGGCATACAGATATGAAGCGTGGAAGGACGATAAAGGCGGATTTCATCATTCGTTAAGATTAATTGATAAGAGTGGTCACTGTGATGTCGTCGCTCCTATAGAAAGGATTGAGTTAATTGAAGAAACTTGCATATAGCGTTCGCTTAGAGGAATACGAAAAAGAAAAGCGTCGGTTACAGAATGAAAATCTGTCTTACCGGGAATATGAACAGCGTATCAGAGAATTAGCGGAGAAGTGGAAAATATGAACAAGAGAAAGAAATTTGAGAAGTATCATGGGTGTGATGAGGATTGTTTTAATTGCAAGTATTCAGATTGCCGCAAAGGTGTCGAAAAAATGAAAACAGACAAAGCGGCGGAGTATTGGCAACGGCAGGGTCAGAGAGATTTTAATACTTCGAGCAGGACATATACTGTCGAGGTTAAAGGAAATGTGTTAAAGGGGTTAGGATTATGAGTGATGTTGAATTTGAGGCTTTAGTTGAACCATTTTGTGATAATTACTGCAGGTACCCACGTATTTGCCGGGACCAGGACAAGCTTGAGGAGAAGTGCGAAGAATGTCCGATATGTAAAATTGTTGAAAAATTAGAGCAGGTTGAAAAGTCTGAAGGACCATCAGAACCGTCCTGCAGAGAACAGATAATGCGTACGTTTTTAGGAGGAAGATAAAATGCCGACAGTAAATAATCAAACCAACTTCGACCGTGTAAAAAAAATGAGCGTTGAGGAGTTGGCGGATTTTATTTATGATGCAGCTGATAAAATTTGTTTTGAGAATTGTACCAAAGATACCGGCAACAAATATCAATGCCGTTTTGGTGAAGGTGTACCGCCGGAACGCTGTGTAGAATGTATGAAACAATACCTTGAAAGCGAGGTAAAGTAATGTATATACGCAATGTTGTATGTGACAGATGCGGTCGTGAAAAGGAAATTACTACGAAAAATGATATCATAATATCATTTGCAAGAATTGAACTTTGGGGAGTGGGCCAGCATCGAACTTCACCGCCTCAGAGACTCGATTTGTGTGAAGAATGTTATCAGAAGTTTGTCAATTATTTTGAAAGCGAGGTGCAGGGGGAATGACACTTGACAGAATGAAGTTGTCTGCACAAACAGTAAGGGATAATATAGCAATCTTGGAAGAATGCGAAGAACCTGATGATGCAGGATATTATCTTCAATTAGAACACGAAAAGTTTGTTCTTGAATGTGTTGAAAAGCAGATACCGAAAAAGCCTATTTTAGATACTATATTTCCAAGCGGTGTTAAATGGTATTTATGCCCTGCTTGTAACCATAACGGCATTGAAAAAGTTGGCGGTTATTGTCACAGTTGCGGTCAGGCTTTGGATTGGAGTGATACCGAATGACCGATAAATTAAAGCCTTGTCCGTTTTGTGGGGGAGAAGCAAACCTTATAAAGCGAAAGTTTAAGACGGGATTTTATCCAAGTGGTGGAACTTATTATGTGCATTGTAAAATTTGCTTGATAACTACACAACCAAGACGAAAAGCCGAAGATGTTATCGAGGCTTGGAATAGGAGGGTAGAAAACAATGAAATGTCCGTTTAAAAAAAGTTATAGTCACCGAAGACCACGATGAGATAAATGTAAATATAATTAGCAAAGTGACAACGGGTTTTGGAGAATGTTACGGCAAAGAGTGTCCGTACTATGGATTTAACGAGTTTGGTAGTGAATGGTGTAGGAGGGCAGACAATGACCGATAGAGATAGGCTGATAGATATACTCATCTGCCATTGGTTCGATGGGATGACGATGGGTCAATGTGCGGATATGCTTTTAGCAAACGGTGTTATAGTACCGCCTTGTAAGGTGGGGGATAAGGTGTATGTGTTAATCAATGGAAAAGTTGAAAAGACAAAAATCTTTTCTATGATAGCCGAAACCGAAGATAACCATTGGATATATATTTTGAAGTGCAATGTTTTTCTCGGTGTTTCTATGTTTAAAAAGTTTATTTTCGGCAAAACAGTATTCCTCACCAAAGAGGAAGCGGAAGAAAAGTTGAAGGAGTTGGGGAAATGAAAGCGATATTAGATGCTTGTTGCGGAAGTAGAATGTTTTGGTTTGAGAAAGAAAACAAAAATGTGGACTTTTGCGATTTACGAGTTTTAAACACCACCCTTTGTGATGGCCGTAAACTTGAAATAAAACCTGATATAGTTTGCGATTTTACCAAATTACCAATGAAAGATAATACATACTACCTTGTTGTCTTTGACCCACCGCATTTGATAAAGGTTGGTGATAATTCTTGGTTGGCTAAAAAATACGGAAAACTACCAAAAGATAATTGGCAAGAGATATTGAAAAAAGGCTTTAACCAATGTATGCGAGTGCTTAAGCCTAATGGTATTTTAATTTTCAAGTGGAACGAAACCGATATAACAGTTTCAAAAATAATTGATATTATTGGACAAATGCCATTGTTCGGCCACAAAAGCGGAAAAAGAGAAAAGACACATTGGTTGTGCTTTATGAAAGGAGTTAAATAACTATGCCCGATAAAAAACTAACCGATAACGAGATTGTAAAGGCTTTGGAGTGTTGTATTGGCAATGGAAGTTGCAAAGAACTGCAATGCCCTATGAGAAAAGAATGTGACGAAGATATAGATAGCATATATAAATCTGCCCTTGACCTCATCAACCGCCAAAATGCAGAGATTGAGAGGTTGAAACAAATCGTAGGTTTTACCCCTGCAAGAGGTAGTGGAAAATCACCCTTTTTAAATATGGTGCTTGATAATGTTAAAGCCGAAGCATACAAAGAGTGTATTGAAAAGGTAGAAGAAATAATCTGCGATAATACATATCCTGACTTTGATATAAATCATAAGGCGGTTAACATTTGGAAAGCAGAAGCCTATAAGAATATCGACAACCTCTTAAAAGAATTGGTGGGTGAGCAGAAATGAAATACAGAAAGAAACCCGTTATAGTCGAGGCTTACCAAACCGACAAGGGAATAATCATTCATACTCTTGAGGGTGATATGAAAGCAAATGTTGGTGATTATATCATCACGGGAGTGAACGGTGAACAATACCCTTGCAAGCCTGATATTTTTGAAAAAACTTATGAATTGGTGGGTGAGAACGATGCGAGGTAGACCTGAAATATTTTATGTTTTCTATGATAAGCGTGATTTTGTTTCTTGCTTCGGTACACCTAAACAATTAGTTAATGACGGTTTATTTAAAGACGTTAAGGCGGTACACCAAAAGGCAAATAAAATTATATCCGGCAATGTAAAGGGCTTTGTTGTTAAATTAAAAGGAGTGTGAAAATTAATGAATTGGCAAAAGGAAGCTGTGAATGATTTAAAAGCGTATGAAGCTCGTAAGTTGTCCATTGACAATATGAAGAAACGTATCCGCGAACTTGAGCAAAGAGCAATTAAATTGGGGTCGTTATCAAGTGACGTTCCGGTTAAAGGCGGTGGTCCGAAAAATGAGGATGCACTTATTAACAACATTGCCGAACGTGACAGATTAAATCAAAATATTGATGCTGTACAGTGTCTTCTTGATATAATCGACAACGGCTTATCGGTTCTGAACGACGAAGAACGTATGGTACTTAATGAATTTTACATAAACCGTTCTTCACAGCACATAGAAAAACTGTGTGATGAATTACACTGCGAGCAGGCTAACGTTTACCGAATTAAAGACAGGGCGTTATATAAATTTACAATAGCTATGTACGGAGTGATTGATTTATAAACGGCATTTTACAATTAACATTACAAAAACTTTATAAAAGATGATAAAAAAAGGATAAGAAATATCGTTTTTATCATGATATAATGATAAGGGGTTAGTTTACAGACCTCGAGAAAGAACGTGCTTTTTAGTGCGTTCTTTTATTTTGCACCGGAGAAGTTGCGTCGGTGAGGTGGGATTGGTGGGATACTGAAAGGAAGTGAATTGATGGCAAAATCGAAAATAAATGAATGGTCGACTGAAGAAAGTCTACTTCGGATACAGGCGTGGGCACGTAACGGACTGACCTATGAGGAAATTGCTAAAAACATCGGTATTTGCCGAGATACGCTTAACGAATGGAAGAAATTATCTGCCGACATTTCCGACGCTTTAAAAAAGGGTAGAGACGTAGCTGATATTGAGGTTGAAAATGCACTATTTAAAAAGGCTAATGGATATAACGTTGAGGTTAAAAAGACTTTTAAGGTGCATTGTGTTGAGTACGATGAGATAACCGGTAAAAAGAAGCGTGAATACGATAAGCTTGAAACCGGTACAGATGAGGTACACGTGCCGGCTGATACTACTGCTCAGATATTCTGGCTGAAAAACAGAAAGCCGGATGTGTGGCGTGACCGTGTTGAAAATAAGGTAGAGCTTAACGGTAAGGTGGTTAATATTGTCGACGACATTGCAGAATGTGATTAAGCTATCTGACATCATCGGTGGCGGTTACGGCAAGTTTTGGCAAGATAAATCAAGATACAGAGTGCTTAAAGGCGGTAAAGGTAGCAAAAAGTCTACCACTACTGCCTTAAATTATATATACCGGCTTATGAAATATCCTGAAAGCAACCTTCTTGTTGTTCGTGCAGTCATGAATACTCACAGAGACTCGACATTCGCACAGCTTAAATGGGCACAGGAAAAATTAAATGTGTCACATTTATGGCAGTGCAATGTTAGTCCTATGGAAATGACATATATTCCTACCGGGCAAAAGATTTTATTCCGCGGTTTTGATGATGTTTTAAAACTTGCATCCACCACAGTGTCTAAAGGATATCTATGTTGGGTATGGATTGAAGAAGCTTATGAGATTGAATCGGAGGCTGATTTTGATAAGCTCGATTTGTCGGTACCGAGAGGTAATATACCGAACAGCCTTTTTAAGCAAACAACGTTAACGTTTAACCCGTGGAGTGCAGAGCATTGGCTTAAAAAGAGATTTTTTGATAAAGAAAAGGTTGGTGTTTCGACCTATTCTACCAACTACCTTATCAATGAGTTTCTTGATGATACTGACCGTGCTATATTCAAAACAATGAAAGAGTCTAACCCAAGGAAGTATGCTGTTGCCGGTCTTGGTGAATGGGGTATTGCTGAAGGTTTAGTATACGAGAACTGGGAAGTATTAGACTTTGATGTTGCTTTACTTGGTAGTGAGGACCACACAGAATGGCAGTGGAAACACTTCTTTGGACTTGACTATGGCTATACCAATGACCCTACTGCTTTTATTGCATTTGCACTTAATCCAAAACTGAAGCAAATGTTTATATATGACGAGCATTATGAGAAGAAAATGCTGAATTCCGATATTGCAAATATGATTCGGTCGAAAGGCTTCAGTAAAGAACGCATCAGAGCAGATGCGGCAGAGCCGAAATCAAATGATGATTTGCGAAGGCTTGGAATATCTCGCATTATGCCGAGTGTAAAAGGTAAGGACAGTATTATTAACGGTATATCTCAAATATCGGAATACAAAATATTTGTTCATTCAAGGTGTGTAAACACCATTAAAGAGCTATCTTCATACAGATATGAGGTTGATAAATCGGATAACAGTATCAATAAACCGGTTGATTACGATAATCACTTAATGGACGCTATGAGATACGCTTTTTACGATGTTATATATTTCAATCCGACCGACCCGAAAAACAGACCCAGACCGACGGCGGATGATTATTATAACAAAGCCCACGGTATCAATATTGAAGATTTAGGAGGAGGTTGGGGGTTATAGTTATTCAAATTTTAATACTTTTAATGCTTTGGCTGATGAGTTGCGTTATTTGTGCACTCATTGGCTTTTTTGTTGCCAAAACGGATTGGTTTAAGACAACAAAGAAAGACGCTTCACACGATGAATTTACGCAGGTTTCGGATGATGAACAACGCAGGCGTGAACGTGAGGAGCGAGAGTATTTCAACATGATGAATTACAACGGCACACCGCAAGAAGAAATTAAGTGAACCATTAACACCAAACGGTGTTGATATAAATAACCGTCTTCACCACAGACGGAAAGGAGATTTTTATGGAAGAAAACAACATTAGCTTAGAGACTCAAGACACCACAGTTGAGAATCAGAGCGCAGAGGCTGTAGCGGATAATGATTCGGCAAATGCACCACAGGAGCAGGACACCAATGCAGCAGCTGAGGTTGAGGGCGGCACCTCGACCAATGACGGTGGAAATGAACCACCTGAACCGTATCTCACAATTAAGTACAACCACGAACAGAAAGGTCTGACCCAGGAAGAAGCTGTTACGTTGGCACAAAAGGGTATGGCGTATGATTCGCTTTACACACCTTTACAACGTGCGGCCGCTTTAAAAGGAATGACCGTCAAGGCTTTTATTGAGAGTGTTGAAAAAGCTCAAGATAGTGCGTATCGTGAGGAATTGATTGCAAAATACGGTGAGGATGATATGGAAACCGTCGACAGTCTTATGGAACTTTATCAATCTAAAAAAGAAAGTACCATTAAGGCTGCCGAGGAAGCAGAAAAGCAACTTGAAGCAGAGAGCAAAAGTACACTTGAGAGTCGGCTTGCAGATGAATTTATTGAACTGCAAAAGGAATTCCCCGATATTAAGGACTTTAACTCATTGCCGAAGTCGGTTAAAAAGGCTGCAGCTGACGGAGAGCATTTATTGTTCAGTTATATGCGGTTTATGCACTCGGAAACAAAAAAGGCGGAGGCTGCACAAAAATCAGCTGATGCCGCAAAGAAAGCGTCGGGCGGAAGTATGTCTGACGGAAGTAACGGTAATCAAAGTACAACAGATGCTTTGATGAAAGGATTATATGGTTAATAAGGAGATTTAAATTATGTCAATTAATACTTTAGAATTTGCAAGTGAGTTTAGCGGTGAACTTGATAAAATCATCGTACAAAAGGCTGTTACCGGATTTTTAACCGATAACGTATTCAGACAGAAGTTTGTAGGAGCTAAGACAGTTATCGTTCCTGATATCGATTTTGTCGGTCTTGCTGATTATGACCGTGATGAAGGTTATGCAAAAGGTAAGACCACTATTGCTCACACTTCTTTTGAGTTGAGTAAAGACAGAGGCCGTCAGCTTCAGCTTGACAGAGAAGACCTTGACGAGACCGGTGTTGCTACTCTTGCCGGTCAGGTATTAGGTGAGTTTGCCCGTACCCAGGTTGTTCCTGAAATGGATGCTTATGTTCTTTCCAAGCTCGCAGGTGTAGCAAATACCCAGGGTAATTCACACGCCGAGAGCGGTACCGGCAAATATTTTGCTGACTTTATTACTGCAACAAACGGCATTTACTCTAAGGCAGGTTATGACGAAGAATTAGTTGCTTTTGTTGATAACACATTCTATACCGGTCTTATGAATTCGGAAGAGTTTACAAAGAATGTTGTTGTTTCCGACTTCAAGAAAGGTGATATCAACCTTAAAGTTAAAACCATTAACGGTGTTGCAATTATCCCTGTCGCTGACTCGAGAATGAAAACCGCATTTACCTTTGGTGATAACGGTTTTACCGCTGATACCGGTGCAAAAGATATCCGCCTTCTCGTTTTGCCTAAAAAGGCTGCAAGTCTTGTTAAGAAGACTGAGACTATGCGTATCTTTACTCCTGAACAGAACAAGGACGCAGATGCCTATGTATTCAACTACAGACTTTACTACGATGTATTCGTAAAGAAGAGCAATCTTGACTTTATCGAGGCAGTAGTATCTGCCTAAATTTATTTTTGGGGACATCTTCTGATGAGGATGTCCCTTGCCTATTTTAGGAGGTTTGTATGAGGCTTGTTTCAAAATACGGTAATGAGGTTGTTTACACAGATGACCAAAGAAAAATTGAGAGATTAAAAGAGCAAGGGTTTAAAGAAAAAGAATTACCCAAAACAAAAAAAGAACTCCCCAAAAAGGAAGGAGAGCAAAGAGATAATGTTAAACAGCGTAAAGTTAGAACCGAAAAAGATATTTGATGAATATAAAGCCGGTAATGATTTTAAGAACAGTATCGGTGAAAAAGGTATATTTGAACAATCGAAAATAAACGAACGCTTTTATGTTGGTGACCAATGGTACGGTGCACAGGCAGGTAACAGCCGTCCGTTAGTCAGGCGTAACGTTATAAAGCGTGTCGGTGAGTATAAAATTTCAGCTATTGGTGCGGCACCCGTTGCGGTTAATTTCAGTGCAGACGGTGTACCTGATACTACTGCACTCGAAAAGGATAAAACTGCAATAAACGTACAGTTGATGGGCGGTATTGACCCGTTTGGCGGTACAGAGCCGGTTGAGGCACCCGAAGTTTCACTTATTATGTCGGCTATGTCAGAGTATTTTACCGTTTCTTCGGAGCGTTTAAAATTCAGCGAGCTTTGCGAAGAGGCGTTAAGAGATGCATTTATCAGCGGTACCGCATTTATTTACCATTATTGGAATCCGGATATAATGACGGGACTGTATGCTGATGAGAGTCGAAACACACCTATTAAAGGTGATGTGGCGTGTGAAGTGCTGAACGTGGAGAACGTTAACCTGGGCGACCCCAACAATTACGATATTCAAAGCCAGCCCTATATTATCATTTCACAAAGAAAGATGTTGGCTGATGTTAAGCGTGAGGCAAAGCGTTACCGTCAGAACGCAGAGGATATAAAGGAAGACAAAGCCGAACCTTACCTTGTAAATGCCGGTGACCGCGGTGAAACCGAGCTTAAAGACTCAAAGCGTGTTACGGTGTTGACAAAACTTTGGAAAGAATATAACGAGAACGACGGTTCTTATAAAATATACGGTATTCGTGTTACTGAAAACGCCGTTATACGTCCTAAATGGGATTTAAAGGTGACACTTTATCCTATTGCAAAGTTCTGTTGGGAGCGCCGTAAATCATGTGCTTACGGTGACAGTGAGGTTACATATCTTATACCGAACCAGATTGCTATTAACCGAGCACAGACATCAGGTATTTGGGCTGCAATGAACGTTGGTGTGCCTAAATTGGCAGTTAATACCGATGCATATAACGGTCCTATAACCAATGACCCTGGACAGATATTGAGACTTAACCAAATAGGTGACCTGCCAATTGACCAGGTGATTAAGTATTTACAGCCTCCTGCTTTTGCAGGTCAGTTTGAGGGACTTGTAAATGATATTGCACAAAACACTTTGACTGATAGCGGTGCTAATGATGCCGCACTCGGTAACATAAGACCTGACAACGCCTCTGCTATTATACAGACTCGTGAGGCGGCTTTATTGCCGTTGCAGGTTACACAGAACAGATATTATTCATTTATTGAGGACTGTGCGAGAATACGTGCTGACTTTTGGTTGAATTTGTACGGTGACAGGTCGCTTAAGGTTGTTGACCGCAACGGGACAAGGTATATACCGTTCCACGCCGAACGATATAAAAATCTTGTTATTAATGCGAAGGTGGATGTCGGTGCATCAACGTTGTGGAGTGAGGCAGTTGTGATTTCTACTCTTGACAGCTTATTAACCAACAAGCTTATAACATTCCAACAGTATCTTGAGAGACTGCCTAAAGGAATGATACCTGACGTAACGGGACTTATTGAGGACCAAAAGCAGATTACTCAAGGGGTTAACGATAATAATGCTATGATGAAACAGTTTGCAGAGCAGTATCCGGAGCAGTATGCACAATTCGTACAGCTTCCGCCGGAACAGCAGCAGGAAATGTTACAGCAGATAATGTCAAACAGTGAGGAGGCTATGATATGACGGCAAAAGAAGTAATCTCAAAGGCTATTTTATTGCTTGGCTATGATGACGGACTCGGCAATACTTCTGATGAGCGTTTTCAAATGTCTTCCAAAAACGCTTTAAATTTCGTTTATAACGACCTTGTTTCCTGCCTTGGCCGTGATGATTTTAAGGATATTACAAATCTTTTAGAAGAGATTGAAATGCCTAAGCGGGTGTTGTTTGACGTTATGCCGTACGGAGTGGCGGCATTTATTGCAGAGTCATTAGGCGACGGTGAAAAACAACAGTATTTTGCCTCTTTATATAACTTTAAACGTAAATCTGTGACTTATGAAGACAAGGTGCAGGATGTTATTCCTGCACCGTAAAGGAGTGATTAGATGTTTCCTTTTATAAAAAATACACCGACATATACTTTGAACGTTCCCAAACTGTCGGGCGGAGTGAATTTAAGAGACGGTTTAACGCTTATTAACGATAATCAATTAACCGATGTTAAGAATATGTGGTTTAAAGATGGTATGCTTAAAACAAGACCGAAGTTACATACTAATGATGATGTTTCAAAGCTTTATACAAATATAACCGAAAGTTATCTTTATCGTACATTAAACTTAACTGTACGGAGTTATCCCGAATGCGTTATGGTGGATGATAACGACACATATATTTTGCAGGTAATTGCCAAATCAAAAGAGATTGAATTGGATAGAATTGAAAATACATTTACTTTGCGATATGTATCAGATAATCTTGATGTGATTAACCTTGGTGAGATAAGTATTATTAGTTACCGACAGATATACAATTATCTTGTTTTTCAACATAACGGCGATATTTATCTTTTTGCATCTGATGACGAACCACATTATTGGGTTGTTAAGCGTGATACTACGAAAAACTATAACAGTTATTTACCACCTAAAGAATTGTTTGAGGAAGATATGACGGCTCCGTTGGTGGCAACTAATTGTTTGCCACAAAACAGCAATCCTTTCACCGGGGATATGGTTAACGGGTACAATCTTATAGGAAAATATGCCAAGGTAATTTATTCAACTGTAAACCCGGATATAAGTGACCCTATATCAGAGCAAGAATTGCATTACATGCATTATATGTTCCCTTCAGAGAACTTAATTAAAACAAAAGACTTCCCTAAATATGCCGGATTAAAGGTTAAAGCAATAATTACAGATAAAGATGGAAACAAAGTACCCCATGAAGTTGTTTTGGATAAAGATGGTTATGGAAGAGAATCTCTAAAAACGGAAGATGGACTGGTTATGGAGGCAAGTCCGATAGGGATTGATTTCTTGTTTATTGAAGAGGGTGAAGAGGGAATGTTTATTAAGCACGAAGTGCCTTTTTCACCAGATGATGCTGAACAGATTAAAAATAACTTAGAGATTATTTTTCCTGTTCCTCAGCCCTACGGTTTTGAAAAAGTTGTTAATATGACCAAATCTGCTTGGTATGGTGGTACAGCGTATGGGATACATGGCGGTAGTCGGTTATTTTTAGGTGGCAATACAAACGAAAGCGAGCAAGCTTTAGTTGTGTGGTCTGACCTTAATGACCCTTTGTACTTTTCCGAAAATAACTATGCTTATGTAGGAGATAAGACACAAGCTGTAACAGTTTTCGGTCGGCAGGGCGAATCACTCATTATATTCAAAGAACGTGAAATATTCAGCACACAATACGTGCAGCCTGATGCACCGACTGCAGAAGAAGTAATAAATCAGAGCGTTATTGATTTGTCCACACAATCAGCTTATTTCCCGATAACACAGGTACACGGTTATATCGGATGTGACCGCCCTGATACAGTACAGCTTTGCCGTAACCGTCTTGTGTGGGCAACTTCTGATGGAAAAGTATATACACTTGTTTCACAGAACCAGTATAACGAGTGTGCGGTTTTCTGTATATCTGAAATGATAGAGCGACAATTAAAGAAGGAAAGTAATCTTACTAAAGCCTTATCAGCTGATTATGACGGATATTATATTCTTGTTGTGAATAACCGAATGTATGTTATGGACTATAATTCTTACGGATATAATTATGTTTCGTCATATTCTAAAACTGAGGATGCGAACTTGAATATACCGTGGTATTTCTGGGAGTTGCCAATAAAGGTTGAGGGTGTTGAAAGTTGCTCTGACCGTTTAATTATGACTTATTCAGTTGACAGCGAGCCTGATGAAAACTTGAAATATGAAACGGCCGTGAATTTAGCTTACATCGATAGTAGCGTCGGTGATGATGAACTTAACGTGCTTCAGTATGACAATGAGTGGAAGGCAGAACTTAAAACAATAAAGGTGCCGTCTTATTTACAGACTAAACTATATGACTTCGGGTCGCCGGCAAAACTGAAATCTGTACCTACGGTAAACTTTTCATTCGGTTACAATGACGGAGAGCCAATAAAAATTGAATTTATATCCGAGCGTAATATTCCTGATGAACACTCTGTTACGGTTGACGGTGTAAAGGCTGATGAGCGTAGTCCTGAACACGTACATCAATGCAGATTGTTTCCTTATACCAAAGGAACGGTGATGTTCGGTGCAAGATTGAGTTGCGAGGGTAATATGAGTATTGCTTCTATAACATTACAATATAAGGCTTTAGGAGGTGCGAAATGAGTACAGTAGATGAATATTTTAAAAAAATCAATAAAGATACGGCAGCAAACACTGAAAAACAGGTTGACATTGTTAACAATAGTGCTGCTAAAAGCAGTCAAATTATAAAAGATGATTATAATGCACAGATTGCAGAAGCTGAACAGTCGTATAATGAGTTGTTTGACCAAAACAGTGTCCAACGTATT
>JAZOQN010000114.1:0-10804 GCA_045656125.1 Acutalibacteraceae bacterium
CGTCAGAGTTATAGAATGCTTTTATGAAGTTTTTTTCCATTTTAGCGGTATCGCGCTATTTTTCGTTACCCGTATATTCGGAAATGCGGTTTAAGGTTTTTACAGCACCTATGTAGTAGGCACAAATAACGTTATGAGTACCCGGTGAAACGCCCTTGTGCTGTTCGTTATAAACATAGCCGTCACGCGAACGGTCAGGCCAATCAACAACACACCATTTATCAACATCGTAAAGAATACCTTCTTCTTTTGTTTCGTAATGATTACGGAAATACTCAACCAAATCAACCATTTTCTGATAACGAGATTTGGAAAATTCCTTGTCACCGGTTAAATGATAATGGATTGGCAACAACCATGTCAGCATAAGAGAATAATCGGAAATTTCCTGCATCAGTGAACAGTTGGTGCAGGACATAAGTCCGCCATTGATAAATTTTGTATGCAAAGCGTCATCAATAAGCTTTTCCATGATAGAGGTGTCTTTGGTCAATAATGCTAAAGTCGTCGAGGTGTATATACCGTCGCCTGTATATTGACCTTTTTCACGCTCCATACAGTCCATAATTGTTTCTTGCACGCCGTAATGCAGAGAGTTAACACAAAGCTCCCAAACTTTTAAAAGGTCGGCGTCTTTTGTGTTAGGTGTTGCTTTAAGCGTGAACGGATAATATCTTGCAATAAGGCGGATATTGTCGGTTTCGAGTGTTGTGCCATCGGGAAGGTCTATTTCTGCATAGCGGAAAGCTTTATAATCAAACCAATCAAGCGTGTCGTCACCGCCGGAAAGTATCCATTCTTCTTTATACTTGCAAACGGCACGCATCTGCCAACGTACGTTTCCTTCCGCATCTAATTCCTGACCGCAACGAATTGTCACAATGTCTCCGTAATTGCCTTTTGCAGCAAGGAATAAATAACCAACGTAGTTGCTTCCGAAATCAATAAAAACAGTGTTTTCTTTTTTGCGAATTTCTACAGGTTTTATGGGGAGTGTTTCAATCTGTTTGGTAGGTTGCGGTACCATTTTGCGGTCGTCGTATTTAACAACGTTAGCGTTTTGCCAATTACTATCGTCAAAATAGGGGATAGCGAACTCAGTTTCAGGAATACGGCTGTCATATCTTATGAGAAACTGTGTATCGTAGCCGGCTTTACCCATTATTTCATATCCGGTATGTTCCGCACATAAGAAACTTTCATCACTTTTAATTATTGTCTTTTCATCAACAACAAGGTCTAATAAAAGTCCGTGACGTCCGTCACCGCTAATCCAAACGCGATTGATAAGACCTTGGTAATATGTATGTACAGCAATGGTGTTTTCACCCGGCATAAGATAGTCGGACACATCAACCGAATTGTAATAAAAACGGTCCGGATAACCGGCACAAGGACCCATTGTTACGGGCAAACCGTTGATATAAAGCTTGTAGTAGTCATCTGCCGAGATATAAATTTCTGCTTTTTTAAAGTTGGTTACAGTAAATGTTTTTCTAAAAAGAATATGCTTGTTTTGGGGCATATTTTCAGGAGGTTCAAATTCTATTGCAGAGCGGTGAAAAACATTAATCGGTTTCATTTCGGCAAACTCTTTTGTACTAATCCATTTGCCATCAAAATTTCTTGAAATTGGCATAACGCACCTCTAAAAGAATTGATAACTCAATTTTACACATTTTCATTACGGAAATCAATATTTTTTTGCTTTTCTTTATATAACTAATCGTTATAATTTTTTTGATTTTCTGTAACTTGCAGGGGAGATGCCCATTTCACGTTTAAAAACCGTATGGAAATATGCTGTTGAGGAAAATCCGAGTCTATCGGCAATTTCAGCGGTTGTAAATCCGGCTGATATAAGTTCACAAGCACGTCTTATCTTTAAGCTCAAAAAAGACTTCGCAACACCCTTGTCGGAATACATTTTAAAAATACGTTTCATGTTACTGGTACTTATAGTACATTTTTTCGCGATGTCATCAACAGAAAGATTTTCTTCACAATGTTGACTCATAACCGAGATTATTCGGCTATAAAGTTGTTGGGTGGGTGAATTGTTGGTTGTAGATGCATCATCTTTTTCTATAAACCGCATAAGCATATCTTCTAATGCAACTGCCGCTTTTGTTGATGCTGATTTGTATTTTTCAGTGTTTCTGTTGCCTGATAAAAATAAATCTATTGAAACTTTCATTTGTGCACTGACTTTTTCGTATAAAGCCGCCTCTTCAGGAGTTAGTGTTAAGCACTTGTTTTCCAATTTTTTCATAAGACCGCCGAAAGCCTTAAATGATATTATTATAACATGGGCACTTATATTATCATCTGTTTTAATTTGGTGGAATTCCAAAGGTTTGTGGAATAACAGCTGACTGGGATAAAGTTCATATATTCGTTCATCTCCGGTAGCAATTGCATGACCTTCCTTTACATAAACAAGTTCCCAAAAATCATGCATTTCACCGCTGAATGAATAGCCTTTAGGACGCACTGTGTCAATGACTAAAAAAAACGACTCCACATTTATATCTCTGATTATCGGTTTGAAAGTATACATAACAGCCTCTTTGTATCTAAATTTATATAAAATATGTCTGTTTTTGTATTTTATTATAATATTGGATATGGTATATTGCAAGTGGAAGTTTGAAAAAAGAGGTGTTCTTATGGAAAAATTAAAGGTAGGGGTTATAGGTTTAGGAGCAAGAGGATACTCAATTATAAGAGATACGCTTTGCGAGATGTTCGATATTATTGACATTTGTGCAGTGTGTGATATCTATGAGGACCGTGTCAAAAAAGCGGCAGATTTAATTTCAGAAAAATGCGGCAAAAGACCGATAGGTACAAATGATTACCGAGATATAATGAAAATTGATGAAATTCAAGCGGTCATTATTATAACGGCATGGGAAATGCACGTTGATATTGCAGTTGCCGCAATGAAGGCAGGTAAGTATGTAGGACTTGAGGTTGGCGGTGCGTATTCAGTTGAGCAGTGTCAAAAGTTAGTTGACACATATAAAGAGACCGGCGTACATTGTATGCTGCTTGAAAACTGTTGCTACGGAAAACGTGAATTAATGGCACTTAATATGGTTCGTCAGGGTGTAATGGGCGAAATTACTCACTGTGCCGGCGGATATATGCATGACCTTCGTCAAGAGGTGGCTGACGGTGAAGAAAACCGCCATTACAGACTTCGCAATTATATAAACCGTAATTGTGATAACTATCCTACTCATGAGATAGGACCCATAGCAAAGATTCTCGATATAAATAACGGTAATCGTTTTGTTTCTTTGGTTTCGATGGCATCATCAGCCAAAGGTTTGCATGAATATATAATCAGCCAAAAGGGCACAGATCATAAACTGTCAAATGTAACGTTTGCCCAGGGTGATGTTGTAACTACTATTATAAAATGTGCAAACGGTGAGACTGTGACCATAACTTTGGATACAACCTTGCCGAGAAGTTATTCGCGTGACTTTACTGTTCGCGGAACAAAAGCATCGTATTTTGAGTCTACGGATAGTTTCTTCTTTGACGGTGAGCATGCTAAATATGAATGGAACGGTAGAGGATTGTGGGGCAATGCTTCAGAGTATGAGGAAAAATATCTCCATCCGATTTGGCAAAACTATACTGCAAAAGGCGGTCATGGTGGAATGGACTGGTTAGTTTACAGTGCATTCGTGGATTCTGCAAAGAACAATCTGCGTCCTCCAATTGATGTATACGATGCAGCCGTATATATGGCTATTACTCTTTTGACTGAAAAATCTATCGCTTTAGGCGGTATGCCGGTCGAGTTCCCTGACTTCACAAACGGTCAATGGTATCAAAGAAAGGATATAGTTGATAATTACTATACTCTCGATAAATTAAACAAATAATTTGAAAAGCCTGCGATTGCAGGCTTTTTTTTGTTGCTAATTTTGTTTGAATGTTATATAATATTTTTATAGACTATATTTAGGCGGTATAAAATATGCAGGAAACAAATATTGAACGCATACACTACCTTGTTGAGTATTTGAATAAATGTGCAGACGAGTATTATAATGGTAATGCTCCGACGTTGAGTGACGCACAGTATGACGCTCTTTTTGACGAGTTGACGGCTTTAGAGCAGGAAATAGGTTTGATTTTGCCGAATTCTCCTACTCAAAGAGCAGGCTTTGAGGCAATGAGCGAATTGCAAAAGGTTCAACATTCGATTCCGCTTTTGAGTTTGGCAAAGACAAAGGATGTTAAAGATGTTGTCGAAATGTTAAAGCAAAATAATGGATTTTTGAGCCTTAAATTAGACGGACTTACTGTAAAGTTGACCTACGAAAACGGTGAGTTGATTGAGGCTGCAACTCGCGGTGATGGTAATATTGGTGAGGTTATCACCCATAACGCTAAGGTTTTCAAAAATATACCGGTTAAAATTGATTATAACGAGCGTTTGGTTGTCACGGGAGAGGCTTTGATTGATATCCCCACGTTTGAAAGAATAAATGAGGAAATCGAAAATGACGAGGACAAGTATTCTACTCCGAGAAACTTGGCTTCCGGCTCGGTAAGACAGCTTGATTCTAAAATTTGTGCCGCCAGGGGTGTTAAATTTTATCCGTTCAACGTTTTGGAGGGCTTTGATGAAATTCCTTTAAAGTCAGAACGTTTAAAAAAATTAGTTGATTTGAGGTTTGGTACAAACTTCCATGAGGCAGTAAGCATTGACCGTGACACTGCTGAAACGGTTGAAAAGAAGATTTTTGGGTTAAAATTAAAGGCAGAGGAGAATGGCTTGCCGATTGACGGCGTGGTATTTTCGTTTGATGATGTAGCTTTTGCGAAAGCACAGGGTAAAACTTCGCATCATTTTAAGGATGGTATTGCCTTTAAATTCGGCGACCCTCATTTTGAAACAGTGCTTGAGGATATAAATTGGAACATTTCCCGTACGGGACAGCTTACTCCGATTGCGGAATTTCAGACGGTAGAGATTGATAATACCAACGTAAACCGTGCCTCCTTGCACAATATGACCTTTATTGAAAATCTTAAATTATTGCCGGGTGACCGTATTTTAGTTTCTAAACGTAATATGATCATTCCGCATGTTGAGGAAAACTTGTCAGCTAATGAGCAGGATAGGGAGGATTATAAACTTAAATTCCCTGAAATCTGTCCCGTTTGCAAGAGTGACACTGTTATTAAAACCACTGTGAGTGACGGTAGAGATATAAAAGTGCTTTTCTGCGGTAATCAAAACTGTGCAGGCAGGCAGATTAAGAAGTTTACTCATTTTGTAAGTAAGCAGGCAATGAATATCGACGGTCTTTCAGAGGCAACCTTGGAAAAGTTTATCGCAAAGGGCTGGATAACCTCTTTGACCGATATTTTTAAATTAGATAGATATAAAAGTGAAATTGTCGGTTTAGAGGGCTTTGGTGAAAAATCGTATAATAATTTACTTGAAGCAATAACCAAAGCACGCAAACTCAAACTTTCAAATTACCTTGTTGCAATGAATATTCCGCTTGTTGGTAAAAGTGCGGCAAAGGATATGTCGGGGTTGTTTTTGGGCGATTTCAATGAGTTTTTGACCGCTATAAAATTAGGCTATGATTTTTCAGGATTAGACGGCTTCGGCGAAATTATGAACGAGGAAATCAAACGTTGGTTTAAAAATCCTGATAATTTGGCTGAATTTCAAGAGGTTGCAGAATATCTTGAGTTTGAACCTGAGGGTGCTAAGGTGACCGATACGGATAATATGTTCTTTGGAAAAACCGTAGTTATAACCGGCACTTTTGAAAAGTATACCCGTGATGAGCTAACAGAAAAGTTACAGTCGTTGGGTGCTAAGGTTACAGGTTCGGTTTCTAAAAAGACTGACTATGTTCTTTGCGGTGAAAATGCGGGAAGTAAACTTTCCAAAGCCAAAACATTAGGTGTTGCGGTTATTTTAGAGCAAGATTTGGAAATTTAACGATAGCTAAAACATTCAAACCCGAGTGTAAAACTCGGGTTTTTTATTGTAAAAAACAAATTTATGTTGACAAAACACCCCTTTTAGTGTGATAATGAATATAGAGAATATAGAATATCGAAATGCCTTAAAGCGTTTCGATAAGCCGATAAAATCGGCTTTTGCTAATTCAAATCATAAAAATTTGAATTAGCTCGATATTCATTGCAATGGTTAAAGTCAAATTTTCAAAGAAAATTTGTCACCAAATCTGCGATTTGGTATCGAAATAGTGCTTTTAAACACTATTTCGACTTTCTATAACCGTTATAATGTAAATGTGCAATAGTATGCTTTTATGATTAAAGGGAAGTTTAAATGAGAGTAATTACAGGAACTGCACGCGGTATGCGTCTTGAAACTTTGGAAGGGAACGATGTTCGCCCGACAAGTGACAAGGTTAAAGAGGCTATATTCAGTGCAATACATTTCTATATAGAGGGCAGGCGGATTTTAGATTTGTTCGCAGGCTCGGGTCAGTTAGGAATTGAGGCTTTGAGTCGCGGTGCTGAAAAGTGTATTTTTACCGACGCCTCTCAAAATGCGATAGATGTTGTTAAGCGTAATGTAAAAAAGACGGGATTTGATAGTCAGTCGGTTATCTGCCGTACCGATTACGCCTCATTTTTGAAAGGTACTAAAGAAACGTTTGATATAGCGTTTATCGACCCTCCTTATATGAAAGGTCTTGCCGCAAATGCGTTAGAGTTGACTTCGCTTAAAATGAGTGATTACGGTATTATTGTAGTTGAACATCCGGGTGAAGTTGAGTTGCCGGAAGAGGTTAACGGTTTTAAACAAACCAAAACCTATAAATACGGAAAGCTTGTTAATGTCACTATTTTTAAAAAGAATAGGGAAGATGATTAATGGATAGAATTATTGCTGTTTGTCCGGGTAGTTTTGACCCGGTCACTGTGGGTCACTTGGATATCATCCGTCGTGCCGCAGGTATGTTTTCAAGGGTTATAGTGGTTGTAATGACCAATTCCTCTAAAAACCCGAGTTTCTCAGCCGTTGAACGTATGGAAATGCTTCGCGAGGTTACCGCGGACATTCCTAATGTTGTAGTTGACTGTTATGACGGTCTTTTGGCAGATTATGCACGTCAGGTTTCAGCCGGTGCAATTGTAAAGGGTCTTCGTGCGATGTCTGACTTTGAGTATGAATTTCAGATGGCACTGACTAATAAAAAACTTAATCCCAATGTTGAAACGGTTTTCTTGACAACCAAAGCAGAGAATATGTACTTGAGTTCAAGTATGGTTAAGGAAATCGGTCGCATGGGTGGGGACATCAGTGAGTTTGTTCCCGAAGTTATTCACGATGCAATTTTAAAAAGAATTAAAACCGAAAGGAAGTAAAAGTTATGAATATGGACGATTTGATGGAACAGTTGGACGAAGTGCTTGAAAGCAGCTTCAAAATGCCCGGTAAACGTGTTGTTGTTGATGTTGAAAAGGTTAGAGCTATCATTGATGATATGCGTATGACTATGCCGACCGAGGTTAAGCAGGCTAAGGGTATCGTTGCTGACCGTGCAGATATTATCAATAACGCAAAGCGTGAAGCTGATAATATCATCCGTGTTGCTGAGGAACGTGCTAAGGCTATGGTTGCTCAGGAAGAAATTACAAAGCTTGCTCAGGCAAAAGCAGGAGAGGTTTTGGCAGCAGCTCAAAAGAAGAGCCGTGATATGCGTAAAGCTGCTCAGGATTTTGTCGATGATTTGATGCTCCGCTCTGATGAAATGCTTACTGCAAACCTTAATGAGATTAAGAAGACTCGCGCAGCTCTCCGTCAGCAGATTCCTCAGGCTTCAAACAATCAAGGCGAATAATTGGCGTAAGTAATATTAATACTTGCAAAATCTAAAATTAAAGTTTAAAATAGTGGTACAGTTTGACTGTATCACTATTTTTTTAGTTGAGGTGATATAATGCCGGGACCCATTACACATTTGCAAGCCGCTTATTATTATAATGTAAAACAGTTTGAAAAGTATTCTGCTGAGATATATTTGGGCAGTATAAGTCCGGACAGCGTTAATGTGGGAGGTTTTGCACCGAAAGAGAAACGTTGGCCTGCACATTTAAGAGATGCTGATTTAAAGGTTTGGCTTAAAAATGCAAAGGAGTTTTATGCTAACAATAAAGGTAAAACAGATGAGGCGTTTTTGAGAGGGTATATTATACATTTAATAACCGATATTGTTTGGGATGCTCAGTTTAATAATATAATTTATAAAAATCTGTTGGCAGACGGTGTTGATAATGAAAATCTTAAAGACGAACGTTGGAATGAGCTTTACGGTTATGAGCAAACGCAGATGGGAGCAAAATGGTATATTGAGGTTTTAAAACAAATTAAGTCTGCGAAAGTTATTGAAATGGGTACATTAAAAGCAGATGAAATTGAAATTTTGAGAGAAAATGTGATTTATAACCGTTTACAAAAGGGAAAACCGCCTAAATTTATAAATGATGAGCTTATGTCTTGTCTTTTTTTAAAGGTTTATGAGGTTGCAGAGCAAATTTTTATTTAAATTTAAGTTAATTCATAATAAAAAATAAATAAATTTTAAGAATAAAAGCCCCGAAAATGGCGTTTTTATGGGATTGAACCCCCAAAAAGTGCATTTTTGGGGCATTTTTGGTGTTATTTAAACCGATTTTATCTAAAAAGTGAAAAAATATCACAAAAAATTGTTGGTTTGCACAATTTTTCCGCTTTTCCAAAGTAAAGCAAAGCAGTGTTTTCCTAAAAAATTACAATCTTGTAACCGCTTTTTTGGTATAAAAACGAGTGTGTTTTCGTCAAATTGCACAAAGGATATACACACCCAAAGGTTGACTTCTTGTGTTTTTTGTTTATAATAGGTGTTACCGCGTTAAAAAAATGCGTATACTACTTTTAAAAGGTTACAAATTTGTATTGTGAAAAATATATCACAATTAAAATTTGCTTTACATACGGTTAATCCGTAATTGCTTTGTGCCGTGCCGTCGGACAAAGCAAAAAATTTTGACGGCGAATGGAGAATTACATGTTAGAAAAAATCAAAGGCTTTCTAAACGGCCTGACTTCCAAAAAGGTCTTAAGAACTGTGTTCTTGGCAGCTTCAATTATTTCTATTGCAGTTGGCTATGTAACTTTCGACGGCTTTTCGGTTGTTTATCGAGATGAGTTCCATCATGTTAATACTGCAATGGATTCAGCGTCAAATACTGTTGATACTAACGACATAGTCGAAAATGTTGAGTCTGAAGATGTAGAGGATGCACCGCTGCTTGGTATGTTTAGTTCTGCTGAGTATGTTATGAATCCAGTAACTATTACAACTACTGAAGAGGTTGTTACCGAGACTATTAAGCACGGTTATAAGAAAGTGTATAGTGATAAGCTATACAAAGGTGAAACAAAGACTACCGATGGTGAACATGGTGAAAAAAAGGTCACTTATTCGGTTGTTACCCTTAACGGCATTGAAGTAAGCCGTGAGGTTGTTGAAGAAGTAATTATCAAAGAAGCGGTAACTCAGGTTCAAACAATCGGTACTTTACGCCGTCCGGGAGACCCCGTTAAAACCAGCGAAGATGTTAAGTGTATTTCAACTTTAAAGCCGGATGAACCTATTGCACTTGATGAAAACGGCAAGCCGGTTAACTATACAAAGGTTATTACCGGTAAGGCTACTGCTTATTGTAACCATTGTGACGGAAATTCAACCGCTTATTACGGTAAAAACACCGCACGTCCGGGTTATATTGCAGTTAACCCGAAACAGATTCCTTACGGAACTAAACTTTATATCGTAACTCCCGACGGCAAGAGAACTTACGGTTACGCTATTGCTGCTGATACAGGCGGTTTTGCAAAGAAAAGCAAGACCATTATTGCTGACCTTCGTATGTATTTTAGTGGTTCTAAATGCCAATGCGGTAGCTATTGGGGTCGCAGAGACGTTGAAATTTATATTTTGAAGTAATTAAAAGGACAGATGCGTTGCATCTGTCCTTTTTGTTTTGTTAATCTGATAGAAAGAATTTTCAAATAATGATTATCCCTGTGGAAAACAACATATATTTATTTTGGAGGGATAATAATGAACAAAATTAAAAACTTTATAAAAAAATACAAAACACAATTAATTTGGGTTGGTGTTACTCTTGCGGCTGGGGGATTAGGAGCGTTACTTGCGGGCAATTACGATATTTATAAAACGGTTGAAAAACCGCCGCTTTCACCACCCGCATGGGTTTTCCCTGTCGTTTGGACACTTTTGTATATCATAATTGGTTGGGCGGCAGGGAATATAGCCGCCTCGCGTGACCTTGATAAAGGTATTGCTATAAAGTTTTATTTGGTACAGCTTTTCATAAATATTCTTTGGCCGGTTATTTTCTTTAGGTTTGAGGCTGCCAAATTCGCATTGTTTTGGTTAGCAGCACTTATCATAGCCGTGATTTTAACCTTTTTGTCATTCCACCGAATTGAGCGTAAGTCCGCGTGGTTATTAGTGCCGTATCTTTTGTGGTGCGGTTTTGCGTTTTATTTGAATTTAGGTATTGTAGCTCTTAATTCTTAAATTCTAAAAATATTTTGGGAAATTTTGCAAAAGTACTTGATTTTTTTGAAATACGTGCTAAAATATGTATTAGCACTCGAAGTTAAAGAGTGCTAATTTGATGATAATAATAAATTACAGGAGGTAATTATTATGACTATTAAGCCTTTATTGGACCGTGTTGTTATTAAATCGGTTGAGGCAGAGGA
>JAZOQN010000115.1:0-5893 GCA_045656125.1 Acutalibacteraceae bacterium
TATGAATAAAAATGCAACTTTTTGAATATTTTAAGTGAGGTATTATAATGACTAGAAAAGAAGCAAGAAACCAGGCTTTTATCCTGATTTTTGAAAAAAGTATTAATGGATACGATGTTGAAGATATACTTGAATCTGCTAAGGAGTGTCGCGACTTTTTAGAAGATGAAGACGGTTATACTGTTAAGGTTTTCACTGAAACATTTAAAAATATAGAAGAAATTGACGGTATAATTTCGGAAAATCTTTCTTCAGGTTGGACAATTTCACGTATTTCAAAAGTGGCTTTGGCAGTTCTTCGTCTTGCTATTTACGAAATTAAATTTATGGACGAGATTCCTGCGGCTGTTTCTATTGATGAGGCAGTTGAACTGTGCAAAACTTATACCTCTACTGATGATGCATCCTTTGTTAATGGTGTATTAGGCACTGTTGTCCGCAAAGAAAAATGAGTGTTTATTTAGGAATAGATACAAGCAATTATACAACTTCTGCGGCTGAATATAACAGTAAAACACGAGAGTTTGTAAACTCTCGTAGACTTTTACCGGTTAAAGAGGGTAGTATAGGGTTAAGACAAAGCGATGCTTTGTTTTTGCATACTAAAGCCCTACCTGAAATTTTGGACGGAGCCTGTAAATTAGGTGAAATAAAAGCGGTTGGTGTATCAGATAGACCGAGAGGTTTGCCCGACAGTTATATGCCTTGTTTTTTAGCGGGAGTTTCAGCAGCATCGGCTGTATCAAGTGCTTTAGGTGTAAATCTTTATAAATTTTCACATCAGGCTGGTCATATTGCCGCGGCATTGTTTTCTGCCAACAAATTAGATTTAATTGGAAAGCCTTTTATTTCATTTCATATTTCAGGCGGTACAACGGAAGCTTTATATACCGAATATGATAAAGATACGTTTTTCAAGTGTAAAATTGTTGCAGAGTCGTTAGACCTTAAAATGGGGCAGGCTGTTGACCGTGTTGGGAATCTTTTGGGTTTGGATTTTCCTGCAGGAAAGCAACTTGATAAACTGTCGCTAACCGGTGAATATAAAGATAAAATAAAAGTTTCTATGAAAAATGCTGATTGTAGCATTTCCGGACTTGAAAATAAAGCACAGCAAATGCTTGAAAAAGGGTATTCTCAAGAAGATATAGCGTTTTTCACAATAAAATATCTATCTGAAACTGTTGACTGTATGACGGCAGAGTTAATTAGACAGTTTGGTAATATTCCTTTTGTTTTTGCAGGCGGAGTAATGTCAAATACTTTTATTAGACAACATATAACCGAAAAATACGGTGCGTTTTTTGCAAGTCCTGAATTGTCGAGTGACAATGCTGTGGGAATTGCTGTTATGACTTCAATTTTATCAGAAAAATAGGAGAATACTATGAACGGAAATATTATTACCGTTTCACAATTGAATAGGTATGTTAAATCTGTTCTTGACTCTGACGTTAATTTAAAATCAATATTTCTCGTCGGTGAGATTTCTAATTTTAAGATTAATTCATTCAGTGGACACGCTTATTTCACCTTAAAAGATGAAAGTTCATCGATTAAAGCGGTTATGTTTAAATCAAGTTCAATGCGATTAAAATTCATACCGTCTGATGGAATGAAGGTCATCTGCAGAGGTGACGTTAATCTTTATGAGCGTGACGGTGCATATCAGTTTTATGTCGGTGATATGCAACCCGACGGTGCAGGTAGTATTGCAATCGCTTTTGAACAGTTAAAGGAAAAATTAAGTAAAGAGGGATTGTTTGACCCTTCAAGAAAGCGTGAGTTACCGCAGTTTCCCAAAAAAATTGCTGTTATTACATCAGCAACCGGTGCTGCCGTGCAGGATATGATAAATGTTTTAGGTCGTAGATGGCCCGTGGCTTCACTTTTAATGTGTCCGGTAAAGGTTCAGGGTGAAGGCTCGGCAGAACAAATGATTGAGGCATTAAAAAAGGTTAATAATACCGACTGCGATGTAATTATTATAGGTCGCGGCGGTGGTTCGGTTGAGGATTTGTGGTGCTTTAATGACGAAAATTTGGCACGTGCAGTGTCAAATTCAAAAATTCCTGTTATATCTGCAGTTGGTCATGAAACCGATTTTACAATTTGCGACTTCGCCGCCGATTTACGTGCCCCGACACCTTCTGCAGCCGCAGAATTAGCAGTGCCTGATATAACTGAGGTCATGGCTTATATTTTAGGAATAAACGCTCGGTTAAGTACCTTTATTAACAGTCGTCTTAACAGTTTAGAACAAAAATATGCATCTTTGATAAACCGACCGGTTTTGTCAAACCCATATAGTACGGTTGATTCGTTAGGTTTAAGACTTGATGGTTTAAAATCACGTCTTGATGTAATGTTTAATAAAAATACTGCAGATGTTGATAATAAAATCACCGAACTGATGGCAAAACTTGATGCATTAAACCCTGCAAAAATTTTACTTCGAGGTTATTCAATTGCCGAAATCAACGGTGAAACCGTTAATTCTGTTGAACAACTAAATGTTGGCGATAAATTTAAATTAACATTGTCAGACGGCTGTGCCGAATGTACCGTAAATACTACTCAAAAAGGAGAAAAACAATGAGTGGAACTTTTGAAAACAATCTTAAAGATTTAGAAAAAATTGTTGAAAAGTTGGAGTCGGGCGAATGTGGACTCGACGAGTCTATTAAGCTTTATACCGACGGGGTTAAACTTTCGGCAGAATGTAAACAACAACTTGAAAATGCACGTCAAAAAATTGAACAGTTAATGTAGTTTTTATTATATAACTATAATTTTGAAAGTTGAGATATTATGTTTGACAGTTACGAAATACTGATTGAAAATAAAATTATTGATGTTTTAAAGGCAAAAGGAACTGAATACGATGAACTAATAAACGCTATGTCTTACAGTGCATCTGCAGGTGGAAAACGTATTAGACCAAAATTGCTTATGGAATTTATGCGTATTGCAGGCGGAAACCCTGAAGATGCGTTAAATTTCGCTGTTGCACTTGAAATGATACATACATATTCACTTATACATGATGATTTACCTTGTATGGATAATGATGATATGCGTCGTGGTAAACCGTCCTGTCACAAAGCTTTCGGTGAATCAACTGCACTGCTTGCAGGTGATGCTTTGTTGACAGAAAGCTTTGGTCTTGCTGCAAAAACCAAAAATGTTCCTGCCGACCGTGTTGTAAAGGCATTAGCTAAGTTGTCTGAGTGTGCCGGTGTTAACGGTATGATTGGTGGTCAGGTTATTGATTTAAAATATGAAAATTCGAAAGCACCGTTAGAGGTTGTTTTAGAGCTTTACAGATTGAAAACCGGTGCTTTACTTAAAGCTGCTGCTACCATTGGTTGTATTTTAGCGGGTGCTGATGATATTAAGACTGAAAATGCATGTAAAATCGCAGAAAAAATCGGATTGGCTTTTCAAATAAGAGACGATATTCTCGACATAATAGGTGATGAAAAGGTTTTAGGTAAGCCGATTGGAAGTGACAGTGAACAAAATAAATCAACCTATGTATCGATTGTCGGTGTAGAAAATGCACAAAAAGATGTTATAAAGCTAACTGATGAAGCAATTTCTCTTTTATCTGCTTTTAATGATACCAATAATTTAAAGAAATTTGCCGAAAGTATGGTTACAAGATTAAATTAATTAATTTCAAAGGAAGTTTAAAATGGATTACCGTTTTCTCAGTCGGGTAAATTCACCTGATGATGTAAGAAAACTGAATAATGATGAACTTAATGTACTGTGCGAAGAGATGCGTGACTGTATAATCAATACAGTTGCTAAAAATGGGGGACATTTAGCTTCAAATTTGGGTGCGGTTGAGTTAACTGTCGCCCTGCACAAGTGTTTTAATTCTCCTGATGATACAATTGTTTTTGACGTTGGACATCAGTGTTATCCACACAAACTGCTCACCGGAAGATTTAACGAGTTTTCCTCATTGCGAAAAGAAGACGGTATTTCAGGTTTTATGAAACCTGAGGAGAGTCTTCACGACAGTTTTATTACCGGACACAGCAGTACATCTGTCGCATCTGCATACGGCTCTTGTATTGCAAAGGCGTTGAGTAATAATAAGGGTTATTCTATTGCTGTATTAGGTGACGGAGCATTAACCGGCGGTATGATTTACGAAGCGTTAAATAACGTCAGCAAAAAAGACAGTAAATTGATTGTGATTTTGAATGACAATAAAATGTCTATTTCAAAAAACAAAGGTGCTTTAGCAAAACATTTAAGCACAATAAGAACACGAAAAGGTTATTTTAGATTCAAGTACGGCGTTGAACGGTTCTTAGTAAAAATTCCTTTAATCGGTAGATACTTGCGTTCATTTGTTTTTCATTTTAAAT
Organism: Acutalibacteraceae bacterium; assembly: GCA_045656125.1. GTDB lineage: Bacteria > Bacillota > Clostridia > Oscillospirales > Acutalibacteraceae > UMGS172. Next base: position 4,386 of record JAZOQN010000115.1, read on the forward strand.
TGATGGTTAAAAACGCCTTGTATCATAGTAATATTTTTGAGTCATTAGGTTTTTATTATATGGGACCGGTTGACGGTCACGATATTCCGAAACTTTGTGAAACTTTTGATATTTCAAAAGAGCTTAATCGACCGGTGCTTATACACACAAAAACTGTCAAAGGTAAGGGATATGCACCGGCAGAAAATAATCCGGGTGATTTTCACGGTGTTGGCAGTTTTGACGTGTCTACGGGTGAAATTTCAAAATCAAAAGCCAATTTTTCTATTATCTTTGGTGATAAATTGTGTGAATTGGCTCAAAATGATGAAAAAATCTGTGCAATTACCGCAGCAATGACTACCGGAACAGGATTAAAAAAGTTCTCCGAAACCTTTAAGAATAGGTTTTTTGATGTCGGAATTGCCGAAGAACACGCCGTTACTTTTGCATCATCGTTAGCAGTTTCAGGTCTAAAGCCGGTATTTGCGGTTTATTCGACATTTTTACAGCGTGGTTACGACCAAATCATACACGATGCCGCTATTGCCGGAGTTCCGTTAACATTTGCGGTTGACCGTGCCGGCTTTGTCGGAGATGACGGTGAAACACACCAAGGTTTGTTCGATGTGGCGTGTTTATCTTCAATTCCTAATGTTAAAATCTACGCTCCTGCAACATTCCAAGAATTGCGAGAAATGTTAGAAAAACGTCTTGAAAATCCCAAAGGCATTGCAGCTATCAGATATCCACGTGGCACTGAGCCTCAAATTAACGAAACTTATCAAGATTTTGGCGAATTTTCGGTATTTGGCAACAGTGAAACCGTTGTTGTGACCTACGGTACTTTAACATCCGAGGCGTTAAAAGCAAAAAAAGTTTTTGAAAATAATAACGTTAATGTTGCCGTTGTTAAAATTAATATTATCAATCCACTCTCTAATGAATTGCTTGATAAGTTATTAAGCTTTAAAAATGTATTCTTTTTTGAAGAAGGAATTTTAAGCGGTGGAGTTGCTGAAAAATGTGGCTTTAAATTGCTCGAGAACGGTTTTAAAGGTAAATATAAAGCTCAGGCTGTTGAAGGTTTTGTAAAGCAAGCTTCTGTCGATTCACAACGTAAAAAATACGGTTTAGATTATGAATCTATTGTTAAAACAGTAAAAGAGGTATTATCACTTGAATAATAAAAAGAGACTTGATGCGGCGGTTTTTGACCTTGGAGTATGTGACAGTCGCGAAAAAGCAAAAACGCTCATTATGGCGGGCGTAGTTTATGTTAATAATCAAAAAGCCGATAAACCCGGTACAACTGTTAAGGATGACGATGTTATTGAAGTCAGAAGTAATCCTTTAAAATACGTAAGCCGTGGCGGTTTAAAACTTGAAAAGGCTATGGAAACTTTTCCGATTACATTAGACGGGAAACTTTGTGCTGATATTGGCGCATCAACCGGCGGTTTTACCGACTGTATGCTGCAAAATGGGGCTAAAAAGGTTTATGCTATTGATGTTGGTTACGGACAGTT
>JAZOQN010000116.1:0-2778 GCA_045656125.1 Acutalibacteraceae bacterium
AACTGCGTTTTCAATTTGTCGGCAAGTTTCGTATATTTTATAGTATCTACGCTGTCACCGTAACCCCCTTAAACGACAAGGGCAAAGCCCTTGACCCGTTTACGGGTAGCCGGTAATCTATGCATGGCTGTCAGGCCAACCATAAAGCGCACTTGTGCGCCGCCAGTATCGGTTAGGGCTATGCCCGAAAATGAAATACCACCCGCTATGCGGGTGGATATTTATTTTATTGTCTTTTTATTATTTATGTGTTATTCTAAAGGAAAGGATGTGTTATTATGAACGAAAGAATTGAAAAAGTAATAAATAGCTTGAAATTAAATAATATAAATTCGGTTTACTGCGAAACTAAAGAGGATGTAGTAAAGTATGTTGAAAATTTATTGCCAAAAGAAGCATTAATAACTTCCGGTGGCTCTATGTCACTTATTGAAAGCGGTGTTTGGGATTTAATTAATAAGCCTTGCTATAATTTTTTAAATAGAAATCGCGCGGGAATAACTGCCGAAGAACAAATGGAAATTTATAGCAAAGTAGTTGGGATTGACTATTATTTCTGCTCCTCGAATGCCGTTACTGAGGACGGGGAACTACTTAATGTAGACGGTTTTTCAAACCGAATTGCCGCAATTGCTTTCGGACCCAAGAGGGTTGTAATGGTAGTAGGAATTAATAAAATTGTTAAGGATTTAAACGAAGCATTTTTGCGTGTTAAAAAAGTTGCGGCTCCTAAAAACTGCGTAAGACTTAATGTGGATAGCCCTTGTGCAAAACTCGGCCATTGTGTATCACTTCTTAAAAATGATAATCCAAGCTTTACTGACGGCTGTAAGCTGCCCACAAGAATTTGCAGAAATTATCTTGTAAGCGGTATGCAAAAGGATATCGAAAGAATAACCGTAATACTTTGCGGTGAAGAATTAGGGTATTAAAAAACTCAGGCAATTGCCTGAGTTTTATTTTATCCATCGGCTTACTTTTTTCTTAGCAAATGGGCTTGTGGTCGGATTTATATATGAAGAATATTCTGCTGCACAATTTGTACAGTGTGTAGTGCCGGATTTGTTTACTGTCCCACATTTCATACATTCCCAAGTACCTTTAGCAGTGTCATTATAGTTGGTGGTTGGAGGCGCGTTTTCTTTAATTTCATAAACTTGGTCTTGCTTTCTGAAATCTTCACGAAGACGAGTTAATTCATATTTCAAGTTTTCAATATCGTCAGTATTGAAAATTACGGCAAGGGTTAAAGTGACAACTAAAATACCAATAAATAATTGTATAATTGCAAGTAAAATCGAACTTGAAAGTAAAGCGAAAAATGAAATAGTGGATGAAATAATTTGTACAATTAAAAGTATGTTTAACAATTTTTTCATATTATCACTCCTTATAGTTATATTAACACAATAAAACAAAAAAGGCAACCTCGTTTGAGGTTGCCTTAATTTATTTTACTGCTTGCCGTAGAGTTCAACCAATTTTTCAAGGTGAGCACGACGAGCCTTTGCAGCTTGACTTGCTTGCTCGAAGAGAGCTTCTGCACGGTCAGGGAATGAACGTGTAAGTGAAGAGTAACGAGCTTCGTTAAGGATGAATTCCTTATAGTCAGCAGTAGCAGGCTTGCTATCAAGTGAGAACGGATTCTTTCCTTCTTCTTTGAGAGCCGGGTTGTAACGGAACATATCCCAATATCCTGCAGCAACAGCCTTGCGCATTTCGTTCTGGCAGTTAATCATACCGCCCTTAATTGAATGCATTTCGCAAGGTGAGTAGCAGATGATGATTGAAGGACCGTTATAAGCTTCAGCTTCCTTAATAGCCTTAAGGGTCTGGTTCATATCAGCGCCCATAGCAATTTGTGCTACGTATACGTAACCGTAGGACATTGCAATTTCAGCAAGGCTCTTCTTGTTGATTGCCTTACCTGCAGCAGCGAACTGAGCAACCTGACCAATGTTAGAAGCCTTAGAAGCCTGACCGCCTGTGTTAGAGTAAACTTCGGTATCGAATACCATAATGTTTACGTTTTCACCGGTTGCAAGAACGTGGTCAACACCGCCGAAGCCAATGTCGTATGCCCAACCGTCACCACCGAAGATCCAGATAGACTTCTTAGAAAGGTATTCTTTCTTAGCGAGAATAGCAGGAGCAACAGGACAACCTGCATTAGCGGCCTTTTCGATTTCAGCAACGAGTGCTTTTGTAGCATCGGTATTCTTAGCGCCGTCATCAAAAGTAGCGAAGTATGCTTCAGCGGCAGCCTTGAATTCAGCGGATGCCTTATCGGATTCAGCCATTTCTTTTACTTGTGCTGCAAGGCCGTCACGAATAGCCTTTTGACCAAGGTACATACCAAAGCCGTGTTCAGCGTTATCTTCGAAGAGTGAGTTAGCCCAAGCAGGACCGTGACCGTCGAAGTTTGTTGTATATGGTGATGTAGCAGCAGGACCGCCCCAGATAGATGAACAACCTGTTGCGTTAGAGATGTACATTCTGTCACCAAAGAGCTGAGTAACAATACGAGCGTAAGCGGTTTCTGCACAACCTGCGCAAGAGCCCGAGAACTCGAGCAACGGCTTCTTGTACTGAGAAGTAATAACGTTAGCATCACTTGCAACGCCGTCTTTTTCTGTTACATTAGCTACGCAGTAATCGAATACTTCTTGTTCAGCAAGTTGAGAAGCCTGAGGAACCATCTTGAGGGAGTTTGTGGGACATACGCCGATACAAACGCCGCAACCCATACAGTCAAGCGGAGAAACAGCAAGAGTGTAT